>NZ_CP070356.1:4186045-4501394 GCF_016919445.1 Pseudomonas sp. PDNC002 | reverse complement strand
TTGTATGTCTGTGGTGGTCGTTCCCTCTCAAGTCCGAGCGTCTGAGCCCATGGCCATCCAGTTCCAGATCGTTGGCCACGTCGCAGTCATCACCCTCGACGCGCCTGAGTCCATGAATGCGCTGACCATCGGCGACCTGCGTCATCTGCGCAAGGCGTTGAATACCTGCCAGGACGACGATCAGGTACGCGCTATCGTCCTGACCGGCGCGGGCGACAAGGCGTTCTGCACCGGCGCCAACCTCAAGGCGACGCTGCCGCCGTCCACCAGTTTCCCCAGTGGCGCCTTCAAGAGCCGCTCCGCGGAAGCGGAAGAGGGCGGCTACACACGGCTGATCGACCTGAGCGATCTGGAAATCTGGAAGCCGATGATCGCCGTCATCCATGGCTATTGCCTGGGCGGCGGCCTGGAACTGGCGCTGCAATGCGACCTGCGGATCGCCAGCGACGAAGCGAGCTTTGCCTTGCCCGAGGCGAAGGTGGCCAGCATCCCTGCAGTCGGCGGCGTGCAGTACCTGCTGCGTGCCATTCCGGCGGCCCATGCGATGAAGCTGGCACTGACCGGCGAGCGTATCGATGCCAACGAGGCGCGACGCATCGGTTTGATCAGCGACTGCGTCCCCCGTGAACAGTTGCTGCCGCTGGCCATGCAACTGGCGGAGCGCATAGCGGCGAACGGTCCGCTGGCGGTGCAGGCGATCAAGCGACTGGCCGTGGAGTCCAGCCATCTCGCGCCGCGCGACTTCGTCACCCAGGCCAACCTGCACTGGGGACTGCTGCGCGACAGCAAGGACCGTATCGAAGGCCGCAAGGCCTTCGCCGAAAAACGCCCGCCGAAATACACCGGCGCCTGAGAAGCCCGCCCATGAACTTCGCTCCCAACGAATCCCAGGAAATGATGATAGATGCGGCTCGGCGCATGGTCCGTGACCGCATCGACCCGGTGCTGGCCCGCCATCCGCTGGACAAGCCGCTGCCCAAGAGCGCCATGCTGCAGATCTACGCGGCGCTGGCCGAGTTGGGCGTTACCGCGCCCCGTCTGCCTCCGGAAGTCGGTGGCGGTGGCCTGAAGATGCTCGACTATGGGCTGATCCTCGAACAGCTGCCGGCCATCGTCGCACTGTCGCTGATCTCCCATGAGGGCACCGTGGCGCGTATCTACTCCGGTTGTCCGGCGGAGATTGCGGACCAGTACCTGCCGGACCTGATCGCCGGCCGCAAGATTGCCTGCACCGCCAACTCCGAGGTCAACGCCGGCTCCGACTCGAATGCCGTGAAGACCCGCATTCGCCTCGATGACACCCATGCCTACATCACCGGCCGCAAGATATGGATCACCAACGCGTCGGTCTGTGACGTCCTGAACGTCTCCTGCACCCTCGGCAACGACGAGCGTGGCCGGCCCATCGCCCAGCGTGCGCTGGTCGACCGCAGCCTCTCCCAGGTGGACGTCCGTGAGATCGCGGTCACCGGCCTGCAGCAAGGGCATCTGAGCGAGGTCGTGTTCGAAGAGACGCGCATCCCGCGCACCCATCTGATCGGCGAAGCCGGGGATGCGGCCAAGACCCTCACCGTTGGCTGGAACGGCAACCGTCCGCTGATCGGCCTGATGTGCGTGCACCTGGCGCAAAAGGCCTTCGAAATGTCAGTGGAATACGCCAAGGTCCGCGAGCAGTTCGGCAAACCGCTCGCCGCTCACCAGTTGGTGCAGCAGGACCTGGCGGATATCGAAACCCTGATCGTCACTTCGCGCCTGCTCTGCTACCAGGCGCTCGATGCCATGGACCGCGGGCAGCGCGCCAACGGTACATCCGCCATGGCCAAGCGCTACGCCACCCAGGCTTGCGAACGTGCACTCGGCCTCGCCATGCAGGTGCATGGCGGCATGGGCATCACCGAAGAACTGGGCATCGAGCGGATGTGGCGCGACGCGCGCATGTTCCAGGTGCCCGACGGCATGAACGGCATCCTGGCATTGATCCAGGGCCGCGAGATCACCGGTGTCAGCGCGTTCCGCTGAGGCCCGCACAACAAGAATTCGAAGGAGCAAACGATGAGTTCGCAGATGATGGAAGGCAAGGTTGCCATCGTTACCGGAGCTGGCCGTGGCATCGGCCGCGAGATGGCACTGCAAATGGCTGCGCAAGGTGCTCGCGTTGTCGTCAACGACGTCGGTGTCACTGTCACTGGCGCGGTCGATGATGAAGACCCTGGCCGTGAAGTGGTGGACGCCATCCGCGCCGCTGGCGGCGAGGCCGTGCTGAGCCGCGACAGCGTCTCCGAATGGGACAGTGCCCAGCGCATCGTCCAGTTGGCGATGGACAGCTTCGGTCGTATCGACGCCGTGGTGAACAATGCTGGCATCCTGCGCGACCGCATTTTCCACCAGATGACCCCGGAAGAGTTCGACTCGGTGATCAAGGTGCACCTGTACGGCAGTTTCTACATGAGTCGCGCGGCGATCACCCATTTCCGCGAGCAGAAGTCCGGCGCTTTCGTCCACATGACCTCAACCTCCGGCTTGATCGGCAACGTCGGCCAGGCCAACTATGCCGCCGCCAAGCTGGGGATCGCCGGGCTGTCCAAATCCATTGCCCTGGACGGGGCACGCTATGGCGTACGCTCCAACTGCATTGCACCGTTCGCCTGGAGCCGCATGGTCGGTTCCATTCCGGCGGAGGACCCTGCGCAGGCCGCGCGGGTGGAGAAGATCAAGTCGATGACGCCAGCGCCGATCGCCGCCATGGCGACCTTCCTCGCCAGCGACGCCGCCGCTAGCGTCAATGGGCAGATCTTCACCGTGCGCAAGAATGAAGTGTTCCTGATGAGCCAGCCGCGTCCGGTGCGTTCGCTGCACCGCGCCGAGGGCTGGACTGCGCAATCGCTAGCGGAACACCTGTTGCCGGCTTTCGCGCCGTCCTTCGTGCCGCTGGACGTATCGGCCAGCGTGTTTGGCTGGGATCCGGTGTAAGGAGAGCACCCATGGACTACACCGTACCTGACGAATGGGTTGCCTTTGGTGACGCGCTGATCCGCTTCATCGACCGCGAGGTGGCGCCGCTGGAAAAGGCGCATGCAGCGTTGCTGCACAACGAGCGCAAGCTGTACACGGAGGATGGCCGTTATGCGCCGGAGCTGATGGCCCTGCGTGCGACAGTGCGCGCACTGTCCGCCGAGGCGGGCTTCTACACCGCGCTGGGCGATGAGTCGCTGGGTGGCGGCGGGCTCGGTGCCCAGGCTGCCGTCTACATTCAGGAGCGCCTGAACCACTATGTCGGTCCGTCGCGCCATCTGATCCACACGGTGATCCTGCCGTCCCCCTTCACCAACGGCCTGACGCCGGTGCTCAGACACATGGAGCCGGCGGTGCTGGAGAAGTACCTGCCGGACATCGCCAGTGGCGCCAAGACCATGTGTTTCGGCCTCAGCGAGCCGGACGCCGGCTCCGATGTGTTCGCCATGCGCAGTCGCGCGGTACGTGACGGCGACCATTGGGTGATCAATGGCAGCAAGCAGTGGATCACCAACGCGCCTTATGCCGACTACGCGATGATCTTCGCGGTGACCGACGAGGAGAAGGCAAGGGCAGGGCGGGGCGGTATCAGCGGTTTCTTCCTGCCGACCGATACGCCGGGCTTCTCGGTGCCCAGCGTGATCCCGACCATGGGCCACCTGGGTGCCGACATCGGCATCATTGCGCTGGACGACGTGCGGGTGCCGGATAGCCATCGCCTGGGGCCGGTGGACAAGGGCCTGAGCGTGGCGCTGGACGGCGTCAACGCCGGTCGCCTGAGCATGGCTGCATCCTGCCTGGGCTTGGCGCGCTGGGCACTGGATCAGGCGCTGGAGTATTCGAAGGTTCGCAAGACCTTCGGCAAGCCCATCGCCGACCACCAGATGATCCAGGCGATGCTTGCCGAGTGCGCCATGGATATCTATTCGGTGAAGAGCATGGTGTCCCACTGTGCCTGGTTGATCGATCAGGGCAAGCCGGCCACGAAGGAGGTTTCCATCGTCAAGGCGTCCTCCACCGAGGCGCTCTGCCGGGTAATGGACCGCTGCATGCAGGTGCACGGCGGCATGGGGCTGACCAACGAGCTGCGCCTGGAAGAGGGCTTCCGTTTCGCCAGAACCATGCGCATTCCCGATGGCACCTCGGAAATCCAACGGCGCACCATCGCCAAACGTCTGCTGGACGGTGATACCGCCTTCTGAGGCGATAACAATTCCAACAGCGGGCAGATAGCCCGCGAGCGAGGAGACGCTTCATGGCCTATACGCATCCCCACCCGACGCCGCCCGATGTGATCGAGCGGCCGGGCAGTCCTCTGAGCGTCGATCCACGACATTCGGCTAACGTGCCGACGCGCCTGGTCCACGTTCCGCAGGAGAGCATCTTCGGCAACCTGGAAATCGCCGCGCGGCGCTACCCGGACAAGACCGCCATTCAGTTCTATGGCGCGGCCTACCGCTATGCCGATCTGCTGCGCGACGTGGAGCAGATGGCTGCATACCTGCAGCAGGTCTGTGGCGTCGAACGCGGCGATCGGGTGGTGGTGTTCAGCCAGAACTGCCCACAGTTCATCGCGGCCTATTTCGCCATCCTGCGCGCCGATGCGGTGCTGGTGCCGGCCAACGCCATGCTGCTGCTGGAGGAGATGGATCACATCGTCAGCGATAGTGGTGCAGTCGCCGCGTTCGTCGGCGAAGAGCTGCTCGACCAGATCGCGCCGTTACTGGGCAGGACTTCGCTGCGTCACGTCATCGCGCATACCTACGGCGACGCCCTGGGCAACGACGACGCGGGCCTGGACATCCCGGAGTGGCTGCGTATCCGCTCCTCCGCCACGTCGCTGCCCGTTGGATGCACACGCTGGAATGACGCGTTGGCCCAGCACCGCTCGCCCGCACCCCATCGAGCCGGCCCCGATGACCTGTGCATGTTGCCCTATACATCGGGCACCACCGGCAAACCCAAGGCGTGCGTGCACACCCATCGCACGGTCAGCACCTCCTTCGTCGGCGGTAGCCTGTGGCGGCCGACGAATTCGTCCTCGGTGTTCCTCGCCGTGGCGCCGCTGTTCCATCTGCTCGGCTTGCAGACCAACGTCAACGCGGCAATCTTCAACGGCGCCACCATCGTGCTGATGTCGCGCTGGGAGCGGGAGACCGCCGCCAAACTGATCGAGCGGCATGGCGTGACGTTCTGGGCGGCGTTGCCGACCATGCTGGTGGACTTCTTCGCCCAGCCCGGCATCGAGCAACGCGACCTGTCCAGCCTGAACATCATCACCGGTGGTGGCGCAGCGACACCGCAGCACATCAACGACCTGCTGAAGAACCGCTACGGGCTGGAGTACATCGAGGGTTACGGCCTGACCGAGACCGCCTCGTTCCTCTGCACCAATCCGTTGTACAAGCCCAAGCGCGGTTGCCTGGGGATTCCCACCTATGGCGTGGACCTGCGCCTGCTCGATCCGGAGACCCTGGAGCCGGTAGCGCAGGGCGAGGTCGGGGAGATCGTCGCCCACGCGGCGCAGATCATGCTCGGCTATTGGAACAATCCCAAGGCCAATGCCGAGACCTTCATCGTCATCGATGGCAAGCGCTTCCTGCGCACGGGCGACCTGGCCAGCATGGACGAGGACGGTTACCTGTTCATGCGCGACCGTCTCAAACGCATGATCAATGCCGCTGGGTTCAAGGTCTGGCCGGCGGAAATCGAGGCGATGCTGCATGGGCATCCAGCGGTGTCCGAGGCCTGCGTGATTGCCGCGCCGGACCCGCATCGCGGCGAAACCGTCAAGGCGGTGGTAACCCTCAAGCCTGGCTCGGTGCTCAGCGCCGAGGAGCTGCTCGCCTGGTGTCGCGAGCACATGGCTACGTACAAGGCGCCACGCCTGGCGCAGATCGTCGACAGCCTGCCAAAGAATGCCACCGGCAAGATTGCCTGGCGTGAGTTGCAGGAACAGGAGATGGCTCGACGCGCCTCCTGAGCGTCGGGCCCGATAACAACAATTCCAAGGATCCTCACCATGTACCTGACCCAAGGCCTACAACGTTCGTTGCAGCAGACGCCTGACAAGATCGTCACCATCTTCGGTGCGCGCCGTCGCACCTTCCGTGAATTCGGCGAGCGTGTCGCTCGCCTCGCGGGCGCATTGCGGGGGCTGGGCATGGTCCCGGGCGACCGCGTCAGCATGCTCGCACTCAATTCCGACCGTTACCTGGAGTACATGCAGGGCACCTGGTGGGGCGGCGGTGTGCTGAACCCGGTGAACATCCGCTGGGCCGTACCGGAGATCGTCTACTCGCTGGACGATTGCAACACCCGCTTCCTGCTGGTGGACGACTATTTCCTGCCCATGGTCGAGGGTATCCGTGCCCAGTCGCGCAACGCTCCGATGTTCATCTATGCCGGCGAGAAGAGTGCGCCGCAGGGCATGCTCGATTACGAGACGCTGCTGGCCAAGGCTGAACCGATCGAGGATGCCGGACGCGGTGGCGAGGACATCGCCTGCATCATGTATACGGGTGGCACGACAGGCTTCCCGAAGGGCGTGATACAGACCCATCTCAACCTCTGGTCGGCGTGCATCCAGCGCATGGCGGAAATCCATCAGGGGGCGGAGCAGCGCGACCTCCACGTGATGCCGCTGTTCCACATCGCCGGGCTGGCTCGCGTGGTATCCGGTTTCATCGCTGGTGGCTCGCACGTGATTCAGCCAACCTTCGATGCCGCCGCCGTGCTCAAGGCGGTCACGGAGGAGGGCGTGACGGATGCGATCCTGGTGCCCACGATGATCCTCGGCCTGCTCGCCCATCCGGAGTTCGACAAGTACAACCTGTCGTCGCTGCAGCGCCTGACCTACGGTGCATCGCCGACCGCGGGTGAAATGATCGAGCAGGTTCTCGCCAAACTGCCGCATCTCCAGCTTTCGCATTCCTACGGCCTGACGGAAGCGTGCCCGATCGTCTCCACCAACCCGCCGGAGAACCACGGGCCCGCAGCACGCAAGAGCGGGCTGATCCGCTCGGTCGGGCGCGCCGGGCTAGGCGTCAACGTCAAGATCGTCGATGAGGAGGGCGTCGAGGTTCCCCGTGGCACCGTCGGAGAAATCATCGTTCGCGGCCCGAACATCATGGTCGGCTATTGGAACAAACCGGAGGAGACCGCCAAGGCGCTGCGCCATGGTTGGCTGTTCACCGGGGATGGCGCCTATATGGACGAGCAAGGCTACCTGTTCATTGTCGACCGGCTGAAGGACATGATCGTCAGCGGCGGCGAGAACGTGTACTCCGCCGAGGTGGAAAACATCATCGCCCGTCATCCGGCAGTGCTGATGTGCGCGGTCATCGGTGTTCCCCATGAGCAATGGGGCGAGGCGGTGCATGCGGTGGTCGTGCGCAAGCCGGGCGTCGAGGTCGCCGCGGAAGATCTGCGCAGCTACTGCCGTGAATACATCGCCGGCTACAAGTGCCCGAAGTCGGTGGAATTCCGCGAAGCGCTGCCCCTCACTGGCGCAGGAAAAATCCTCAAGCGCGAACTGCGCGAGCCGTTCTGGGCTGGCAAGAGCAAGGCGGTCAACTGATGAGCGTCACCAGCCCAGTTCTGGAGTCCGTTCCTTCGGGATTTTCGGTGCTGCCGACCCCGCCGGGCTTCGTTCGCTACTGTGGTGGTTTCTACCTGCATGACGAACTGCCGGTGCTGGGTGTGCGCATTGGTGAGCATTTACTCAACAGTGTGCGCATCGTGCACGGCGGGTTCCTCGCCACCCTGGCGGATTCTGCCTTCGGCGTAGTGTTCAAGCGCCAGTATGGACTCGAAGTTCCGCCCATCACCGTCAGCCTCAGCCTCGACTACCTGGGTGCTGTCCGGGAGGGCGACTGGCTCGAGGCACATGTGCAGATACTCAAGTTCGGCAGCAGTTTCGCCAACGCCGATTGCCTGTTGAAAGTCGGCGATCGAACGGTGCTGAGAGCCACAGGTATCTTCACCATCTGGAAGGGTAAGGTTCCGCCTCGATCCTGAGTCGCACAACGTCCCACGAAGCACCCAGCGCCCCACCGGTAATCCGGTGGGGCGTTATCATTTTCAGGGGTGCTTGTTTCGTGTTTGGAAAGGCTCTGGCGCGCGGGTTTGGTAGCACGTTGTCACTCTTGGTAACGCATCTTTTCCTAGCCGAAGCAATGGGCATCCAGCGCGCCGAATTTCGTCTGAAAGAATTACCCAATCGGGTGAATTGGCTGTGCAAGGCGCCTCGATAGCATCTGGTCTCCCAACACAGATCCGCTTTCGGAGCGCCGCATGACAAGAACAACAAGACGCGGAATTTTTCAGCCGCAGTTGCAGCTGCTGGCCGCCGCCGTCGCCCTGGGCGTCGGTTCGCCGGCCAGCGCCATCGATTTCAACATTGGTGAAATCGAAGGTAAGTTCGATTCCTCGCTGTCCGTCGGGGGCAGTTGGTCCACGCAGGCTCCCGACAAACAGTTCATCTCCAACTTCAACTCCGTGGGTGTGAAGGGCGGAAAGTCGTCCTCGCGAACCGTCGATGACGGCCGCCTGAACTTCCGGAGCGGCGAGAATTTCTCGACCATCTTCAAGGGCCTCCATGACCTGGAGCTCAAGTACGGTGACAGTGGCGCCTTCGTCCGCGGCAAGTACTGGTATGACGCTGAACTCAAAGATGGCAGCCAGCACTTCTACGACATCGACGACCACGGTCGTGATCGCGCGGCGAAATCGTCCGGCGCGATGTTCCTCGACAGCTTCCTCTATCACAACTACTCGCTGGGCGACCTGCCAGGCAACGTCCGCCTCGGCAAGCAGGTGGTGAGCTGGGGGGAAAGCACCTTCATCCAGAACGGCATCAACTCGATCAACCCGGTCGATGTTGCCGCTCTGCGGCGCCCGGGCTCCGAGATCAAGGAAGGCCTGGTTCCGGTCAACATGTTCTACATCTCCCAAGGGCTGATCGAGAACGTCAACGCCGAAGCGTTCTACCAGCTGGAGTGGGACAAGACGGTCGCCGACAACTGCGGCACCTTCTTCGGCAACGACGGTATCCCGAAGGGATGCAACGACCGCCTGGTGGTGTCCGGTCTCGATCTGGCGCCCGGCAAGGCCAGCAACACAGGTAGCGCACTGGCCGTTGGGCGTGGGCTGGACGACGTCTACATCCCCCGGGTCAAGGACAACGATGCGCGCGATAGCGGCCAGTTCGGTCTGGCGCTGCGCTGGTTCATCCCGGACCTGAACGATACCGAGCTGGCGGCCTACGCGATGAACTACCACAGCCGCAACCCGTTCCTGAGCACCGTTCGAACCACGGGTGCCGGTTCGCCGCCCAATGCGCTGAACGTGCCGCGTAATGCCGGCTACTTCATCGACTATCCGGAGGACATCCGTCTCTATGGCCTGAGCTTCCAGACCAACATCGGCGGCACGTCGCTCGGCGGCGAGTTGAGCTACCGGCCGAACATGCCATTGCAGATCAACACCGCGGACCTGCTCAGCGCCACGACCAACGTGCCCGGGACCGTCGGCTTGTCGCCCCTGGTTACCAGTGGTTATGTCGCGGATGTGCCGCGCGGTGGTGTGATCAATGGCTACAAGCGCATGCCGGTGTTGCAGAGCCAGGTCACGGCGACCCAGTTCTTCGACCAGGTGATGGGCTCCGAGCGCCTGACACTGATCGGCGAGGTTGGCTACAACCGCATCAATGGCCTGGGTGATACCGATGGCACGGACATCCGCTTTGGCCGCAACCCCGCGTTCGGCTCCGGCATTCTCCCTGGAACGGCGGGCGCCGCGAGTTGCGCCGGCACCAACCAGGGGCTGCCTAACGCCAGCAACCCGGCCCAGAAATGCAACAGCCACGGTTTCTACTCCACCAACTCGTGGGGCTACCGCCTGCGCGGCGTGCTCGATTACCCGAACGTCTTCGCCGGGATAAACCTCAAGCCGAACATGGCCTGGTCCCACGACGTGGAAGGGCGCGGCCCGAACTTCGAGGAAGGTGCCAAAGCCATCAGCCTGGGGCTGGATGCCGACTACCTGAACACCTATACCGCCAGCCTCAGTTACACCAACTACTTCGATGGCGAATACAACACCATGACTGACCGGGACTTCGTTTCGCTCAGCTTTGGCGTGAACTTCTGATCGTCCAAAGGCAGAACTCCATGAAAAAAATCCTACTTCTGCAATCTAGCGCACTCGCGCTGTCGCTGTTGGCCACAGGCGTGATGGCGGCGATCTCTCCCGAAGAGATCGCCAAGCTCGGAACTTCCCTGACCCCGCTGGGCGGCGAGAAGGCCGGTAACGCCGATGGCAGTATTCCTGCCTGGACTGGCGGGCTGAAGCCCGGCGCCGCCGCCTTGGACGGCAACGGTTTCCTCGGAGATCCCTACGCCGGCGACAAGCCCTTGTTCGTCATCACACCGGCGAACGTCGATCAGTACAAGGACAAGCTGACGCCTGGCCAACTGGCCATGTTCAAGCGCTACCCGGACACTTACAAGATTCCGGTCTATCCGACTCGTCGTAGCGCATCTTCGCCCGAGGATATCTACGAGGCGGCGAAGAAGAGCGCCGCGAGCGCCGAGTTGATCAACGGCGGTGATGGCATCGCCAATCTCGTCGGACACTACTATCCGTTCCCCATCCCCAAGACGGGCGTGGAGATCGTGTGGAACCACGAGACGCGCTACCGCGGTACCAACTATACCCAGCAGATTGCCCAGGCCACGCCCCAGGTGAATGGCGACTACACCATCGTGTCGCTGCAGCAGAACGTTGGTATTCCATCCCTGATGAAGGATTTCGATCCGAAAAAGGTAGGTGACTATCTCTTCCTGCTGCGCCAGGAAGTGACGGCGCCGTCGCGCATGGCCGGTAACGTGCTGCTGGTTTATGAAACCACCGATCAGGTCAAGGAACCGCGCAATGCCTGGTCCTACAACGCCGGCCAGCGCCGGGTACGTCGTGCGCCACAGGTTGCCTATGACGGGCCGGGGACAGCGGCAGACGGCCTGCGAACCGCGGACAACGCCGACATGTACAACGGCTCGCCGGATCGCTACGAGTGGAAGCTGCTTGGAAAGCGCGAGATGTACGTGCCCTACAACAACTACCGGTTGTGGTCACCGCAGGTGAAGTACGCCGACATTCTCAAGCCCGGCCACATCAACCAGGACCTGACGCGCTACGAACTGCATCGCGTCTGGGAAGTCGAGGGCACGCTTAAGCCCGGCCAGCGTCATATCTACGCCAAGCGCCATATGTACTTCGACGAGGACACCTGGTCGCTGCTGGAAGTCGATCACTACGATGGCCGTGGCCAACTGTGGCGCGTGGGCGAGGGCTATCAGGTCAACGACTATCAGCATGGCATCAGCCTGTACGCGGTCCAGGCCCTGTATGACGTCGTCGCTGGGCGCTACCTGGTATTCGGCATGACCAACGAGTCGAAGAAAGCCACGCAGTACGACCAGAACTACAGCATGAACGACTTCACCCCCGCAGCCCTGCGCAACGCCGGGATTCGCTGATACACGAACTAAGAGGCGGCGATGCAGTGTCATTCGCCGCTCCTCTACGCCGGGGCATCCGCTCCTGCCCCGGCTTCTTTAGCGTGACCTTCATCCCAATCTCACTACTTCTCCACGCCCACCTGACTTGGGTGGCGTCTTTTTCCATGGTCTTGCGCAGGATCGTTTCAGACTCAGCGCGTTTCCGTGCGTCTGCACCGTCCGCTGTTCCTTCCTTACCGTGGATCGAGGCCCATCATGCAAGCTCTGGGTGTCAGTTCATACTGCGCACACACGCATGTCGCCGGTTCTCCGGCACTGCCGGATCACCATGTGCCGCGTCCACTGCTCGCAGGCTCCCTGGGGCATAGTCAGCAGCGACTGGTCCTTCTGTGCGCACCGGCGGGGTACGGCAAGACGGTGTTGCTGGGGGAAAGCTTCGGGCTGCCCGCGCCAGGCCAGCAAACCCTCTGGATGCCAATGAATGGTCGTGCGCCCTCGCTCGACGATCTTTGCCAGGATATCGCCACCCGCCTGAACGCGCCGAATTACGCCAGCCCGTCGGGGCTGTTGCGCTTCTTCAGCTTGCCTGGCTGCACCATTCGAATACTGCTGGACGACCTGTCCGGCGATCTTTCCATCGAGCTGAACAATTGGTTCGAGCAGTTGCTGGATCTGCCATCCAGCCGTGTGCGCCTGGTGGTCAGCTGCCGGCAACGCCCAGCATGGGACCTGCCGCGTCTGCTCCTTAGGGGCGAACTGCTGGAGCTGGGGCCTGATGTCCTGGCGATGTCGCATCTCGACTATGAGTCGCTCTGCAGCAATGTCGCCCCGAAAATTTCCGATCCTCTGCGCGAGAGTATCCAGGAGCAGGCGGCTGGGTGGTGGGGTGGCGCATGCCTGCTACTCGCTGGGGGCCAGCAGGGCGAGGCCATGCTGCGTGAATACTTGCAGCGGACCGTCCTTGCACGCCTGGACGACGAGGAGAGGAGGCTACTCCACGGTCTCTGCCACTTGCCGCGCTTTTCCACCGAGCTCTGCACCCAGCTCTGGGAAGGTAATGGTGGCGCGCTTCTACTCATGCGGCTTCGGCACCAGCAGGTTTTCATCCAGTCACTGGATCGCGACGGCAAGTGGTATCGCATGCAACCACTGGTTGCGCGCGTTCTACAGGGGGGCATCGATCCAGCGGAGCTGTCCCGGCTGCGCCTGCATGCCTGCCGTCTGCTCAGTCTCGCCGGCCATCTTCATGACGCCATCGACCAGGCCTTGTGCGCGCGCCAGCCGGAAGTGGCGGCGAGCTACATCGAACGCCTGCGGCCCAACTGGCAATTGGCCGATCTACATCTGGCCCAGGTGCTCGACTGGCGCCGGCAATTGCCGGAAACCCTGGTTCAGGGCACTCCAAGGCTGGTCTATCTGGGCACGCTGGCACTGCTGCTCAGTGGTCGGCTCGATGAGGCAGGACGCAGCCTGGAATGCCTCGCGCGTTTCCTGCCGGCTGCCAGCGGTGCCGGCAATCGCTTGTTGCTGGCGCACTGGCAAGCGCTAAGGGGCGGTTTGCATGCGTTCCGTGGTGAGGTCCGGGATGCCGAGTGGCATTGTCGCGAAGCGCTCGGGGAACTGGGATTCTCGCCAGCGGACTGGCTGTCCCGGTTGCTCTGCCAGTTCACGCTGGGGCGCGTGCGGGCCGCTGCCGGCCGGTTGGATGAGGCGCTTGGCCTATGGCGCGACGCGTTGGAGCAGGCGCGTCGCCAAGGCTGCCTGGATAGCGAGGCGCTGCTTCAGGGGGAATGTCTGCGGGTCCTGATGCTCGCAGGGGAGGCCGAGCTAGCCGAGATGATGCTGACGGACAGCCTCGATGGTCGAATAGCCGCGGGACTTGAACGGGACCCTGTGTTGGCGCGCCTGCTGATCGCCCGAGCCGAATTGATGCTCATGGGCGGGCACATCGACGAATCGGAGGAGTCGCTGCGTGCGGCGCAACACCATGCCCGCCAGTGTTCGGCTCCCTTCCTGCTGCTGGTCTATCAGGGATTTGCCGAGGTCGCCGCGCGGCGGGGCAACACTGCCGCGGCGCGGATGCACCTGAGCCGGGGCGAAAGGGCCATGCATTGTGGGTTGATCGACAAGGACTGTTATCAACCCGCATTGGCGTTGCAGGAGCTGAAGCTCCTCGCGCATTCGGCGCAGTGGGGCGCGTTGCTCGAAGCCTCTCGTCCCCTGGTCGGCCAGTACCCAGTGGGTGGCGAGCTGTCAACGCTGTTGCCGCCAACCCTGCCGCACGAGATCCAGTGGCTCGTCGCGCAGGCGGAGCATCACCTGGGGCGCCGAGCGCAATCGCGCACGCGTCTCCAGATGCTGGCCAGTGATTGCTCGCGGTACGGCTTTCGCCAGTTGCAGGCCCAGGTGCTCGGGTTCCTTCAACGGCAAGACGAGACTGCCGAAAGCGAGGGCGCCGACGCCGCTGGCTATCAGGAAGAACTGACCGCGCGTGAGGCCGCCGTGCTGGAGCAACTGGCCAATGGCCTGTCGAACCAGGAAATCGCCGATGCCTTGTTCCTCTCGGTCAATACCGTCAAGTACCACGCCAAGAACATCAACGCCAAGCTCGGGACCACCCGCCGCACCCAGGCCATAGCCTGCGCGAAGGCTCGCGGATTGCTGGCCTGAGCGTCCCGTGGAGACGCTGCCACCTGATCTGGGTGGCGTGTTCCTACAGACAAAACGCGAACCATTGCAAGCACTCCCCGGCACACACGCCACAACAGGAATACCTCCGAATTCCGGCCGCTGCGCGGGACCGACCAAGAACAAGAGGAGTTCTGCAATGAGCGCCAATCCGCATCCGGATGAAGCTGGCATTCGCGACATCCTGGCTCGCCAGCGCGCCGCTAGCCTTGCCAATCCGCCGCTAACCGCCGATCAGCGCTGCGAACTGATCGACCGTGCCATCGACCTGCTGGTGCGCTACGAGCAACCATTGATCGAAGCGATGACCGCCGATTTTGGCCAGCGCAGCCCCACCTTTTCTCGCCACAGTGATGTGCTTTCGCCGCTGGCCACCCTCAAGCAGACGCGCGCCGAGCTTGCCGGCTGGATGCAGCCGGAACTTCGCCAAGTGCCGCGGGGCGAGGGCTGGGTGCAATATCAGCCGCTCGGTGTGGTGGGCATCGTCACCGCCTGGAACGTGCCGGCCAACATGGTCTTCAAGGGCCTGGCCGGAGCGCTGGCGGCAGGCAACCGGGTAATGATCAAGACCTCGGAGTTCAATCCGCTCACCTCTGCGCTGATCGCGAAGATGATCCGCGAGGTCTATGCCGAGGAAGAGGTCGCGGTGATTACCGGTGCGGCGGAAGTCGGCCAGGCCTTCTGCCGCCAGCCGTTCGACCACCTGCTGTTCACCGGCGCCGCCAGCATTGGTCGGCAGGTGCTGCTGGCGGCAGCGGAGAACCTGGTTCCGGTTACGCTTGAGCTGGGCGGCAAGTCACCGGCGATCATCTCCCGCACCGCGGACCTGAAGGTAGCTGCCGGGAAGATCGCCCTGGGCAAGTTGATGAATGCCGGGCAACTCTGTGTCGCACCGGACTATGTGTTCGTACCCGAAGAGTCGATGGATGCCTTCATCGATATCGCCCACGCCGTAGTGGCGAAGGTCTTCCCGACGCTGGCTGGCAACCCGGACTACACCTCGATCATCAACGAGCGGCATTACCAGCGCCTGCAGGGTTACCTGGCGGAAGCACGTGCCGCTGGCGTACCGCTGGTGGAGTTGAATCCAGCCGACGAGGACTTCTCTGGCGCCGCACGCAAGATCGCACCGACGCTGCTGCGTGATCCGGGTGACACCCTGAAGGTCATGCAGGACGAAATCTTCGGTCCGCTGCTACCGATCAAGCCGTATCGACACATCGACGACGCCATCGCCTTCATCAATGCCCGCTCGCGTCCGCTGGCCCTCTACTGGTTCGGCAGCGATGCCGGCGAAGAGCAGCAGGTGCTCAGCCGCACCTGTTCGGGCGGCGTGACACTCAATGACGTGATGCACCACGCCAACCTGGAGAACCTGCCATTTGGCGGCGTTGGCCACAGCGGCATGGGCTCCTACCACGGTATCGACGGATTCCGCACCTTCAGTCATGCCCGAGCGGTTTACCGCGCCGGCTGAGCCTTCACTATCGAGAGAGCATTTCATGAAAGCAGCTGTATTCCACCAGGTCGGCGCGCCGCTCAGCATCGAGGATATCGGCATCAGCAAGCCGGGGCCGCGGGAGGTGCTGATACGCACTGTCGCTGTCGGCGTTTGCCACTCCGATCTGCACGTCATCGATGGCTCCTATCCGTATCCGGGACCGCTGGTGCTGGGTCATGAGGCCGCCGGGGTGGTCGAACAGGTGGGGTCGGAGGTTCGCACCGTCAAGCCGGGCGACCATGTCGTCACCTGCCTGACCGTGTTCTGTGGCCATTGCGAGCACTGCGTGACCGGGCATCTGTCGCGCTGCGTCTCGCCGGAAACCAAACGCGAAAAGGGCGAGGAGTCACGCCTGACCTACGCGCAGAAACCCATGCCCCAGTTCGTCAACCTGTCCGCCTTCGCCGAACAGATGTTGGTGCACGAGAACGCCTGCGTGGCGATTCGTCCAGACATGCCGTTGGATCGCGCCGCGCTGCTGGGTTGCGCGGTCACTACCGGCACCGGTGCCGTGTTCAACACCGCCAAGGTGCGTCCCGGCGAAACGGTCGCGGTGATCGGCTGCGGCGGCATCGGCCTGGCGGCGATCAACGGCGCGGCATTGGCGGGCGCAGGGCGGATCATCGCCATCGACATGCTCGATTCCAAGCTGGAGCTGGCCCGCCAGTTCGGTGCTACCGACGTGGTCAATGCCAAGTCCGGTGACGCTGCCAAACAGGTCATCGAACTCACCCGCGGTGGCGTCCACCACGCCTTCGAGTGCATCGGCCTCAAGCAGACCGCCGAGCAGGCGTTCGCCATGCTGGCCCGAGGTGGCACCGCCACCATCATCGGCATGATCAAACCGGGCCTGAAAATCGAGGTCGACCCCTATCAACTGCTCCATGAGCGCCGTCTGCAGGGCTCGCTGATGGGGTCCAACCGCTTCCCCGTCGACATGCCGGCGCTGGTGGATTTCTACATGCAGGGCCGCCTGAAACTCGACGAAATGATTTCCCAGCGCATCCGCCTGGAGCAGATCAATGAAGCCTTCGACGAGCTGCGCCGGGGCGAGCTGGCGCGTTCGGTGATCGTTTTCGACCAATGAAATAGCGCAGGGCCGCCCGCCGCGTGTCGGCGGCCCGGATCAGGAGTTTGCTGATGGATATCCATTTCACGCCTGAGGAACAGGTGTTCCGTGATGACGTGCGGGCCTTCCTGCGCGCCGAGCTACCCGAGCGGTTGTCCAGCCGTATCCTGCATGGCAAGCGCCTGAGCAAGGATGACCAGGTACTCTGGATGCGCCGGCTCAACGATCGCGGCTGGCTCGCGCCGGGTTGGCCGGCAGACCACGGCGGCCCCGGTTGGAGCGCGGTGCAGAAGCACATCTTCGAAGAAGAATGCTTTGCGGCGGGTGCTCCGCGGGTAGTGGCTTTCGGCGTGAAAATGGTCGCGCCGGTGCTGATCAAGTTCGGCACGCCTGAACAGAAGGCGCGCTTCCTGCCACGTATCCTCGATAGCTCCGACTGGTGGTGTCAGGGCTATTCGGAGCCCGGCGCGGGTTCCGACCTGGCTAGCCTGAAGACGCGAGCGGCACGCGATGGCGATCATTACGTGGTGAACGGCCAGAAGATCTGGACCACCCTGGCGCATTACGCCGACTGGATGTTCTGCCTGGTCCGCACCGATTCGGACGCGCCGCAGCAGCGCGGCATCAGCTTCCTGCTGATCGATATGAAAACGCCGGGTATCACGGTGCGCCCCATCATCACCCTGGATGGTGAGCACGAGGTCAACGAAGTCTTCTTCGACAACGTCCGCGTGCCGGTGGAGAACCTTGTCGGCCGCGAGAACGAAGGCTGGACTTGCGCCAAGTACCTGCTGACCCATGAACGCACCAGCATCGGTGGCATCAATCAGACCAAGGTGCTGCTGCGCAAGCTCAAGCAGGTGGCCGCGCAGGAGCTGCGCAATGGTCGGCCACTGCTGCAGGACCCGCTGTTCCGCGCCCAGGTGGCCGATGCCGAAATGCGCCTGATGGCTGCCGACATGAGCAACCTGCGAGCGCTGGTCGCCGCGCGTGATGGCGGAGTGCCGGGTGCCGAAAGTTCGATCCTCAAGGTCAAGGGCACGGAAGTCCGCCAGCAGATCGTCTATCTGCTGACCAAGGCGGTGGGTACTTACGCGTTGCCGTTCCTCGAGGATGAACTGGGCCTCGAAGCCTCCCACGCGCCCGTGCTGCATAGCGCCGACAGTGCCACCGCCGTCTATCAGTACCTGGACTCACGCAAGGCCTCCATCTACGGAGGCTCCAACGAAATTCAGAAGAACATCATCGCCAAGATGATCCTCGAGCTGTAAGGAGCCCGCAGCATGGACTTCAAATTGACCGAAGAGCAGCAGATGCTGCAGGACACCGCGGTTCGCCTGGTGCGCGATCACTACAGCTTCGAGCAGCGTGAGGCGTATCGCCGGGAGTCGAATGGCTTCAGCCGGCAGTTCTGGGCACACCTTGGCGAACTGGGCCTGTGCGCCATGCCGTTCGATGCAGCCTACGGTGGATTCGGCGGCCAGGGCGTGGAGATGGGACTGATCTGCGCCGAGCTGGGGCGTGGCCTGTGCCTGGAACCCTATTTGAACTCGGTGGTATTCGCCGGCGGCCTGCTGGCCCAGTTGGGCAGTGATGCCCAGCGCGGGGAATTATTGCCGAGGGTCGCCAGCGGTGAAATGCAATTGGCCGTCGCCCTGGAGGAGCCGCAGAGCCACTACCAACTGCATGACGTACAGTGCAGCGCGCGTGGCACTGCAGGTGGTTGGCTGCTCAGCGGACAGAAGAGTGTGGTCGTTGGCGGCCAGAGCGCGGGCCTGATCCTGGTGTCGGCACGGACTTCGGGGACAGCGCGGCATGAATCGGGGATCAGTCTGTTCCTGGTCGATCCAGCCAGCGCCGGTGTGCGCCGGCAAGTCTTTCCCACGCAAGATGGCCGCACGGCGTGCGAGCTGTATCTGGAGCAGGTCTTCGTCTCCAGCGCCGCCTTGCTGGGCAAGGAAGGCGGCGCGCTGCCGGCGCTCCGCTACCAGCAAGGCCGGGCGATTGCGGCGCAGTGCGCAGAAGCGGTCGGCAGCATGGAAGCGGCCTGTACGCTGACCCTGGACTACCTGAAGACGCGCCAGCAGTTCGGCAGTGTGATCGGCAAGTTCCAGGCCTTGCAGCATCGCATGGTGGACATGCGCATCGAGCTCGACCAGGCCAGTTCCATGGCGCTGCTGGCGGCCTGCATGGCGGATCAGCCGGATAGCGAGGAACGTAGTCGTGCGCTGGCGGCGGCCAAGTACATCGTCAGCCGGGTGGCGCGCTTCATTGCCGATGAGAGCGTGCAACTGCACGGCGGCATCGGCCTGACCTGGGAATACCAGCTGTCGCACCATGCCAAGCACCTGTGGATGGTCGCGCGCCAGTTCGGCGACGACGACCACCATCTGCAAGCATTCTGCGACCTGATGGAAACAGCCGCCTGAGTAGGCGGCTGCACGGATGTCCTCTTTCGGGCCACCCTGTGGCCCGTTTTTTCAGGTCGGTGGTGCGGAGGTCATCACCCAGGTGATGATGCCCGCGTTGACGGCGGTAAACGTCAGGGCGACCAGGAACACCGTGTCGGCGATGTTTGCCATGCGCTGGCCGCGCCGGGTTCGATGGGTGCGCAGGCTCCAGTAGGAGCAGAAGGCCGAAACCAGGTAGAACATCATGTTGATGGCGACCAGGTCATCGATGATCAGGTCTTCCTGGCGCAGGGTAAGGATCACCCGGATGATGCCGATGACTGTCAGGCACACGCCGACCATGGTGGCCGAGACGGAAAAGATATGGACGCAGATATCGTCGTCCAGGGAAGGTAAGTCCGGCTCGTTCATCGAGGTATTCTCGGTCGTAGGAAATGTGGAAAGCGTAGCCGCGATTCACGGAAGGCTTGAGTGAGAAGCGCAAGGGGCCTACTGTCTGCGGCTGCACAAAGGCCGGCCAGAAGAATCCCATGATCGAATTCAACAACGTCACCGCGTACCAGCAGCAGACCCGCGTGCTGGATGGATTTTCCCTGCATATCGGCGAAGGTGAGAAGGTTGCCATCCTCGGCCCCAACGGCGCCGGCAAGAGCACACTGCTCAAACTGATCAGCCGCGAACTCTATCCGGTGGATCGTCCGGACAGCTCGCTGAACCTGTTCGGTCTGCAGAACGTCACGTTATGGGATCTGCGCAGCCGCATCGGCTTCGTCTCCCAGGACCTGCAGGAGGACTACACGCCCTTTACCCAGGCGCTGGACGTGGTGATTTCCGGCTTCTTCGGGGCCATCGGCAGCCACGGTCACCTGCAGCCGACGCCAGAGCAGGTAGAGAAAGCCCGCGAGTTGCTGGCGACCGTGGAAATGGAAGACTTCGCGGAGCGCATGTTCCAGCGTCTGTCCACGGGCCAGAAACGCCGCCTGCTGCTGGCCCGTGCCCTGATCCACGAACCTCGTGCGCTGATCCTCGACGAGCCGGCCAACGGCCTGGACATGGGCGCCAGCCTGCAGATGCTCACTTTGCTGCGGCGTTTCTGTGGCCCGGAGCACGCGATGATCATTACCACCCACCACCTCGACGAAATCATCCCGGAGATCGAGCGCGTGGTGCTGATCGCCGAGGGCAAGGTCGTGGCCGACGGCGCCAAGGCCGACATCCTCACCAGCGAACACCTGTCGGCGCTGTACCAGGCGCCATTGAAGGTCACCGAGCAGGATGGCTGGTACCGCTGCTGGCATGCGTGACCGCCACACCAGTCAGCAGGCTGAAGAACACGCCCGGCCAGAGCGCAACCCGTGCCGGGCGTTCGTGCTGCAGCAGTAGGCCAGAACCAGCAGCACAGCCACTACGCTGCCAACGGTCGTCCCACATGTCATAAAACGCCACGCCCGGGGCGTGTCGGCCAGGGTTATCCAGCAGTGCCCTTGCGCGGCAGCACGGTCCAGGCGACGCCGAATAGCAGCAGCGCGGCGACCAGCACGTAGGGCGCGCGACTGTCCAATTGGTGCAGCAGGGTGCCCAGCAGCGGTCCGGTAATCATGCCCAGGCCGTGTACGGCGACCAGGCTGCCAGCGGCGGCGCCCTGTTCGTCGGCTTCCACCGCGTTGGCGTTGAGCGCCGAGACGGCGGGGAACACCCAGCCCATGCCGGCGGCGGCGACGAAGCAGGAGGCATAGAGCATCCATGGCGCGCCGGCGAGGCACACCGAGGCGAAGCCTAGCGCGGAGATGACGCCGCCCACGCCGATCAGCCGCAGCGGCGCCCAGTTCAGCTTGCGTACCAGCATCTGCGCGCAGATCAGCGCCACGCCCACCGAGGTGAGGGCGACACCGGCGACGCGGGCGGCGTCGGCGGGCGGCAGTTGCAGGCGGTCGAGGGCGAAGAAGCCGACGGTCATCTGCGCCACGGTGACGCAGACCATGGCGATGAAGCCCAGCGTGAGCGAGCGGCGCAGGCGCCGGTCGGTGATCGCCAGGGCAGGGCCCTTGCGTTCGCTGACGCGTTGGCTGTCGGGCAGCCATTTCCACAGCACGACCAGGGCCACCAGCGGCAGCAGGCAGGTGAGCAGCAGCGGCAGGGCCAGGCCGAGCATGGCCAGCAGACCGGCGAAGCTCGGCCCGACCACCATGCCGACCGCACTCGCTGCGCCGAGGCCGGCCATGGCAGAGGCGCGCTTGTCGGCGCTCACGTGATCAGCCACCAGCGCCGCCGAGCAGGCCGGTACGGCGGCGTAGAACCCGCCGGCCAGGCCGCGCAGGGCAACGATACCGATGAACGCCGGCAGCGCCGACATCGAGGTATTCAGCGCCAATGCCATGAAGGCGCAGAGCAGGGCGTAGGTCAGCGCAAATCCGGCCAGGCCGCTGAGCAGCACGCGGCGCCGGCCCAGGCGGTCGCTGGCGATGCCCCAGACGCGGGCCATGAGCATCCAGGCGATGCCGCCGACGGTCACCGTCATGCCCGCCTGCCAGGGCGCCAGGCCCAAGGTGCGCGCCACCGGGCCGATCAGCGCGACGAAGGACATCACCGCCACTGTGCAGACGAAGGTCTCGAACATCAGCGGACGCAGGTTGAGGGTCGGCGCCTGGGGTGGCATGGCGGTCATTTCAGCGGGGCTCCTTGGGGGGCGGCGGGGTTTCTCATCCCTACAAAGACGATCAGGCACAGCGAAACACCAAAGGAAATCCACGACGGCACATCGAAACCCCTTCACGACGGCCTCGTACTCCGGGCCCGCGATCTGCATCAGCAGGAACACCTGGCGCACCGGTCAGGGTGGACGCGCGGGGAGGGCGTCGCTCTCATGCAGGGTGTTCAGCTGCAGTTGGCGCCGTCCGGGGGAGCGCGAGAGCTCCACCCGGCGTCGCCAGCCTTGTATCCAGCCGTGACGGTGTTGGTAGAGGCCGCTGACGACGGCGTAGAGAGAAGTGTCGACCGAGGCGTGGCGGAATATCTATCATTTGAGAATTGGTCTCATGATAGTTTCTGCCTTGGTCTGTTCACAAGCCCCCTGGCGGAGGCTTGCCGCAGTGCTTCACAGCGGTTGGCTGGCGAGGTCCAGGGCGGCGCGCTGAGACGTCGAGAGGCGCAGCTGCGTTGCCCGCACCAGGCTGATGAGCTGGCGTTCGCTGGTGGCGCTGGCGATGGGAGCGGTGATGCCCGGCTGTTGGCGTAGCCAGGCCAAGGCTACTTCCGCCGGCGTCGCGGCGGCTTCTGCGGCGACCCGATCCAATGCCGCCAGGATTGCCAACCCCCGGGCATCGAAGTAGGGTTCCAGGTCTTCGCCTCGGGCGCTGCCGGCGAGATCGATGAGCTGGCGGTACTTGCCGGTCAGGAAGCCTGAAGCAAGGCTGAAGTAGGTCACCACGACGTTCCCATGCTGGGCCGCGAAAGCGGCGGTGTCGGCTTCATGACCGGCGCGATCGTAAAGGTTGTATTGCACCTGCAGTGCTGAATAGGCCGGCAAGTCGCTGGTCCGTGCCGTCGCCTCGGCCGCTTGCAATTGCGCCTGGCTGAAGTTGGAGGCGCCGATGGCGCGTACCTTGCCCGAGGCGATCAACTCCTCGTAGGTGCGCAGCGTTTCCTCGTGTGGCGTGGTGTCGTCCGGATAATGGCTGAAGTACAGATCGATGTAATCGGTGCGTAAACGCCGAAGTGAGTCCTCGACCCCCTGCAGAATCCAGCGCCGCGACAGGCCGCGGCGCTGCGCCGAGAGCTCGGCGCCGACCTTGGTGCAGAGCGTCACGTCGGCGCGTCGCCCCGGCTGGCTGGCAAGCCAGCGGCCGATGATGGCCTCCGACTCGCCACCCATGTGACCTGGCACCCACACGGAATACATGTCGGCTGTGTCGATACTTTTCAGCCCCGCGTCGAACGCCGCGTCGAGCAGTCGCCGCGACGTCGCTTCGTCCACCGTCCAGCCGAACACGTTGCCACCCAGTATCAGCGGCGAGAGCTCCAGGTCACGAGCATGCATGGCCGTCTCCTCAACAGACCGCGATATGCGAATCCGCGCGCGGCTCTGTACCGCCGCAAAGTACGCCGGTCTGCGGGTCGCGGACGATGATCTGGCCGCGACCGTAGTCGGTGAGGTCGCAGGCGATCTCCACCTCGTGGCCACGTCGCGCCAGGCCAAAGGCGAGGTCACGATTGGCGTGCTGCTCGATACCGACCTTCATGCCGCCCAGCCACTGCCAGCGCGGGGCGTCCAGCGCGGCCTGCGGGTTGAGGCCGAAGTCCACCAGGTTCATCACCATCTGCACGTGGCCCTGGGGCTGCATGTAGCCGCCCATCACGCCGAACGGCCCGACGGCCACGCCATCCTTGCTGAGGAAGCCGGGGATGATGGTGTGGAAGGTCTTCTTGCCCGGCGCCAGGGCGTTGGAGTGCGCGGCGTCGAGGCTGAACTCCGAGCCACGGTTCTGCAGGCCGATGCCGCTGTCGGGCAGCACCACGCCGGAGCCGAAGCCGTGGTAGGCGCTCTGGATGAACGAGACCATATTGCCTTCGCCGTCGGCGGTGGCGATGTACACGGTGCCGCTGGAGTGCGGGTCGCCGTGCTTGGGCTCGGCGGCGCGCTCGCCGATCTCGGCGCGGCGCCGCGCGGCATAGTCGTCGGAGAGCAGCGCGGCGGTGCTGACGCGCATGTGCTCGGCGTCGGTGATGTAGTGCAGGCCATCGGCGTAGGCCTTCTTCATCGCTTCGAGCTGGCGGTGCCAGGTGAGCTGGCTGTCGCGCTGGTCGAAGTCGTAGCCCTGGAGAATGTTCAGGGTCATCAGGGCGATCAGGCCCTGGCCGGCCGGCGGGATTTCCCAGACGTCGTAGCCGCGGTAATTGGTCTTGATCGGCTCGACCCACTTGGGCTTGTAGCCGGCCAGGTCAGCGGCGCTCAGCTCGCCACCGGTGGCGGCGGAGTGCGCGGCCAGGCGCTGGGCGAGGGCGCCACGGTAGAAGCTTTCGCACTTGGTTTCGGCCAGTTCGGCCAGGGTTTTCGCCTGGGCCGGGTTGCGGAACAGCTGGCCGGCGCGCGGCGCTTCGCCGTTGACGGTAAAGGTGTCGAACCAGGCTTCCAGCGCCGGCACGGCGGCGCGGCTTTCCTGGTACTCGCGGCGGGCGATTTCCCATTGGTGGGCGACCACCGGGGATACCGGGAAGCCGTCGCGGGCCAGCGCGATGGCCGGTTGCAGCAGGTCGGCGAAGGGCAGTTTGCCGAAGCGTCCGGACAGCTCGGCCCAGGCCGAGGGAATGCCCGGCACGGTGACCGGCAGCCAGCCGTGAACGGGCATCTTGTCGTGCCCGGCGGCTTTCACCTTGTCGATGGAAATGGACGCCGGCGCATGGCCGCTGGCGTCCAGACCGTGCAACTGGTCCTTGACCCAGACCAGGGCGAAGGCGTCGCCGCCGATGGCGCAGCCGGTGGGTTCGACCACGGTCAGCGCGGCGGCGGTGGCGATGGCGGCGTCGATGGCGTTGCCGCCGGCACGCAGCATGGCGATGCCGGCCTCGGCAGCCAGGGGCTGCGAGGCGGCGACCATGCCGTTGCGGGCGAACACGCTCTGGCGCTGGGAAGCGTAGGGGTACTCGTGGGCAGAGAAGCTCAGCATGGAAAACTCTCTTCGGTTCAGCGGTCAGTCTTGATACGGGTCCATTCGCGGGTGATCACGCGCTGGATTTTCGGCGGCAGGTCGGCGGAGACGTAGAGCTTCTCGATCACCGCGTCGCTGGGGTAGATGCCGGGGTTGTCGCGCACTTTCGCATCGAGCAGCGGCGTGGCGTCGGGGTTGGGGTTGGCGTAGCCGACATAGTCGCTCACCGGGGCGATCACCTCCGGGCGCAGCAGGTAGTTCACCAGCTCGTGGGCGCCCTTGGGGTTCTTCGAGTCGCGCGGAATGGCGAGCATGTCGAACCACAGGTTGGCGCCTTCCTTGGGAATCACGTAGCGCACGTCGATCTTCTTGCCGGCTTCCTGGGCGCGGGTCTGCGCCTGCATGACGTCGCCCGAGTAGCCGACGGCCACGCAGATGTCGCCGTTGGCGAGGTCGGTGGTGTACTTCGAGGAGTTGAAGTAGGTGACCGACGGACGCAGCTTCTGCAGCAGCGCCGAGGCCTTGGTGTAGTCGTCCGGGTTGGTGCTGTTCGGGTCCAGACCCAGGTAGTGCAGCGCCTGCGGGATGATCTTCACCGGTGCGTCGAGGAAGGCCACGCCGCAGCCGTGAAGCTTGGCGAGGTTCTCCGGTTTGAAGATCAGGTCCCAGGAATCCAGCGGCGCGTTGTCGCCCAGTGCGGCCTTGACCTTGTCGTAGTTGTAGCCGATGCCCACGGTGCCCCACATGTAGGGCACGGCGTACTGGTTGCCCGGGTCGGCGGCTTCCAGGCGCTTCATCAGGCGCGGGTCTAGGTGCTTCCAGTTGGGCAACTGGGCGCGATCGAGCTTCTGGTACACGCCGGCGTTGATCTGCTTGGTGAGGAACTGGCTGGACGGCACCACCAGGTCGTAGCCCGAGTGCCCGGAGAGCAGCTTGGCTTCGAGCATCTCGTTGGTGTCGAAGACGTCGTACTGGACCTTGATGCCGGTGTCCTTCTCGAAGTTCTTCAGGGTGTCCGGGCCCATGTAGTCGGACCAGTTGTAGAAGCGCACCAGCTTGTCGTCGGCTTGCGCGGCGGTGGCGCAGGCGAGAAGGGTGAACAGCAGAACTCCATTACGCATGAGCTTTCCTTTCTTCATTAGTCAGAGGACACGGCTGAGGAATTCCCGCGTACGCGGGTGGTGCGGATTGCCGAAGACCTGCGCGGGCGGGCCTTCTTCGATGAGTTCGCCCTGGTGCAGCACCACCACGCGGTCGGCCACTTCGCGGGCGAAGCCCATCTCGTGGGTGACGACCACCATGGTCATGCCTTCGTCGGCCAGCTCCTTCATCACCTGCAGCACTTCGCCAACGGTTTCCGGGTCGAGAGCGCTGGTAGGTTCGTCGAAGAGCATCGCCTGGGGCTTCATCGCCAGGGCGCGGGCGATGGCCACGCGCTGCTGCTGGCCGCCGGAAAGCTGGCCGGGGTAGTGCTCGGCCTTGTCCGACAGACGCACGCGGGCGAGCAGCCGGCGTGCCTGCTCCAGCGCTTCGCCCTTGGGCACGCCGAGCACCTGGGTCGGCGCTTCGATGATGTTCTCCAGCACGGTCATGTGCGGGAACAGGTTGAAGCGCTGGAACACCATGCCGATGTCGCGGCGACGCCGGGCGATGTTGCTTTCCGAATCACGCACGAGCTTGCCGTCGAGGCGCTCGCGGTAGCCCATCAGCTCGCCGTTGACGCGGATACTGCCGCCCTGGATGTCTTCCAGGTGGTTCATGCAGCGGATGAAGGTGGTCTTGCCCGAGCCGGAGGCGCCGATCAGCACCACCACTTCCCCGCGGTGCACTTCCAGGGAAACGCCCTTGAGGATTTCCAGCTCGCCGAAGGCCTTGTGCACGTCGCGGGCCTGGATCACCACGTCTTTCATGTCCGGGATCATCTCAACGCCCCCTCAGCAGTTTCATCGCCTGGCGGCCGAACATGCGGTTCGGTGCGGCGGCCTGGCCGTCGGATTTGCCGAAGCGCACTTCCAGCCAGCGCTGGAAGAAGCCCCACAGGGTGGTCAGCGCCAGGAAGTAGATCGCCACGACCAGGTACAGCTCGAACACGCGGAAGGTCGCCGAGGTGACCATCTGGGTGCTCAGCAGCAGTTCCTGCACGCCGATCACGCTGACCAGCGTGGTGTTCTTCAGCATCACGTTGAACTCGTTGCCCAGCGGCGGAACGATCACCCGGAACGCCTGGGGCAGCACGATGCGGCGCATCAGCTTGGGGAAGGTCATGCCAAGGGATTTGCCGGCCTCGTACTGGCCCTTGTCCACCGCGCCGATGCCGGCGCGGATGATCTCGGCCATGTACGCGCCTTCGTTGAGGCCCAGGGCGATGATTGCCGCCTGGATGTTGCCGGGCAGGACGAACAGCCCCAGGTCCAGGTCCTCGAAGCGGAAGATGCCGCCAGCGGCCAGTGCGGTGTAGAGGAAGACGATCTGCACCAGCAGCGGCGTGCCACGCATCAGCCACACGTAGAAGCGCACCGGGTATTGCAGCAGAGGGTTGGTGGAAAGGCGCATCAGCGCCGCCAGCAACCCGAGCACGCAGCCCAGGAGCATGGCGCTGACGGCGATCACGCAGGTCAGCCAGAGGCCGTAGAGGTAGATGTCGCTCGGCCGCAGCAGGTACTGCCAGAACACGTCCCAACTGAAGTTCATGTCTCGTTACCTCAGTCCAGTTTGTCGCCTTCGATGTGCCACTTGGCCAGGAGCGCGGCGTAGCTGCCGTCGGCCTGCATGTCCTTGATGATCTGCGTGACGGCTTCGCTGAGCTGCTTGTCTTCCTTGCGGATGCCCAGGCCGGTGAGAATGCGCGCAAAGGCCGGCACGCCGATCTCGAACAGGTCCGGCGCCATGCTCTGGTAGTAGCCAGCGGTTTCCACGGTGGTGCCGTAGGCGTCGGTCTGGCGGATGCGCAGGGACTGGAAGGCGTCGGTGTCGGTGTTGTAGACCACCACCTTCATCGGCGGCTTGCCGGCCTTGGCCAGCTTCTCGTTGTGGGCGTCGAGCAGGGTGCGGATGGTCGAGCCGTTGAGCACGGCGACCTTCTTCCCGGAGAGGTCGTCCAGGCTGCGGATGCCCTCGGGGTTGCCCTTGCCGACCACCACGGCCTGGCTGGAATACATGTAGTTGACCATGTCGATCACTTCGCGCCGTTCGGGCTTGTCGAACAGTTGGTCCACCAGCATGTCGCACTGGCCGGCGAGCAGCGCCGGGATCAGCCCGGAGAAGGGCGTGATGCGCCAGTCGATCTTCTTGTCGCCCAGGCGCTTGGCGATGGCTTCGCCGAGGTCGATGGTGACCCCGGTGAGCTTCTGGTTGGCGTCATAGAAGCCCATGGGCGGGGAGTCCATGCCGCCGCAGAAAGTGACCTTGCTGGCGTTCTGCAAGCGGTCGGGAATCTTCACTTCGGCGTGCGCCAGCGGGGCGGCCAGGCAAAGGGCGAGAAGGCACTGCGGGATCCTGCGTTCGAACATGTTGCTCTCCGGGGTGGGGTTGCCAGGGGCAGTTCAGGGGCACAGAAGTACGGGTCTAGGCGCCCGTTGCTTCGATTCTCTTCGGTGGATTGCGGCTCAGGTGGCTTGCGCCTCCAGGAATTTGGCCAGGGACGGAATCGTCCCCTCGATGTGGTCGCAGATCACCCGCTCGGCTTCGCGGGCATCGCCCGAGCGCAGGGCGTCGAGGATCACCGCGTGTTCCTCGCGGGCGCTCATGGGCTTGTCGACGTGCTGCAGCCACAGGCGCATGTGCGGCTCGATCACCGAGTACAGCGCGGTGATCTGGCGCAGCAGGCGAGGGCGCCTGGCGAGGCTGCAGAGGTATTCGTGGAAGGCGCGGTGGCGGCTGACCCACTCGGCGCTGTCGTCGCGGTAGTCGTCCATCTCGTCGAGCATGCGCTCCAGGCGCGAGAGGTCGCGGTCGGTCAGTTGCGGCACGGCAATGCGGATCGCCAGTCCTTCGAGGGCGCTGCGCATCTCGAAGACTTCGCGCATTTCCTCGATGTTCAGGCCGCTGACGATGGCGCCGCGATTGGGCCGCAGGGTCACCAGGCCTTCGGCGTCCAGGCGCTTGAAGGCGCCGCGCACCGGCATGCGGCTCATGCCGATCTCGCTGGCAATGTCCTCGGCCACCAGGCGGTCGCCGGTTTTGTAGCGACCGGTGCAGATGGCCTGGAGGAGGTAGTCGTAGGCCTCGTCTTCGGCACTCATCGGTGGGCGGGCAGCGGGTACCAGGCGCATGAAGTGTTTCCTCGTGGATTTTTGGATCCAATTATCCATGCATGCAATTAAGCAGGTGCCGTGCCAATGATGGCGAAATGATTTGAATCGCGCGGAGTAGAGCGGCGTGGGTGGGAAAGTGCCGTAGGAAAGGAGGGTTTGAATGGGATCGATTGGTAACGTATTGGCTGGGTTATGCGCGCTTACGGTGCGAATCGGTAACGCCGTGGTGCAAATGCTGGCGTGGCTTTCGTAGGAGCGGAGCTTCTCCGCGATCACCGCGATAGCGGTGCGGTGCCTCACACCGGCCTGGCGGCCGGGTCGCGGACAAGGTCCGCTCCTACGGGGGGGAATGTCCGTGCGCACGGCCGGAGCACACCTACATACAAACCGCCCGGTCGATACTTGACTGCAACCGGTAACGTATTGGCTGGGTTATGCGCGCTTACGGTGCGAATCGGTAACGCCGTGGTGCAAATGCTGGCGTGGCTTTCGTAGGAGCGGAGCTTCTCCGCGATCACCGCGATAGCGGTGGGGTGGTCCACACCGGCCTGGCGGCCGGGTCGCGGACAAGGTCCGCTCCTACAGGGGGGAGTGTCCGTGCGCACCTTCGGAACACAACTACACACAAACCGTCCGGTCGATACTTGACTGCAATGGTTGGTGATACCCGCTTCATTCGCTAGAATGCCCAAACGTTTCAGCAGACCATGCATCCCTCCCACAACAAAAGCCAAAGCCGAAGGCTTTGCGTGTCTCTCTGCGCAGGACGTCCCTCTTCTTCATCGATCTGGCCAAAGAGCCGGCGGAGAGGGAAATGAGCCCTGTCTACACTGTCATCGAACGTCGCCCCTGCTTGTTCTCAGGCGCGGGCCTTCACGCGGATCGCTGCCAGTGGAACAGGCCAAGCCCTAACGACGAGAACTCTTTCGATGATCAAGAAAGTTAGCGGGGCACTGCTGGGCCTCGCCTTGGCAGTGAATTGCGCGCCCGCCTTCGCGGAAACCAAGAAAGTCGACGTGCTGCTGATCGGCGGCGGCATCATGAGCACCACCCTGGGCGTCTGGCTCAACGAGCTGGAACCGGGTTGGTCGATGGAAATGGTCGAGCGCCTCGACGGCGTCGCCCAGGAAAGCTCCAACGGCTGGAATAACGCCGGCACCGGCCACTCCGCCCTGGCCGAGCTGAACTACACGCCCGAGGACAAGGACGGCAACGTCACCATCGCCAAGGCGGTCGAGATCAACGAGTCCTTCCAGATTTCCCGTCAGTTCTGGGCCTGGCAGGTGCAGAACGGCGTGCTGAAGAACCCGCGCTCGTTCATCAACTCCACCCCGCACATGAGCTTCGTCTGGGGCGACGACAACATCGCCTTCCTCAAGAAGCGCTATGAAGCCCTGCAGGCCAGCCCGCTGTTCCGTGGCATGCAATATTCCGAGGACCCGGCGCAGATCGCCAAGTGGGTGCCCCTGATGATGCAGGGCCGCGACCCGGCCCAGAAGATCGCCGCCACCTGGACGCCTATCGGCACCGACGTGAACTTCGGCGAGATCACCCGCCAGTTCGCCGGCTACCTGCAGACCAAGCCGAACTTCAGCCTGAAGCTCTCCAGCGAGGTCGAGAACATCACCCGCAACGACGATGGCACCTGGCGCGTCGAGTACAAGAACCTGAAGGACGGCACCGTCACCGAGACTGACGCCAAGTTCGTCTTCATCGGTGCCGGCGGCGGCGCACTGCGCCTGTTGCAGAAATCCGGCATCGAGGAAGCCAAGGACTACGCCGGTTTCCCGGTGGGCGGTTCGTTCCTGGTCACCGAGAACCCGACCATTGCCCAGCAGCACCTGGCCAAGGCCTACGGCAAGGCGTCGGTCGGCGCGCCGCCGATGTCCGTGCCGCACCTGGACACTCGCGTGCTCGACGGCAAGCGCGTGATCCTCTTCGGGCCGTTCGCCACCTTCTCCACCAAGTTCCTCAAGGAAGGTTCCTACCTCGACCTGCTGGGCAGCACCAACGTCCACAACGTCTGGCCGATGACCCGCGTGGGCATCGATGAGTATCCGCTGGTGGAATACCTCGCTGGCCAACTGATGCTCTCCGACGAGGATCGCCTCGCCGCACTGCGCGAGTACTTCCCGGAAGCCAAGGCCGAAGACTGGCGCCTGTGGCAGGCCGGCCAGCGCGTGCAGATCATCAAGCGTGACGAAGAGAAGGGCGGCGTGCTGAAGCTGGGCACCGAGATCGTCGCCTCCGCCGACGGCAGCATTGCCGGCCTGCTGGGCGCCTCGCCGGGTGCTTCCACCGCTGCGCCGATCATGCTCAACGTGCTGGAGAAGGTGTTCAAGGACAAGCTCGCCACGCCCGAGTGGCAGGCCAAGGTCCACCAGATCGTCCCGAGCTACGGCACCAAGCTCAACGACAGCCCGGAGAAAACCTTCGAGGAGTGGAGCTATACCGCCAAGGTCCTGCAACTGGACCCGCCGCCGGCTATCGACCAGGCCCCGGCCGCGCAGCCCTCGGAGGCCAAGCCGGCCGAAAAGGCTGCCAGCGACCTGGCACTCTGATCCATGCAAACGAAAACCGGGGCTGATGCCCCGGTTTTCTTTTCTACGCCTGGCAATTAGCCGCGCGAGGCTTTCCAGCGGCGAATCACCAGCTTCTCCAGCTCCACCGCGAAGAACACCGCAATGCCTATCCCTAACGAGATCAGCCAGCCGCTGAAGGGCAGGGCGACGGTGTGGAAGGCGGTCTGCATGAACGGCACGTAGATCACGAAGCACTGCAGCAGGATCAGCGCCAGGGTCACGGTGAGCAGCGCGCCGTTGCGCAGCAGCGCCAGGTTCAGCGAGAACTCTTCCTGCAGGCGGCAGTTGAACAGGTAGGCCCACTGCGCGGTGACCAGGGTGTGCAGGATCATGGTGCGGATGTGGTCGGTGTCCTGGCCGTTACTGACCATCCAGGCTTCCAGCAGGAACGCTGCGGCGGTGAGCAGGCCGCCCACGTAGAGCACGCGCCAGACGGCGAAGCCATTGAGGATCGACTTCTTCGCATTGCGCGGTGCGCGACGCATCATCCCCGGCTCGCCGGGCTCGAAGGCCAGGGCGAAGGACAGGGTGGTGGAGGTCGCCATGTTCATCCAGAGAATCTGCAGCGGCGCCAGCGGGATCACCGCGCCGGCGAGGATCGCCATGACGATCAGCAGGCCCTGGGCCATGTTGGTCGGCAGGATGAACAGCACGGTCTTCTTCAGGTTGTCGTAGACCCGGCGCCCCTCGCGCACGGCGCCGGCGATGGTGGAGAAGTTGTCGTCGGTGAGCACCATGTCGGCGGCTTCCTTGGTCACCTCGGTGCCCTTGATGCCCATGGCAATGCCCACGTCGGCCTGCTTCAGCGCCGGGGCGTCGTTGACTCCGTCGCCGGTCATGCCGACCACTTCGCCGTTGGCCTGCAGCGCACGCACCAAGCGCAGCTTGTGCTCGGGGCTGGTGCGGGCGAACACCGAATACTGCATGGCGACGGATTTCAGCTGAGTGTCATCGGCCTGCTCCAGCTCCTGGCCGGTCATGGCGCGCAGGTCGGTGCCCATGCCGAGCATGCCGGCGATGGCCACGGCGGTGTCCGGGTGGTCGCCGGTGATCATCTTCACCTGGATGCCGGCGCGCTTGCACAGCGCGATGGCTTCGATGGCCTCCGGGCGCGGCGGGTCGAGCAGGCCGGCGACGCCGAGGAAGATCATGCCGTCCTGCACGTCCTCGTGGTCGATCACGCCATCATCGGGCTGCACCGGCTTGTACGCGGCGGCGAGCATGCGCAGGCCTTGCCCGGCAATGAAGCTCATCTCGCGCTCCCAGAACGCGCGGCCCAGCGGCTCCACGCCTTGGGCGCCGAGCTGTTGCTGGCACATGCGCAGCAGCACGTCCGGCGCGCCTTTGAGGTAGATCAGGTTCTGGCCGGCGACATCGCAGCGCCGCGCCATGTACTTGTAGGCCGAGTCGAAGGGAATCTTGCCGAACTTCTGGAACTCCACGTCGGGCAGGGGCGCCTTGCGCGCCAGGACTTTCAGCGCACCTTCGGTGGGCCCGCCGACCACACCCCAGCGGCCTTCGTCGTTGAGCTGCAGGCTGCTGTCGTTGCAGATGTCCACCGCGCGGATGAAGGCTTCCAGCGAGCCGTGTTGCGACCAATCCAGTTCGTCACTCGTGCCGCCGAAGGTGATGCGACCCTTGGGTTCGTAGCTCTGGCCTTCGACGCTGTAGAGGCCGTTGGCGAGCAGCACGCTCTTCACGGTCATCTCGTTCATGGTCAGGGTGCCGGTCTTGTCCGAGCAGATCACACTCATGGCGCCCAGGGTTTCCACTGTGGGCAGCTTGCGGATGATCGCCTTGTTCTGCGCCATGCGCTGCACGCCCAGGGACAGGATGATCGAGACGATCGCCGGCAGGCCCTCGGGCACCGAGGCCACGGCCAGGCTGATCAGCGACAGCAGCAGCTCGCCGAAGGGGTAGTCGTGCCAGAAGAAGCCGATGACGAACAGCACCAGCATCATGCCGATGATCAGCTGGAAGATGCGCTTGCCCAGCTCGGCGATCTGCCGCAGCAGAGGGGTTTCGCTCTCGTCGACATTGGCGATCAGCTTGTTGATACGGCCCAGTTCAGTATTCGCACCGGTCTCGATGACCACGCCGCGGGCGTTGCCGGCGCTGACGTTGGTGCCGGAGAACCCGAGGTTCAGGCGGTCGGCCAGCAGCGCGTCCTTGTCCAGGGCATCGGCCTGCTTGCCGACGGTGAGGGACTCGCCGGTGAGCATGGATTCCTCGACCTGCAGGTGATGCACGTCGAACAGGCGCACGTCGGCGGGGATCTTGTCGCCGGGGCGCAGGATGACGATGTCGCCGGGCACCAGCTGGGCGGCGTCCATCTCGATCTTCTTGCCGTTGCGTACCACACGCGCGGTGCTGCTGAGCATGCCGCGCAGGGCAGCGAGGGATTTCTCCGCCTTGTTCTCCTGGAAGAAGCCGATGCCGGCGTTGATCACCGCCACCAGCAGGATGACGACGGTGTCGGTCCAGTGGCCCATCAGCGCGGTGGCCACGGCGGCGGCCAGGAGGATGTAGATCAGCACGTCGTTGAAGTGCCGGGCGAAGCGCAGCCAGAGTGGATCGACGGCCTTGGCCGGCAGTGCGTTGGGGCCGACACGCAGCAGGCGTGCGCCGGCATCCTCGGGGGACAATCCATCGGCGCTGGTCTGCAGGTCGGTTATGGTCTGTTCGATGGACTTGCGGTACCAGTCGGTCCCTCGTGGATCGCTGTCGGTGGGTTGTGGTGCAGTCATGCGTTGGCTCCCGGCTGCTGCCTCGTGGGAAAGTGGGTCACTGCGAGCAGCGTAGGCCTAGGAAACCGCTGTAGGACTGTCATACCTCAAGGTTCGGCCCATCCAGACTGAACCTATGCTGAACAACTTGCTCATGCCCTCGATCCCACGCAGCGCCCCATCCTCGGCCGCGCTGAGTGGCCCCACCTGCCGTGCCGCCCGAAACCTCCTGTAACACGGCATTGAGCCAATTTCCGCTCATAGCCTTTTACCGCATGAGCCGATCAATAACTGCAATAGCAGGCTGGCCCATTTGATCTATCTTCTGATGGGTTGTGCGAATACAAGGCGCCAACGATAGGCGCCCACAAGGAGCCTGCAATGAGTGAAGAAAAGAAAGGTAGCTGCCCGTTCCACCAGACCGCTGGTGGTGGCACCTCCAACCGTGACTGGTGGCCCAACCAGCTGCGGCTGGACCTGTTGCACCAGCATTCTTCCAAGTCCAACCCGATGGGTGAGGACTTCAACTACGCCGAAGCCTTCAAGACGCTCGACCTGGAAGCGGTGAAGGCCGACCTGCGCGCCGTGATGACCGATTCCCAGGAATGGTGGCCAGCGGACTTCGGTCATTACGGGCCGCTGTTCATCCGCATGGCCTGGCACGCCGCCGGCACCTACCGCATCGGCGATGGCCGTGGCGGCGCCGGGCGCGGCCAGCAACGCTTCGCCCCGCTCAACAGCTGGCCGGACAACGTCAGCCTGGACAAGGCCCGTCGGCTGATCTGGCCGATCAAGCAGAAGTACGGCGCGAAGCTGTCCTGGGCCGACCTGATCGTCCTCACCGGTAACGTCGCCCTGGAATCCATGGGCTTCAAGACCTTTGGCTTCGCCGGCGGTCGCGAGGATGTCTGGGAACCGGACATGGACGTGTACTGGGGTGAGGAGACCACCTGGCTGGGTGGCGACAAGCGCTATACCGGCGACCGTGACCTGGAGAATCCCCTGGCCGCCGTGCAGATGGGCCTGATCTACGTGAACCCGGAGGGCCCCAACGGCAACCCCGACCCGGTGGCTGCCGCGCGCGACATCCGCGAAACCTTCGCGCGCATGGCCATGGACGACGAGGAAACCGTGGCCCTCATCGCCGGCGGCCATACCTTCGGCAAGACCCACGGCGCGGGGCCCGCATCCCACGTCGGCGTCGACCCGGAAGCCGGTGGCCTGGAAAACCAGGGGCTGGGCTGGGTCAGCTCGTTCGGCAGCGGTTCCGGTGGCGATGCCATCACCAGCGGCCTGGAAGTCACCTGGACCTCCACACCGACTCGCTGGAGCAACAACTTCTTCTGGAACCTGTTCGGCTACGAGTGGGAACTGACCAAGAGCCCGGCCGGCGCGCACCAGTGGCAGCCAAAGAATGGCGCTGGTGCCGGCAGCATTCCCGATGCCCACGACAAGAGCAAACGCCGCGCGCCGACCATGCTGACCACCGACATCTCGCTGCGCGTCGATCCGATCTACGAGAAGATTTCCCGTCGCTTCTATGAAGATCCCGACGCGTTCGCCGATGCTTTCGCCCGCGCCTGGTTCAAGCTGACCCACCGCGACATGGGCCCGCTGGCCCGTTACCTGGGGCCGGAAGTTCCAACCGAGGAACTGATCTGGCAGGACCCGATCCCGGCAGTGAATCATCCGCTGGTGGACGAGAAGGATGTGATCGCGCTGAAGGCCAGGGTGCTGGCATCGGGCTTGTCGGTCGGTGAACTGGTATCCACCGCCTGGGCCTCGGCCTCGACCTTCCGTGGCTCCGACAAGCGAGGCGGCGCCAACGGTGCGCGCATTCGCCTGGCGCCGCAGAAGGACTGGCCGGTGAACCAGCCTGAACAGTTGGCCAAGGTGCTTGGCGTGCTGGGTGAAATCCAGTCCGAGTTCAACGCCTCTGCCGGCGGCGGCAAGAAGATCTCCCTGGCCGACCTGATCGTCCTGGCCGGTGATGCCGCGGTGGAAGAGGCCGCGCGCAAGGGCGGCCATACCGTCAGCGTGCCGTTCGCGCCGGGCCGCATGGACGCCAGCCAGGAGCAGACCGACGTGCACTCGGTCGGCATGCTGGAGCCGGTGGCCGATGGCTTCCGCAACTTCCAGAAGGCGAAGTTCGCTGTCCCGGCCGAAGCCCTGCTGATCGACAAGGCACAGCTGCTGACCCTGACCGCGCCGGAAGTCACCGCGCTGATCGGCGGCCTGCGCGTGCTGGGCGCCAACACCGGTGGCTCGCAGAACGGTGTGTTTACCGGGCGTCCCGGTACTCTCAGCAATGACTTCTTCGTCAACCTGCTGGACATGGGCACCGTGTGGAAACCGACCTCGCCGGACAACGACCAGTTCGAAGGCCGCGACCGCAAGACCGGCGAAGCCAAGTGGACCGGTAGCCGCATCGACCTGCTATTGGGATCAAACTCCCAGCTGCGGGCGTTGTCGGAGGTCTATGGTTGCTCGGACGGCGAACGCAGGTTCGTCGACGACTTCGTCAAGGCCTGGACCAAGGTGATGAACCTCGATCGCTTCGATCTGCCGCGCTGATTCGGGCAGGGTAGAAGCAAGGGCCCGCGGACGAGCGATCGTTCGCGGGCCTTGTCGTTCGTGTGGGGACCGGCCGTCGCAAGACTTTCACAGGCCGCCGGCAGACTGGGCCGCTTAACCGTTACCCGCCGAAAGGGGTCTCGCCTATGCGTCGCTGCATCATCGCCGTACTGGCTACCTTCGCGCTGGCCGTTGCCAGCTTCACCACCGTTGCCGAGGAGTCTCCCGGTCGGGCACTGAGCGAGGCCGCCGGTGTTCCCTGGCCAACGGTGATCGCCCACCGCGGCGCTTCCCACGACGCACCGGAAGAAACCGCGCCGGCCTATCTGGTCGCTCGCGACCTCGGTGCGGACTACCTGGAAGCGGACCTGCAGCGGACCCGGGATGGTGTGCTGGTGGCTGTCCACGACGACACCCTGGAGCGCACCACCGATATCGCCAAGGTCTTCCCCGGTCGCGAGAAGGACCCGGTGAGCAAGTTCACCCTGGCGGAACTCAAGCGCCTGGATGCCGGTAGCTGGTTCAACGCCACCTATCCCGAGCGTGCCCGCTCAAAGTTCGCGGGCGTACGCATCCTCACTCTGGATGAGCTGATCGATATCGCCGAAGGTGGCGGCGAAACGCCCGGTTTGTACCTGGAAACCAAGGCGCCGGGGCAGTTCCCCGGCATCGAGGAAGACCTGCGCAAGGCATTGGAAAATCGTGGCTGGCTGAACGCCGACGGTGAGCCCCAGGGCAAGATCGTCCTGCAGACCTTCGAGAAGGGCAGCCTGGAGCTTTTGCAGAAGAGCATGCCGAAGGTGCCCAAGGTCCTGCTGTTGTGGGTCGGTGATGGCTACATGGAGGCGAAGAAGGCGACCACCTTTGCGCAATCGGGCGAGAAGATCAAAGCCGATTTCTACGCCGGGCAAGAAGTGAAGTCCGACGCCGAATTCTTCGCCTGGCTGGACTGGGCCAAGGCCCACGGCGCGCTGGGCGCCGGCCCTTCGGCGACGCTGACGGCGCGCGGCGACCAGAGCTACATGGACCTGGTCAAACCCTGGATGAACCAGGCCGCTCACGAGCGTGGGCTGTTCGTGCACGCCTACACGGTGGATGACGCCGTGGACTTCAACAAGCTGCAGGCCGCCGGCGTGGATGGCTTCTTCACCAACCGCACGGACGAATTGCTGCACTTCCTCGGTCGGCCGCCAAGCCGCAGTGTGGCGGAAGTGCTGAGCTCGGTGGGTTACTGAGCCGGCGGCGCCTACCGTACTACGCTTGCAGAAGCGCATCAGCGCCATCAGGAGATCGTCCATGAAAGCCAGTCAACTCATTCCCGCCATCCTCACCGCCGCCTTGCTGCCACTGTCGCTCGCCCACGCGGCGGGCCTCAGCGATGTCGCCGGCTCGCTCGGTGGCTTGGGCAACCTGTCGTCGATGTCCTCCAGCAGCAGTAGCAACGTTGCCGGTGTCCTCGAGTTCTGCGCGAAGAACAACTACCTCAATGCCAACAGCGCGACCCAGGTGAAGGACTCGCTGCTGAGCAAGCTGCCCGGCAACACCACGACCAGCGATAGCGGCTACAAGGATGGCGCCAAGGGCGTCGTCACCGGCACGGATGGCAAGAGCCTCGATCTGTCCGGCGGTGGCCTGAAGGAAAAGGTCACCAAGCAGGTGTGCGAAAAGATCCTCAGCCAGGGCAAGTCGCTGCTCTGACTGCGACCGGGCAGGTGCGCGCCCGCGCGCGATTGCGCAAGGCCGCACCTCGCTCCTGGCAAGGTCAGGACCGGACTTTTTCGTAACGCACGTCGCGCTCGTCCACGCGTCCGGCCAACGTCCATCCTTGTTTCAGGTAGAAGGCGTTGGCGCGTATTTCGTCATTGCCATCCGTTACCAGCCATATTCTTTCGTGCTCGCCGAACAGTCGTGCCTCGGCCGCTTGCAGCAGCCGGCGCCCCAGTCCACGGCCCTCATACTCTGGGCGTATGAACAGGGCAAAGACCTCCGCCTGGGCCACATCCGCCATGGAGAAGCCGACGGCGCGGCTGTCGAGTTCCGCGACCCAGGCGCAGGGGCCGGATTCCAGGGCATCCCTGAGCGCCATTGGCGTGATGCCCAGCTCGGAGAGTTGCTCGCGGCTCAGGTGGTTCTGCCGCACGCTGGTGCGGATGTCGAAGAGGTGGTCGATGTCGTCGACAGTGGCAGGGCGAATCCCGCGGTTCATCTGGTTTCCTTCCTTGAATCGTAAGAGGGCGGCAGCGCGAATTGCGGCCGCCCGTTGCGTGCATCAGGACGCGGAAAAGGCTGGGTGGTACGCGACCTTGCCAGCGGCTTGCGAGCCGTCCAGCGAGAGGGCCATGAAGTACTCCGGCGGTACGCCTTCGTAGCGCACCGCCGCATCGTGCACAAAACCGAAGCGCCGGTAGTAGCGCGGATCGCCCAGCACAACGCAGCCCTTGCCGCCCAGCGTCTTCAGTTGCTCGAGCCCGGCCCGGACCAGTGCGTTGCCTATTCCCTGGCCATGCAGGTCAGGCCGCACCGAAACCGGCCCGAGGCCATACCAGCCGAGATCACGGCCATCCAGGGTGATCGGGGAGAAGGCGACATGGCCAAGGACCTCTCCGGCCTTTGTGGCGACCAGGGAGACGGTAAGTGCGCCGGCCGCGCGCAACGCGTCGACGATGGCACCTTCGGTGCCGTCGCTGTGTTCGGCGACGGCGAAAGCGGCTTCGGTGATCTGGCGAATCTGGAGCTTATCCTCGGGACGTTCGGCGTGAATCTCGTAGTCCATGGTGCGAATCCTCGGGTGTGCGGCCGGGCCGCTGTGCAACAGCCCGGTCTGGGGCTATCAGCGATTGCCCAGTTGCGGGCGCACGGCGCCCAGTCCTGTGGCGTTGATTCGGTAGGGCAGGCCGTTGCGCGAGAGGATCAGGCGCTTGCTGCGGAGTTTGCGAAACACCGCCAGCGTCCAATCGGCGAGGACATACCCGTCACGGGTATAGCACTCGACGGCGACGATGCGCCCGGAGTCGTCACGCTGGAAGGAGATGTGGCCGCCCTTGGCGAGGACGTGCAGGGTCCGTTGTTCCTGTCTGGAAATGTTCATGGTGGAAACCTGAATGCAGTAGGTGCGTAGAAACCGCAGACACAACGTCGTGTCCGCCCGTGTTTGTGCGCATCGATAACCGTCCCGCCTTGTCGGCAAGGCGTCGGGGTTATCGGATTACTGCTATCTCCAACATGAAACCTGTCTCAACGGATCAGAGAGGATGCCCGGAATTCGGGCCCGGCAATTCTAGGCGTCCGAAGGGAAGGGGATCAACCCGCTGGGCGGACGTGTCGCCCCGAACGAAGCGCCGTGCTTCCCATTACGGAGGAACCAGGAGATGCCATTAATTTCGGCACCCTTGCTGCGCTAGACTGCGCAACCCGCCGTTAGCGTTCCACCAGGAGAACGATCCATGGAAGACCTCAATACCCTGTACTACTTCACCCAGGTGGTGGAGCAGGGTGGTTTTGCGGCCGCCGGGCGTGCCCTGGATATTCCCAAATCCAAGCTCAGCCGGCGCATTGCCCAGCTGGAGGAACGCCTTGGCGTACGCCTGTTGCACCGTACCAGCCGGCACTGTTCCTTGACCGAGATCGGTCAGGAGTACTACCAGCGCTGCGTGGCGATGCGCATCGAAGCGGAAGGTGCATCGGAGGTGATCGAGCGTAACCGCAGCGAGCCGCGCGGGTTGGTGCGGCTGGCCTGCCCGACGACACTGCTCAGTTCCTGGGTGGGGCCCATGCTCACCCGGTACATGCTCAAGTACCCGCTGGTGGAACTGTTCATCGAGAGCACCAACCGCCGCGTCGACCTGCTCCATGAAGGCTTCGACATCGCCCTGCGTGTTCGCTTTCCTCCGCTGGAAAACACCGACATGGTGATGAAGGTACTGGGCAACAGCACGCAGTGCCTGGTGGGCCGACCGGACCTGCTGGAACGCATGGCCGGCGACAGTTCGCCGATGGGGCTGGGACAACTGCCCAGCCTGCACTGGGGCAGCATGCAGCGCGAGTATCAGTGGGAGTTGTTCAACGAAGACAGCGAGCGACTGCTGATCTCGCACAAGCCACGCCTGGTCACCGATGACCTGCAGGCCTTGCGCAACGCGGTACTGGCTGGCGTCGGCATCGCTCACGTGCCTCGCGTGGCCGTCCGCGAAGACTTGGCCACCGGCAAGGTGGTGGAACTGCTACCGGGCTGGACACCCAAGTGCGGCATCGTCCATGCGATCTTTCCATCGCGCCGCGGACTATTGCCGTCGGTGCGGACACTGATTGACTTTCTTGCCGAGGAGTTCATTCAGAGTGATATGGCCTGAAGTTAGACTGTGGCGGCGGTTCTACTTATATGTAATAGGTGATGCTCCGCATCACTGTCTTCGGGCAGTTGTTCAAAATCCTATTCCTCATTACTGAGGTCTGTTATCGCTCTGCCGTCCAGGGTTGGTGTGCGTGGATCTAGAATGGAGGGTTTGTTCGTTGGGTTTATAGAATTAGTCCCCTGTCATTCGTAATTTCTTAATTTTTTTTCTTTGAAGGGATTTTTTTATCTCATTTAGCTCTATGGTGTTAACTTTTACTCGAGAAGCAATGTCGCTTAGCTCGTGCAAAAAAGTATAGCTCTCAGTTGAATTTATTGAAATGTTTGCCTTGTAATAATCTCTTAGCTTTCGAAGCTCTTTGTAGCTGCTCCATCGAGTGGATGCACTGAATATTTCTGAGTGAAGCGCTTCACTCATTGTCAAGAATTGAGTTTCGTTATCGTCAAAAACAACTATGATGTCTAATGCCATCTTTCTCCTCACCTCGAAAAAATCAGCTTGTCAGTATCTTTTAAATCTTTAAAAACAGCCTGCGGGAAAGCGGTGACTAGGTCGCCATTCGATTCAACAACCACTCTGACCTTATTCAGATTTATTCCGTCCGGACTTGCCCCTATAATTTTATTTGGTAAGATTTTCTCGTATATAAAGCGATCTCCATCTCTTATTATTCTATCTGGGTTTCTGAATGTGTCTCGCGCGATACTCTTCCACTCCGCATTGTTAACAGTCCATTTGCTTTTATGTTCCCATCCTAAGGCTTGGCCTACATGTCGTTCTTTTACATGTTGAACGCCATCACTTGCCAAATTTATTTTTTCCGGCAAGCACGGAACTAACCCCGATGGATCCACCCACCCCATCGGGTTATGCACATACCCCTGAGGTCGGCTTCCTCCGCCCAACCCCAACGGGTCGGGGCTCAGGTACTGCGCCGTCTGTGGATCATAGTAGCGATGGCGGTTGTAGTGCAGGCCGCTTTCGCCGTCGTAGTACTGGCCGGGGAAGCGGAACGGGCAGTCCACTGGCCCGGTGTCATCGTTGGCGGCTTTCCATAGCCGTGCCAATCCCCACACGTTCGGGCTGTTGGACCAGACCAGTTCACCCTGTTCGCTGAGTAGCTCCCGCGGGCTGCCGAGGTGGTCGGCGACGATGTAGCTGAGCTTGCCATTCTGGTGCTGGGTGATAGGCGTAAAGCTGCCCGGTGCGTAAGTCCAGCGGGTGGCTTGGTCGTAGAGCACCTCGCCATTGGCGCAGAGCGGGGCGGCTTCGATGAGTTGCTCGCCGCTCCACAGGTATTCCTCGCCGACGATGCGCTGGGCGTCTCTGCCGTCGATGACCTGGAACTTGCGAATGCGTCGGCCAAAGGCGTCGTAGGCGTAGCGCCAATGTTCACCGTTGGGGTTGCGCAGTTCGGTCAGGCGGTTGTCGCTGTTCCAGCGGTAGCTCCAGCGCTGGGGGCGGAAGCCGTTGCGTTGGACCGTCTTGCTGATCAGACGGCCGCAGGCGTCGTATTCGTAGCGATCCGGGCCGCAGCGCACGGCGCGGCCGCCTTGCTGCTCAATGCTTTGACCGTATTCGCTCTTGCCGGAGGGTAGCGCTTCGCTGGTGAGGTCCAGGGCCTGGTCGTACTGCCAGCGTTGCGGATTCGCACTGCCCAGGTGAGCGGCGATGATCTGGTCGTTGGCGTTGTAGCGATAGCGACTGCTGCCCCAGCGTTGGTCGTCGATCTGGATGGGGTTGAAGGCTTTGTCGTAGCGGTAGTCGCGCTGGACGTGGCTGTGCAGTTCGGGCGGCAGACCCGAAACGGCCTTGGCCTGGCCGGCACGTTGACCGCTGAGCAGGCCGATGCGGTTGTACTCCTGTTGTTGCAGGAAGCCTTCCGGACTGTGGCGCTGGATATCGCGGCCCAGGGCGTCGTTCTGGAGTGCTAGTGGGGCGTGTTCGCCGATCTGGAGTTGAGTCAGGCTGCCGCTGTGGTCGTGTTGCCAGCGGATCTCGGGATGATCGGCATTGGCTTGCTGATGGCTTTCTGGCTCGGCGAAGGCACCGGCCTGGAGAATGGTGGGCAAGCCGTTGTCGGTGCCGTAGTGATGGCGGATCTCGCGGTGGTTGCAGCGTTCCAGGATGACGCGCCCGGCGGCGTCGCGTTGGTATTCAATTAGGGCGTTGGGGTTGCTGACCTGGACCAGATGTCCTCTGTCGTCATAGCTCAGCCGAGTGATTTCAACGGGACCGTTGGCGGGCTGCTGGTCGATGCGCACCAGGAGGGCCGAGGCGATGTCGTAGTGATAATGGACGCGGGCACCGTCGGCGCAGTGCTTTTCGGTCAGCCAGCCGGCGGCGTTGTAACGGTAGCGGATGGAGGTGCCGGCAAAGTCGCGTTCTGCCACCAGACGGCCTGCCAGGTCGTATTGGTAGTGATAGTGCTGGCCGAGGCCGTTGGTGACACGTACCAGCCGTGCCAGCTTGTCATAGGCCAGTTGCAGTGTCTGGCCGCCGGGTTGCGTCAGGCTCTCGAGCAGGTCGAAGGCGCCGTAGTGATAGTGCGTGCTGCGGCCTTCGCCATCGGTGAAGCGTTGGACGCGCAGCTCGCTGTCGTATTGCCACTGTTGCTCGGCGCCGTCAGCCAGGGTGAGGGCGGCAACCGAGCCACGTGGGTGGGCGTGCTGGGCGTAGCTCAGGCGGGTGGTCTGGCCCAGGGCGTCGGTGTGCTTGAGTGGCCGGCCGAAAATGTCCAGGCTCAATTGGCTCGTGTGGCCATTGGGATGTTCGATGGCGCTCAGGCGATGACGTTCGTCGTACTCGTAACGAAGGGCTCCTCCGTCAGGATTGATCTGCTCCAGTCGTTCGCCATGTGTACCGTAGCGATAACGAATCTGGCGACCATCGGGCAGCGTTAGCGTTTCGAGGTTGCCGCGCTGATCGTAGGTGAGCGCCCAGGTACTGCCATCAACGGCGCGGTAACGGGCGAGATTGCCGGTGGCGTCGTAATGGCGGGTCTCGCGGCTGCCGTCGGGGTTGATCTGGGTGAGCAACTCCCCGGCATCGCTGTAGCTGTAGCGGGTGACGCGACCCAGCGGGTCGGTTTCGCTGAGCTTGTTGGTGAACTCATCCCATTCTGTGAGCGATTCGTTCCCGAGTGGATCGATTTTCCGCACGACGAGGTTGTTGTCGTCGTAGTAGAAACGGCTGTGGCCGCCTTCGGCGTCGTGATAGTGAGTGCAGCGGGCGAGCGCTTCGTATTCGAAGCGGTCGTTGTAGAAGCCTTGCGGGGTGCTGACGGTGCGGACGCGACCATGATCGTCATAGGTCATGTCGACCTGGGTCTGGTCAGAATCGCGCCACTGCAGCATGTAGCCGCTAGGGTTGTAGGTGTGCTGGAGCGGGCCGAATTGCTGGCTGTGGCAACTGGTCAGCAAGTCGAAGGACTCATAGCGACATTGCAGAAGATGACGCTCTGGCTGGCCCGGCTCGAGCAATGCGACGTGTTCGATCAGGCCGCTGGCAGTGTGTCCAATTCTTAGTTGGAAGCCATCGCTGTGCTCGATGCGATGCAGGCGTCCATCGCAATAGTGAAAGCGAATGGCGTTGCCGTTACGGTCTTCAATGGCACTTAGTGGTCTTGTAGAGGCGGTGCTGGGTTCGAAGAGCAGGGTGTGCTGGCTGCGCCGGTCGTAGAGACGCAGTGTGGCGCTGCGGTGGCCAGATAGCTGGTAGCGGCCATCGCGCAGGTTGTAAGCAAGGACTTCATCTTCCGGCGCCAGATAGACGAGCGTTGTGCCTTCAGCGGTGTTGAAGGTGATGCGCTGGTCGTCGAGTTCCAGGCGCTGGGACCACTCGTCCGCCCATTTGTAGCCGAAGACACCACGGAATGATTGGCGTGAACGGTAGTGACGATTCAGGCGCAGCGGAATACTGCCGGGGATATCCAGCACAGGCCAGGTTTGCACGTAGTCGCCGGTGGCGACGTCGACGGGCTCGCTCTCGAGGCCGCATTTGCCGGGCTCGCAATTCTTCCCATCTGCGGAGGCACTCCCGGGCTTATCGCCCTCGGCTCGCCCGGCGGGATTGCCCTGCTCGACATGTACGCCGTCAGTGGCCTTGGCGGCGTCGCCTGCATGCGCAGTCTGCTCGGCCTTGGCGGCGTCACCTGCTGCTTCAGCGGCCTTTGCAACCTCAGCCGCTTTTGCCGCTTCGGCGGCCTTGGCAACCTGGCTGGCTTTGCCAAATTTCCCAAGAATTCCAGCTTTGAGTTCTGCCAGTGGCAGGGTGACTATTTCCAAGCCGCCGCGAGTAATGGCTTCTGCGTAGTCGCCTTTCTCCCAGGGAGTAGCGACAGGTTTGACGATGGCGCTCCCAATCGTCTTGGCATCGCTGGCGACTGTCTCCGGGGTCACATTTCCCAGGCGGATATTTTCGGCCAGTATCTGCCCATCGAGGACTTTCGACTCGATGCCGGCCGGTGTCTGCATCTTGGCAGCGGTCTTGCTGCCTTCGTAGGCCAACTCGCCGATGCCGGTGACGATATCCTTGGCAAAACCCGCGGTGCCGCGCTGTATCTGTGCGCCAAGCTCACCCACGCCTGGGATCAGATCGGTGAAGGGGATTCCCAGCAGTGGGGCGGATTTGATGCTGGCGATTTTTTCATCAAGAGTCTGGTTCAGATCATCGAAGCGAACGTACTCGTCCAGTGCATCGAAGGCGGAAAGCTCTTTTTTCAACGCCTCTTTTTGGGCTTTGAGCTTTTCCAGATAGGGGCTGGTGCGCTCGCCAGGTGGCGCGTCAAGATTGCTGGCCTTCCGGTCGGGATCGCCGCCGCTGGCCATCTTCTGGTTGCTGACGATCTTGCCTAGCGCACCGCCAAGCCCGTTCGCGTTGCAATTGACCAGGCAGTAGCTGTCATGGCGGGCAAGCGGAATGCCATTGGCCTTGGCCGTAGGGTGGCCGTCCAGCAGCTTGACGTGCCCCGATCCCAGCGAGGTTCCCGCTACGACGTGCTGCCCGGCATCCGCCTGTACTTGCTGGAACAGATCGCCCTGCCGGTAAACCGGTACGCCCTGGGCTTTGACGTTGGGTGAAGATTTGACTTGTTTGTCGAGCGTAGCAAAGGAGTCAAAGGCAATGATCGGAAGCCCAACTCGACAGAAATCGGGCGTGATGCAGATAGCCTTCCATTGCGTGGATTCGTTCGCGACGTGCCGTTTTGTACCGCCGGCTGCCGGGGTGGGTGAGGCCTCCAGCGCAATCCGCTGTTGCTTGAGCTTACTCAACTCCCCCTGCATCTGGCTGCGAGATGCTTGCTCTGCATTGGAAAGCGGACGCAATGCTTCCAGCTTGTCTAGCGTGCCGAGAATAGTGCTGGCCTGCGACTCACGTTGGGCCAGTTCAGTCAGCTGACGTGCGTTCAGGAGTTTCTGCTCCGCAACTGCATCCTCTGCTGCCGAGGAAACGCTCAGACGGTCATTCATCCTTGGGATATCCTTTTCCCGGTCTGTTTCTCGGCCGGCAGTGCCACCAAGCCAATGGTCAGTTGATTGATCGGCATCTGCCGCGCCAATGGAAGGCGCCACAGCAGAGTGGCCTGATAGCTATCGAGGTCGATTCGAACCGTATCCAGCAGCGGATACTGGATATGGTTATTGGGGGATCTTTCGTTGATCAGAACCAATGGAACGACCCCCGGAAGGCGCATCGCGCGATGACCTGAGGCCAGGCAACCCTTGAGCTGAACGTGTTCGTTACCCGTCAGATACGAGGTGGAAACCAGCTCACCAGGAGCGCTGTTGTAAAAGCGCGGATCGAAGTCTTTGGGAAAGAAGGGGTAGCGTTCTTCCTCCCAATGTTGGTCATAGGTGCCCTGAAGGGAGGTCCTGGGTTCCCACCAGCGGGCGATTGCTCCGAATCCTTGAGGGATAAGTTGTTGGAAGGGATGCTCGTAGGGCGTCCGCGGGTCATCTAGCTGCGGTGCGGGCATTCGCCTGATCGATGAAATCCGCCCTTCGATACGCTGCCGAGCCGCTTGCTCCAGGCTTCTGAGCGACGAGGCATCGGGTAGCCAGCCGCAGCCGGCAGGGTTCATGGGGTAGTGAAGACTGCTGGCCTGCATAGATTCGGCTGGCGGCTGCGGATCGTAGAAGCAACCGCCAAAAGCCAGTCGGTAGTCCAACGGCACCTGGTCTACAGGGGTGGCCTCATCCAGACACCACCCGGTCAGAGAGTCTCGAATCTCCCGCGGGCCGCTGACACGCACCACTTTTCCGACAGACCCAACCGTCAATTCGGCAAGCCAGTGCCTGAGGGGCTGCCCCTGGTATGAGCGCACATGGCCATGCATCAGCACGTCCGTCCCCAGCTTCCCCAACACCAGATCCCCTTCCTCGGCGAGCACGGCCTTCAGCGGTTGGGTATTGATCGGCCCGTCGTAGCGATCGCCGAACTGGATCGGCCGCTGAATCGCCGAAAGCGCCATCGGCTCACCGTCGCGGGCGAAGTCGAAGGTGCCTCGCAAAACGATGACGTCGAAGGGTTCTCCAGAGGGACCGGTTTTCTCGTAGAGCAGGTGCGGTAGACCGCTGTGGTTATCGATGCGGATCATCACCAGCAGCCTTTCGGTGTGGCGATCTTGCTCAGCGGGCCGCCTGCGTCATCCGACAATCCGGGGCCGCCGCCCAGTGCACCCATGGCAGCCCCCGCGAGACCGCCGAGGTCTCCGCCCAGGGCGGCTTGAGCCAGGCCGGCCAGCCCGCCAGCATCGCTCAGCGGATTGAAACTGGTGAAGCCGGGCGACGCGGCGTCGACGGTGATGACGGGCGCCGCCGCTGCGGTGCCGCTGTTGAGATGAACGTCCTTCGGCGCATCGGCGTTGACCGTGTTGGCGGACTTGAGGTGGATGTCCGGAGCGTCGAGGAAGATACCTTTGGCGGTGATGACGATTTTCGAAGGGCCGACCTGCAGGGTGATGCTGTCGCCGTCCATGCTCAGGCTGGAGCCGCCGCTGGCGGAGGATGCCGCCGCAGGGCTGGATGACGTGTCCGAGACGATGTTCATCTTCGCGCTGCCGGCAGGTGCCGCGCCGGCAGCCGAGCCGATCAGGCCGCCGCCAACCTTGAGCGTCATGGATGTGCCAATGGTGGTCGAGCGGTTCTTGCCGATGCGCTCCACCTGGTTCATGCCAACGATGGTGTTCAGGTGCAGGCCGACGTTCTGGCTGTAGACCGTGCCGATGTTCATCATCTTGGCCAGGCCGACGTTCTGCAGGTAGGTCAGCTTGACGGTCTCGGTCTTCATGCGGTCGACGGTGATCGACCAGTTGCGCTTGATGTGGTCGGTCTCGTGCTTGTCGACGGTCTTGGTGCGGTTCTTGTGGATGGTGATGGTTTCGTTGCCGTCCACGGTTTCGGTGCGGTTGTTGCCGACGTGGACGGTTTCGTCGTGGTCGATGGTCTTGCGGCGGTCATGGCCGACCCAGTGGGTCTCGTTGTGTTCGACTTCGATGTCCTGATCGCGCTGGGCATGGACGTAGATCTGCTCCGCGCCCTTGCGGTCTTCGATGCGCAGTTCGTTGGAGCCGCCTCCACCGAGTGTGCTGTTGGTCTTGAAGACGCTGCGGGTCTTGTGCTCCGGAAGCTCATAAGGCACCGGGCGGTGGGCGTTGGGCAGGCAGCCATGGACGACGGGCTGATCCGGGTCGCCCTCGAGGAAATTCACCAGCACTTCCATGCCGATGCGCGGAATGAGCACATGACCGTAGCCGTCGTGCGCCCAGCCGCTGACGACGCGAACCCAGCAACTGCTGTGCTCGTCGAGGTTGCCGTCGCGGTCCCAGTGGAACTGCAGTTTCACCCGCCCGTAGGGATCGCAGTAGATCTCGTCGCCCTGGGGGCCGGTGACGACCGCGGTTTGCGTGCCCAGCACCCGTGGCTTGGGATGACGCAGCGGTGGACGATGGACGGTGAAGCCGGGAATGGCCTCGAAGCGGTTGTGGTAACCCTGTTCGCTGTTGTCGCTGGCGTGCTCCTCGAGTACCTGGGGCTGGCAGCCGCGGTGGCTGACGCGGGTGACTGTCCACAGCGCGTTGTTGGCGCCGATGGGGTGATCGGTCAGGGTGATCAGGTGGCCACTGAGCAATGGACGGTCGCCACCGCCATAGGCTTTCGTCCGGTCCGCGGCGTGGCGTTGCAGGGCGATCTGGCTGAGCTGTTTGCCGCGCCCGCCATCGAGGAAGCGGCCAGGGTAGTCGTAATCCTCGAGATCGGGCTTGCCATCGCCCTGGGCCTTGCCCTCCAGCAGGGTCGCGGGCTTCTCGAAGTCATAGTCGCGGCGGGTGACACGTGAGGTGCGAATCGCCGCGCCGGCACCGAAGTGCTTGATCACCGGCACGTCGGCGACCAGGCCTGTATCACTCTGGAAGGGCACGCTGCCGATGGTCGACCAGGCCGCGGGGCTGTCGCCGAAGACCAGGGTATGGTCACCGGGCGAATGCTCGAAGTGGTAATGGAAGCCTTCCTCTTCGCACAGCCGCGAGACGAAGGCCAGGTCGCTCTCGTCGTACTGCACGCAGTAATCGCGCTCAGGTGGTGGAGCCGAGAGTCGGAAGGAGAAGGCGCCAAGGCCATGCTCACCGAGGATGATCGAGATGATTTCCTGGGCGTTCTTGTGCTGGAAAATCCGCTGGTTCCGGCGCAGGGCGAGATTCGCCAGGTGGGGTTCCAGGATCAGCCTGGCGTGGCAGAAGCGAGCATCGCTGGCACCGAGACGGGCCTCGCGAATCAGACCATGAATGCCGTTGAGTTGCTGGTCGAATGCCAGGAACGCCCGTTTCGACAGCAGTCCGTCCGGTGACGGCGCCCGCTCGCTGACGACATCGATCTCGATACGGAAGAGGCTGTCCAGCGCTTCGTCGCCGCTGAACTGGAGAACCCGCAGCTCACTCGGCGAGCCGTCGATGAAGAGTTGGATTTGTGTCTGATTGGCCGCCTGGAACATGCCTGTACCTCCTTGAAGTCCTTTTCAGGGGGCCAGACTTTAAGGAGGCGCAGGACTGCTGGGGATGGGGTCTAGGCGAGTTGAGATCCGTCAGTCAGAGCTTGCGGAATTGGCGACGGAGGGCGTCGCCGAATTCACGCAGCGTTCCGCTCAATGACTGTCAGCGCTGGGCTGTGCCGGTGGGGCAATCTTGCGCATCAGCGGCACCAGTAACAGCGTCACGGCGAAGCATGCACCGACTAGCAGGAAGGCGTCGGCGAAGGTCAGTGTCTGCGCCTCGCGCCAGGTCAGGTCCCACAGGTGCTTGAGCGCCTGCTGGCTCGGCTCGCCATTGATGTCCAGCGAAGGTGCCAGCCAGTGGTTGAGTGCTTCGTTGCCGCTGTTGAGGTGTTCCGCCAGGCGCAGGAAGTGCAGGTTGGCGCGGTCGTTGAGCACCGTGGCGCAGGCGGCGATGCCGATGGCGCCGCCGAGGTTGCGCATCAGGTTGAAGAGCCCCGAGGCGAGCTTCAGGCGCTCGGGCGGCAGCGATCCCAGCGCGAGGGTCACCGTGGGCGCCACGCAGAATTGCTGGGCCATGCCGCGCAGGGCCTGCGGGAACATCAGTTGCGCCGCGCCCCAGTCGTGCGTCAGCGGGGCGAACTCAAGCATCGACAGGGTGAACATCACCATGCCCAGCAGCAGGATCCAGCGCAGGTCGACGCGCCGCGCCAGGGCGGCGTAGAGCGGGATGCTCATGATCTGGAAGATGCCGGTGGAGAAGATCGCCAGGCCAATGTCCAGCGCGCCGTAGCCGCGCACGCGGCCAAGGAACAGCGGGGTCAGGTAGATGGTGGCGAAGATGCCGATGCCGGTGACGAAGCTGAACAGGCAGCCGAGGGCGAAGTTGCGTTCCTTCAGCGCGCGCAGGTCGACGATGGGATGGTCGGCGGTCAGGCTGCGGTAGATGAAGGCGACGCCGCAGATCGCGGAGATCCATGCCGTGGCGAGGATGGTGTCGTCGCTGAACCAGTTCCAGCGCGGTCCTTCCTCCATGGTGTATTCCAGGCAGCCGAGGAACAGCGCCATCAGCAGCATGGCCGGGTAGTCCGCGCCCTTGAGCAGCGACAGGTCCGGCTTGTCGATGCGCACCATGATCGGCACCACGATGGCGACGAACAGCCCCGGCACCAGGTTGATGTAGAACAGCCAGGGCCAGGAGGAAATGTCGGTGATCCAGCCACCCACCACCGGCCCGAGCGTCGGCGCCAGCGAGGCGATGGCGCCGATGGTGGCGGCGACGATCACGCGCTGCTTGCCGTCGAAATAGAGGAAGCCGGTGGTGAACACCATCGGGATCATCGAGCCACCGAGAAAGCCCTGCAGCGCGCGGAAGGCGATCATGCTCTGGATGTTCCAGGCCAGCGCGCAGAGCAGGCTGGTGAGGGTGAAGCCCAGCGCCGAGGCGGCGAACAGCCAGCGCGTGGACAGCACCTTGGACAGCCAGCCGGACAACGGAATGACGATGATCTCGGCGATCAGGTAGCTGGTCTGCACCCAGGCGAGTTCATCTGCACCGGCCGATAGTCCGCCGCCGATGTCGCGCAGCGAGGCGGAGACGATCTGGATGTCCAGCAGGGCGATGAACATCCCCAGGCACATACAGGCGAAGGAGATCACCTTGCGGCCGGTGGAAAGACTCTCCACCGGTACGATGTCGTTGCTCCAGAGGCTCACGGCCGCGAGCTCTGGGCGACGCGCTGGTCGGCTTCGCCATGGTCATGGGCGCGGGTGTCCACTTCCACCAGCACGGAGAGACCAGGGCGAAGGCTGCCGAGGCGGCCGTCGGCGTCGTCCAGGTGTACGCGCACCGGCACGCGCTGGACGATCTTGGTGAAGTTGCCGGTGGCGTTTTCCGGCGGGAGGATGCTGAACTGCGCGCCGGTGGCCGGGGCGAGGCTGTCCAGGTGGCCGTGGAAGACCTTGCCGGGAAGGATGTCGGCCTCGATGGTCACCGCCTGGCCGGGCTGCATTCGCGCCAGTTGGTCTTCCTTGAAGTTGGCGTCCACCCACAGGCCTTGCGCGGGGACCACGGCCAGTAGTTGCGTGCCGGCGGCCACATAACTGCCGACCCGCGCGCGACGGTTGCCGATGTAGCCGTCCACCGGCGCGCGCAGCTCGGTGTAGCTGAGGTCCAGGCGCGCCAGGTCGCGGGCGGCGACCGCCTGCTCCAGCGCGGCCTGGGCCTGCTGCCGCTGGCTGCGGATCACATCCAGCTGGCGGCGCGCCGCGAGCAGGCTGGCGCGGGCCTTGTCGCTGTTGGCGCGGGCGGATTTGAAGCTGGCATCGGCACGTTGCGCCGCTTCCACGGAAACGGCGTTGGTGCGCACCAGGGTGGCGTAGCGGCGCTGGTCGTCGCGGGTGCGTACTTCTTCGGCAGAGGCTGCGTCGATCTCCGCCTGGCTCTGGCGGATCAGCGCATCCTGCAGCGAGGCCTGGGCATCGACGTTGCCCAGCGCCGCTTCCTCGGCATGCACTGCGCCTTCGGCCTTGGCCAGCGCGGCGCGGTAATCGCGGTCATCGATGCGGGCGAGCAGGTCGCCGGCGTGCACCAGCTGGTTGTCGCTCACCTTCAACTCGGCAATGTACCCGGCCACACGCGGGCTGATGACAGTGACGTCGCCGCCGACGTAGGCATCGTCGGTCTTCTCCAGGAAACGGCCGTCGAGCCACCAGTGTCCGGCGTAGGCACCTGCACCGAGGATGGCTGCCGTGGCGATGGCCAGTTTCAGGGCTTTGCGGGATTTCGGTTTGGCCGTGTCGACGGCTGGCGCGGCGGGGAGGGTGATGGGCTGGTTCATGGCGGCCTCGCTCAGGCGTGATCGGCTTGGGAAATGGTCTGTGGGAAGACGGGGACGAGCTGTTCGCCTTCGCGGCGATGGATCTGGTGGTGCGGACCGATGGGCTCGCCGCTGTCGGCATCGACCAGTGCTATGTGCACTGGCCGGCCGCTGCGGGTGTCCACCAGTTCGGTGGCGCTGGCCATGCTGGCGTGGCGCTTGCCCCACTGCAGCAGGGTCAGCAACACCGGACGCAGGTCGCGGCCACGGTCGGTAAGCAGATACTCGTAGCGCGGCGGGTGGTCGTTGTATTGGCGGCGCTGCAGCAGGTCGCTATCCACCAGGGCGCGCAGGCGGCGAGTCAGCACGTTGCTGGCGATGCCCAATCGTGCGAGGAACTGGTCGAAGCGGGTGGAGCCATAGAAGGCTTCGCGCAGGATCAGCACGTTCCAGCTGTCGCCGATCACATCCAGCGCCTGGGCGACGGGGCAGGGCAGGTGTTCGAAACTGGTTCTGCGCATGGCGGGCCTCGTTACATTAGCATCATCATCTAATCAGGCCGCCTGGCATCGGCCATGGCACGGTGCAAGGCGGGGGATGACGAAGGAATTATGGTCGTAATCTAATCCGGTCACTTGCTTTGCGCAAGTGACTCATGGATGGAGAAATGCCCCGGGGGATGAACGGACGGAGAGAAGGATTGGCGAACCACATGAAGCGCTGAATCGAGTTGCCCGATCCTGCCGCGAGTGGGTCGTTGAAGTTCACGGAAGTTTCTGGAGATGCGCTGCGTAATTCAACTAAGAAAGGCAGGGAAGAATTATCCGGAATTGGTCTGGAACAGATGTTCCATAACTTTCCCGCAGACAAAAAAAGGCCGCCTGGGGAGGCGGCCAAACCAAAGGATGATGAAGTGGAGCAATTTCCCGAACGCTCTGGAGCGGGCATCCGGGACTCATGTTCTTCATCGGGGCGCAAGCTTAATGGCCATGCCGGCAAATGCTGAATCATTCGTCTTGATATCGACTATCGACAAGTCTGGTTGGAGGCCGAAGCGGCGGATTGATATCTCTTCGCACGCTCTGCCTATGGCGGGGAAACATAAGAAAGTTGTTCGAAGTTCAGTCGATACACCTGCCAAGACAAGTCCAACAAAGGGGTAGCAGATGTCCGCGTTCCGTCTTTCCGCTCGCGTTTCCATGCTCGGCGCACTCGTCGCCGGCATCCCGTTCCAACTGGCGCATGCCGCCGTCGTTTCCGATCAGTCCGAAGCCACTGGCTTCATCGAAGGCAGCACAGCCTCGCTGCTGCTGCGTAACTACTACTACAACAGTGACCGCAAGTCCGGCGCGGGCGACCGCAAGGACTGGACGCAAGGTTTCACGCTGAACTACAGCTCTGGTTTCACCCAGGGCACCGTTGGTTTCGGCGTCGAGGCGTTCGGCAATTGGGGCATTCGCCTGGATGGCGGCGCCGGTACCTCCGGCACTGGCAACCTGCCGGTGCGCGACGACGGTTCGCCCGAGAGCGAATACGGCCGCGCTGGCGGCGCCGTAAAGCTGCGCGTATCGAAGACCGAACTGCGCTGGGGTGATCTGCAGCCCACCGCGCCGGTGTTCGCCGCCGGCGGCACCCGGCTGTTCCCGCAGACCGCCACCGGCTTCAACGTGCTCAGCAGCGAGATCGCAGGCCTGGACCTGGACGGCGGCCACTTCACCGGCGGCAACGGCCCGGTGACTACCAACGGCGACCATGGCCTCTGGGCCTCGTACGCCAATGTCGAGGCCAGCAGCATCGACTACGTGGGCGGCAAGTACGCGGTCAACGATGCACTGAATTTCTCCCTCTACGCTTCCAAGCTCGAGGACGTGTGGCGCCAGTACTACGGCAACGCCAACTACACGCTGCCGCTGGCGGACGACCAGTCGCTGAACTTTGACTTCAATATCTACCGCACCAACGACGACGGCAGCGCCAAGGCTGGCGAGATCAGCAACACCACCTGGTCCGCCGCCGCCGCGTACACCTTCCTCACCGCACACACCCTGACCCTGGCATACCAGAAGGTCCACGGCGACACTCCGTTCGATTACGTGGCCTTCGGCGTCAACGGCCCCGGCGATACCGGTGATTCGATCTTCCTCGCCAACTCCATCCAGTACTCGGACTTCAATGGTCCGGAAGAGAAGTCCTGGCAGTTGCGCTATGACCTGGCGATGGCCACCTACGGCATTCCCGGCCTGAGCTTCATGGCCCGCTACGTCAATGGCCACGGTATCGATGGCAGCAAGATGGCGGCGGACAGCCCGTACCGTGGTTACGGTTACGGCGACGATGGCAAGCACCACGAGACCAACCTGGAAGCCAAGTACGTGGTGCAGTCCGGGCCGGCGAAGGACCTGTCCTTCCGCCTGCGCGAGGCGATTCACCGCGGCAATGCCGACCAGGCTGAAGGCGACGTCAACGAGTTCCGCCTAATCGTCGACTATCCGATCTCTATCCTGTAACCCAGCCAGTGCGGCGCCCCGCGATGGGGTGCCGCGCCGGCCTCAGGACACGTGGCTCACAGCAGGTGCCCGGCCCAGATGTTGCGCGCGATGAGGTCGGCGGCAATCTCGGTGAAGGTGTCGGCGACATAGCGGGTGGCGATGCTGACCTTGCGATCCGCCGGATAGGCGATCACCAGCTTGCGCATCGGTGTCGGGTCCACCAGCGGCGCGGCGCACAGGCTGCCGTCCTGGATGCGGCTATAGATCGACGCCAGTGGCAGGACCGTCCAGCCGAAACCGTGGGTGATCAGGTCGATCAGGGCGCCGAAGGAGTCCGCCTCCACCGAGGGGCGCAGGGTGATGCCCAGCTGTCGCGCGCAGTCGTCGAGGATCTTGCGCAGGCCATGGCGCGAACTGGGCAGGATCAGTTCCTGCTCGGCCAGCTCGGCGAAGGCTACCGGCTTGTCCAGGCTCAGACCGGCGCCGTGGGGCGCCACCAGCATCAGGTTTTCCATCATCACCGGGACGATACGCAACGTATGCAACGGCTGCGGATCGTAGGAGATCGCCATTTCCAGCTCGCCGCGCTGCAACCAGTCGAGCAGGTAGCCGCTGAAGGCTGAGGCGAAGCGGATGCCCAGGTTCGGGTGCTCGGCCTTGATGCGGCTGACCAGAGGCACGGTGATGATTTCCGCGACTGTCGGCGTGGTGCCGATGATGACGCTGCCGCGGTAGGCGCTATTGCCGCCGGCGACCGCGCCGCGAATGGCTTCCAGCTCCTCCATGATCCGCGTGGCGTGCTCCAGCACTTCGCGCCCCAGGTCGGTGATTTCCATGCCGCGGCCATGACGATCGAACAGGTAACCCCCCAACTCGCGTTCCAGTTGGCGAATCTGCCGGCTGAGGGCTGGCTGGGCGATGTTCAGGCGGTCGGCCGCCTTGCTGAGGCTGCCCAGTTCGGCAACGTGGATCAGGGTCTTGAGCTGGACGACATCCATGGGGCGGTACGACCGGTGCGGGCAGGAGAGGGCCAGTCTAAACGTTCGCGACGCCGTGCGCAGGCCGCTTGTGGCGCAGCTATAGCATTTGGGCATAGCTGATAGATGGCTGGCGGGCCTTATGGGCGTGCGGTGGCTGGGGTAGTTTCGATGCATGCCGCCCCAGCGCGGTCCGACAACAAGAACGCCCGAGGGCCGCCGCTTGCACGGCTGCCGAGCCCGGCGCAGACCGGCCAAGGAGAAACAACGATGAGCCGCTACGACACCGAAGAACTCAACGCCATCCGTGAAGGCGTGCGCGCCCTCTGCGCGGAGTTCCCCACCGAATACTGGCGCAGGATCGACGAAGAGAAGGGGTTCCCCGAGGCCTTCGTCACGGCCATGACCGAGGCGGGCTGGCTCTCGGCGATGATTCCCGAAGAGTACGGCGGCTCCGGCCTGGGTCTGGCCGAGGCCTCGGTGATCCTCGAGGAAGTGAACCGTTGCGGCGGCAATTCCGGGACCATCCACGGACAGATGTACAACATGTTCACCCTGCTGCGGCACGGCAGCGAGGCACAGAAGCGCTACTACCTGCCCAGACTCGCCAGCGGCGAGCTGCGCCTGCAATCCATGGGCGTCACCGAGCCGACCACCGGCACCGACACCACCAAGATCAAGACCACCGCCGTGCGCCGTGGCGACAAGTACGTGATCAACGGCCAGAAGGTGTGGATCTCGCGCATCCAGCACTCCGACCTGATGATCCTGCTGGCCCGCACCACGCCCCTGGCCGAGGTGAAGAAGAAGTCCGAGGGCATGTCGATCTTCCTCGTCGACCTGCGCGAGGCCATCGGCAACGGCCTGGCCGTGCAACCCATCGCCAACATGGTCAACCACGAGACCAACGAGCTGTTCTTCGACAACCTGGAAATCCCCGCCGACAGCCTGATCGGCGAGGAGGGCAAGGGCTTCAAGTACATCCTCGACGGCCTGAACGCCGAGCGCACGCTGATCGCCGCCGAATGCATCGGCGATGGCCGCTGGTTCACCGAGAAGTCGGCGCAGTACGCCCGTGATCGCGTGGTATTCGGTCGGCCCATCGGACAGAACCAGGGTGTACAGTTCCCCATCGCCGAGGCGCACATCGAGATCGAGGCGGCCGACCTGATGCGCTGGCGCGCCTGCGAGGAATACGACGACGGCAAGAATGCCGGCGCCGCGGCCAACATGGCCAAGTACCTCGCCGCCAAGGCCAGTTGGGAAGCGGCCAACGCCTGCCTGCAGACCCACGGCGGTTTCGGCTTCGCCTGCGAATACGATGTCGAGCGCAAGTTCCGCGAGACCCGCCTGTACCAGGTGGCGCCGATTTCCACCAACCTGATCCTGTCCTACGTGGCCGAGCATCTGCTCGAACTGCCGCGCTCGTTCTGACCCGGAGGAAACCCGATGAGCCTCGACGCTGGCCGTCCGCTGGACGGCATCACCGTGGTCAGCCTGGAACACGCCATCGCGGCGCCGTTCTGTACCCGCCAACTGGCCGACCTCGGCGCCCGCGTGATCAAGGTCGAACGTCCCGGCGTGGGCGACTTCGCCCGCGGCTATGACGAGCGCGTCAACGGCCTGGCCTCGCACTTCGTCTGGACCAACCGCTCCAAGGAAAGCCTGACCCTGGATCTCAAACAGGCCGAGGCCGGCGATGTGCTGGACAGCCTGCTGGCCAAGGCTGACGTGCTGGTGCAGAACCTTGCGCCCGGCGCGGCAGCACGCATGGGGCTGTCCTTCGAGGCCTTGCACCAGCGCTTTCCGCGCCTGATCGTCTGCGACATTTCCGGCTATGGCGCGGGCGGCCCGTACGAGCAGAAGAAGGCCTACGACCTGCTGATCCAGAGCGAGGCCGGCTTCCTCTCGGTCACCGGCGGGCCCGGTGCGGAGCAGATGGCCAAGGCCGGCTGCTCGATCGCCGACATCGCCGCCGGCATGTACGCCTATACCGGCATCCTCTCCGCGCTGCTGTTGCGCGGGCGTACCGGGGAAGGCTCGCATGTTGGCGTATCGATGCTCGAAGCCCTGGTGGAATGGATGGGTTACCCGATGTACTACGCCTACGACGGCGCGCCGCCCCCACCGCGTGCCGGTGCCGCCCATGCCACCATCTATCCGTACGGGCCGTTCCCGGTGGGCGATGGCAGCAGCGTGATGCTCGGCCTGCAGAACGAACGCGAGTGGAAGCTGTTCTGCGAACAGGTGCTGCTGCGCCCGGAACTGGCCGAGGACGAACGTTTCGCCGGCAACTTCAAACGGGTGGCGAATCGCGATGCACTACGAGAGATCATCGTTGGCGTGCTCGCCGAGCTGGATTTCGACGAGGCCATTGCGCGTATCGAACGGGCGCAGATCGCCAATGCGCGGGTCAATGACATGGCGGGCGTCTGGGCGCATCCGCAGTTGCAGGCCCGCGAGCGCTGGCGGCCGGTGGGCACCTCCCGGGGCGAGGTCCCCGGCCTGCTGCCGCCAGCCAGCAGCAACGCCTTCGCCCCGCGCATGGATGCGGTACCCGCGCTCGGCGAGCACAGCGAGCGGATTCTCGCGGAACTGGGCCTGGCGCCCGAACGAATCGACGCGATGCGCGCCCAGGGCGCCATCTGATGACCGACAAGGAACTCCCCGATGACTGAAACCACCGACCTTTCCGCGTGGATCGGCCGCAGCGAAGCGAGCGCCGATCAGTTCACCGCCAACCTGGTCAAGCGCCTGGTGGCGACCCTCGACCAGCCGGTGGACCTCGACGGTGGCGAGCTGCCGGCCCTGTGGCACTGGGCGTTCTTCCAGGAGCCGCTGGCCGAGTCTGGCCTGGGCGGCGACGGCCACCCGGCGCGTGGTGGCTTCCTGCCGCCGGCGGACAACCGCAACCGCATGTGGGCGGGCAGTCGCCTGGAGTTTCTCCAGCCGTTCCGCATCGGCGCCCATGCCGAGCGGGTGTCCACCATCAAGGCGGTGGAGGAGAAGCACGGCCGTACCGGCTCGCTACTGTTCGTCACGGTGCAGCATGCGTACACGCAAGAGGGCGCCGTAGTGCTGCGCGAGGAGCAGGACATCGTTTACCGCGAGCCGTCGCCGCCCAAGTTGTCCGCCAGCGATCCGTTGCCGGAGGCTGACTGGAGCGAGACCGTGCAGCCGACGCCGACCTTGCTGTTCCGCTATTCGGCGGCCACCTTCAACGGCCACCGGATTCACTACGACTGGCCCTATGTCACCGAGACCGAGGGCTATCCGGGGCTGGTCACCCACGGTCCGCTGATCGCCACGCTCAACCTGCGCGCGTTCGAGCGCGCCCATCCCGGCAAGCGCGTGCGCCGCTTCGCCTTCCGAGGCATGCGGCCGCTGATCTGCCCGGATGCATTCGAGGTCGGCGGGCGTATCGTCGAACCGGGGAAGGCGCAGGTCTGGGCGGGCAACGCCGCCGGTATCGCGCAACTGGGCGAAATCGAATTCGAATCCTGAGGAATCAGCCATGAACCATGCCATCGTGCGTAGCGCGCTGTTCGTTCCCGCGACCCGCCCGGAGCGGATTCCCAAGGCGCTGGCCAGCGGCGCCGACCGGGTGATCGTCGACCTGGAGGACGCCGTGGAAGAGAGCCAGAAGGACGCCGCCCGCGACAACCTGGCGAGTTTCCTCGCGGCCAATCCGGCGTCGGAGGTGCTGGTGCGCACCAATGCCCCGGAGCACGCCGGACACCATCGCGACCTTGAGGTGTGTGGCGCATACCGCAACGTCGTCGGCCTGCTGCTGCCAAAGGCGGAAACCGCCGCGCAGATCGGCTATGCCCGGCAGGTCGCCGGCAAGCCGGTGTGGCCGATCATCGAAAGCGCCAAGGGCCTCGCCGCCATCGCCGAACTGGCCCGTGCCCACGGCGTGGAGCGCCTGTCCTTCGGCAGCCTGGACCTCGCGCTGGACCTCAACCTGCGCAGCGGCAGCGCCGCCGCCACGGAGTTCATGAGCCACGCGCGCTACGCCATCCTGCTCAACAGCCGACTGGCCAACCTGGCGCCAGCCATGGATGGGGTGTTTCCGTCGATCCAGGACGCGCAGGGGCTGGAAAGGGCGATCCGCCATGCCCACGACATGGGCTTCGGTGGCGCGCTGTGCATCCATCCCAGCCAGGTGGCGAGCATTCATGCCGCGCTGATGCCCAGCGCCGAGGAGCTCGACTGGGCGCGCCGCGTGGTCGACGGCGCCAAAGGCGGGAAGGGCGTGTTCGTGGTGGACGGCGAGATGATCGATGCGCCGGTGATCGGCCGCGCGCGGTCGATCCTCCAGCGCGCCGGCGAGACGGAGTAATCCCACGGGTTTCGCGGGGCGGGCGGCAGGACTGAAAAGCGGGATCGCAGGCGACAGGCCGTTTGCTTTCCGCTTTCCAGGACCCGCCGTCCGCCTTGCGATCTATCCGCTCTGCTGATTGTGGCGATGCGCGTCAGGGTTCTCCGCCCACATCTACCGAGGCAACGAGCCCGCGGCATTTCCCCCTACAATCGCCGTTTTCCCCGAGATGACGTCATGCCAGAAGAAGAACGCAGCGTGCAGTCGATCGACGGCCCGGCAGGCAAGATCCAGCTGCTGCTCGACCGGCCACGTCAGCCGGCCAAAGGCATCGCCCTGATCAGCCATCCGCAGCCCCTGCTGGGCGGTAGCCCGAAGCACCGCGTGCCCCTGACTCTGGCGCGCACACTCTGTGCGGCCGGCTGGCTGACCGTGCGGCCGAGCTTTCGCGGCGTAGATGGCAGCGAAGGCGAGTACGCCGAGGGCATCGGCGAAGCACAGGACATGCTCGCGGTGGTCGCCCACCTGCGCGCGGAGCATCTGCATTTGCCGATAGCGCTGGTGGGATTCTCCTTCGGCGCCTATGTATTCGCCCGCGTCGCCAGCGAACTGTCACCGCCTGCGGATGCCATCGCCCTGATGGGCTTACCGGTGGGCTCGGTGCCCGGCGGGCGCCACTACGAAGCGCAGGCGCTGCCGGCCGATTGCCTGCTATTGCACGGCGAGGCGGACGAGATGGCGCCGCTGGCCAATCTGCTCGACTGGGCACGCCCGGCGCGGCGTGAGGTTGTGCTCTACGCAGGCGCCGATCATTTCTTCAAGGGTTGCCTGGAGCGTGCCGTCGAGCGCGTGCAGGAGCATCTCGAGCGCTCGATCGGCTGAGCGGCGCGCCATCAGTCCAGGCCGCGCAGGTATGACCAGGGATAGATGCCCCGGTCGTGGCCGTCGTCGAACACCAACTGGATGCCATAACCCTGGAGGTTCACCTCCCGGAGGGTGACGCCGGCTTTCACCAGGTCGATCCGTCCCCGCAGCCGTGCCGCCCGGCACTGCGAGCAGGGACAGGCACCGCGCAGGCGGGCGAAGGCGATGCACTGTTCGACGCCATCGTCCCAGCGGATGCGCAGTTCAGCGTCTGCGCTGGAGCGGTGCAGGGCGACGGGCGTGCTCATACCGGCTGACCCAGGTGCGGCTTTTGCTCCAACTGAGAGAGGGCGATGCGCACGGCCTTGCGAACTTCCGGGTCGCCATCCTGCTCGGCATTGCGCAATGCGTCGATGGCGTCGCCGCTGCCCAGTTCGCCCAGGGCCAGCGCGGCTTCCTTGCGCAGGTTGCTGATGCCATGGCCGAGCACGACCTTCAAGCCTTCAATTGCTGGCAGATAGCGCAGCTTGCCCAACGAACGGGCGGCGCGCAGGCGCACCTGCCAGAAGTCGTCTTCCAGGGCGCTGACCAGCGCCTCGCCGGCTTCGGGCAGGACCAGTTTGCCGAGGGTGCCGGCGGCTTCCTCGCGCACTTGCCAGGCCGGATCGGCCAGGGCGGCCTGCAAGGCCGGCAGCACGCTGGCGTCGATGGCCAGGCCCAGCGCGCCGGCGGCAGCGCGGCGGACTTCGGCGTCCGGATCATCGCGGGTCAGCCGAGCCAGGTGCGGCAGGGCGTCGGTGCGTTTGAGCCAGCCGAGGATGCCCACGGCTTCGCGGCGCACGCCGGCATCGGTGTCCTGCAGCGCGGTGAGCGCCGGTTCGGCGGCGGCTTCCAGGCGCAGTTCGCGCAAGGCGCGCAGGGCGCTGCGGCGGACGAAGATGTCGGCGTGGTTGGCCCAGGGCAGCAGACGCACGCCGGCTTCGGCGGTCTTCAGCTCGCTCAGACTCTGGGCGGCGGCTTCGCGCACGTCTTCGTCCTCATCGGCCAGGGCCTGGCAGAGCGCATCGACGACTTCCGGCTCCTCCCAGGCTTCCAGCAGGCGCGCGGCTTCGGCGCGGACCTTGGCGGCTGCGTCGCCGGTCAGCGCGGCGGCGAGCCAGGGCAGGGCGTCGGGGTCTTCCAGGTCGGCCAGTTCGATCAGGGCGATGCGGCGTACGCCGGCGTCGGCATCCTGCAGACGCGGTTGCAGATCGCGGATGTCGGGGTTGTCGCTGGGCAAAGTAGTCATATGGCGAATCGCGGTATCCGTTGTTGAGTGGGCAGCCCTAGTGGCGTAAGGCGTGGCAACTGGCGACCGTCTTCGTGGCGCAGCAGTTCCAGGCAGTGCCGCTTGAGGCGGGAGAATTCTGGGCTGGTGAGCAGGTCGGCGTGGCGCGGGCGCGGGAAGTCGAGGCGGATGTCTTCGAGGATGCGGCCGGGGCGCGGGCTCATCACCAGGATGCGGTCGGCGAGGAACAACGCCTCGTCGATGTCGTGGGTGATGAACAGCACGCTGGTGCGCAGGCGCGTCCAGATGTCCAGCAGCAGTTCCTGCATCTTCATCCGTGTCTGCGCGTCGAGAGCGCCAAAGGGTTCGTCCATCAGCAGCAGGCGCGGCTGATTGATCAGCACGCGGGCGATTTCCACGCGTTGCTGCATGCCGCCGGAGAGCTGCGATGGCCAGCGATTGGCGAAGCCGTTCAGACCGACCAGCTGGAGCATTTCGTCCGCCTGACGATGGCGTTCTGCGCGGGGCACGCCGCGCATCTTCAGGCCGAAGGCGACGTTGTCGCGCACGCGCCGCCAGGGCAACAGGGTGTGGTGCTGGAACACCATGCCGCGCTCGGGCGAGGGGCCGGCGACAGGACCACCGTCCACTTCCAGCTTGCCGGCGCTGGGCGTCAGGTGCCCGGCAAGGGCACCGAGCAGGGTGGACTTGCCGCAGCCGGACGGGCCGAGCACGCAGACGAATTCGCCGGGCTCGATGGAGAAGCTCAGGGATTGCACGGCCTCGAAGGCGTCGCGGCCGCTGCCAAGATGGATCGACAGGCCATCGACGCGCACACGCCCCGGTGCGCTGGCGGGCAGGGTCATGGCTTGCCTCCGGCCTGGCGCTGCCAGGGCGTGACGAGGGCGCCGAGCTGGCGCACCAGCAGGCTGCTGGCCATGCCGAACACGCCGATCAGCAGCATGCCGACCACGATGTCAGGGTAGTTCTGCAAGGTGTAGGACTCCCAGGTGTAGTAGCCGATGCCCCATTGCCCGGAGATCATCTCGGCGGTCACCAGGCAGAACCACGAGGTGCCCATGCCGATGGCAAGCCCGGTAACAATGCTCGGCGTGGCACCCGGCAGCACCACCTCGCGCTGCAGGGCCAGGCGCCCGGCGCCGAGGCTGCGGGCGGAGGCGAGCAGGCGCGGGTCGACCGCTTCCACGCCATGGATGGTGTTGAGCAGGATGGGGAACAGCGCGCCGGTGAAGGTGATGAAGATCATCGACAGCTCGGAGCTGGGGAACATCAGGATCGCCAGCGGAATCCACGCCACCGCCGGGATCGGTCGCAGCACTTCCAGCGGCGGCAGCAGGCTGTCGCGGGCCCAGCGGCCGCGGCCGATGAGCAGACCCAGGGCGATGCCGGCGACGGCGGCCAGCAGATAGCCGGCGAGTACCCGCAGCAGGCTGCTGCCCAGGTGGCGACCGAGCTTGCTCGACTGCGCGAGGTTCCAGGCCGCTTCCAGCACGTCACGCGGGCCGGGCACGTTGGCGAAGGTCACGACGCCGAGGTTCACATGGCGTGTGCTGAGCACCTGCCACAGCGCCAGGCAGACCAGCAACGAGGCCAGGCGCAGGCTCCAGCGGGTGAGGGTGGTGGTGGTCATCATCGTTCTCCGTCGAATCCCGGCGCACGGGGCGCCGGGACTTCGCCTCAGCGGCTGGCGACCGCCTGCTGGCTGGCACCGGCGAAATCAGCGACTTCACCGCCGTGCTGGCGGGCAAAGGCATCGGCCTGTTCGCGCAGCAGGAAGGCGTCCAGCGCGCCGTCCTTGCCACGGACGAACCAGGCCTGGCTGGCCAGCAGCTTGATGCCGCTGTCGCTGGCCTGGGCGTACACCGCGCGGATGTCCTTGCCGTTCTGCTTGAGGCTGGCCAGCTCGCCGAGGGCTTCCTTTGCCGTGGCATAGCTACGGACCTTCGGCTCGCCGCGTACCCAGATCTGCGCGACCTTGCGGGTATCGGTAATCGGTTTGTCGGTCAGCGCGTCGTTGCCCAGCAGTGGCTGCTGCGCGTAGTTCTTCAGCGCGGCGTCGTAGTCGGCACCGGAAGCCTTGAAGGCGGCACGGATGTAGCGGTCATCGACGAACTGCTCGACGTTCAGGCCACGGTCAGCCTTCTTCAGCAGCTTCAGGGTGTCGATAGCGGTGGTGACGGCCTGGCGGTATTCCGGCTTCCAGGTCAGGTCGCGGGTCTGCAGGCCGAGCGGGCCGTGGAACAGGTAGTTCACTTCGGCGGGGATGCCGGCGACTTTCTCGATCAGTTCGCTGTATTTCTCCGGGTCTTTTGCGAGCAGCTGGTTGGCTTCGTACGTGGCGCGCAGGTAGGCCTCGACGATTTCCGGGTATTGCTGCGCGTAGTCGGCTTCCACCAGCGCGCCGTGGAAGGTCGGCGCCTTGGCCTGGGAGCCGTCGTAGATCTTGCGGGCGATGCCACGGCTCTCGAACAGCTCGGCGAAGGGCACGAAGTCGGCGTGGGCGGCGATCTTGTTGGCCTGCAGGGCGGAGCCGGCGACTTCCGGCGGCTGCGCGATGATGGTGACGTCCTTCTCCGGGTCCCAGCCCTGCGCGGCGATGGCGCGCAGCAGCAGGCCGTGGGCGGTGGAGGCGAAGGGCACGGAGATGGTCTGGCCCTTGAGTTCGGCCAGCGACTGCACCTTGGACGAGGCGGGTACGACGATGCCGTTGCCGCTGCCCTCGATGCTGCCCGAGAGCACGCTGATGAACAGGCTGCGCTTGCCGGCGGCCTCGTGGGCGACGCCGTTGAGCGAGCCGGGGAAGTCGGCCATGGCGCCGAAGTCGAGCTTGCCGGCGAGCATCTCGTTGGTCAGCGGCGCGCCGCTGGTGAAGTTCTTCCACTGTACGTCGTACTGCGCGTCCTTGTACTTGCCGTCGTGGGGCAGGTACTTGTCGAGCAGGCCGAGTTCACGGATCAAAAGGCCGCCGGCGGCGCAGTTGATGGTGGTGTCCTGGGTGCCGATGGCGACTCGGATGGTCTCGCCGTGGGCTGAGATGCTGGCAATGGCGAGCGCGAGGCCGGCCAGGGTGGTGCGCAAGGTCATGGGTGTTCCCCTCGAATCATGAGTGTTGGAATCGTCTCCGCCGCAGGCCGTGCGGTGGGAAACGAGGGGCGGTGCATCAGGCGTCCGGTCGTTGGCCGGTAGCGTTTCTTATGAGTCTCCAGAGGAGCAGTGCCGTAGGGCGAATAACCTGGAACAGGTTATCCGCCGGTAAGTCAGCGGCGGATAACGCTGGCGCGTTATGCGCCCTACGAAAGCTCACGCGGCGGCAGGGTCAGCGGAGCAGGTATGGAATTTCGACGCGCACCGCGCCGGTCGGGCAATCCTTCTCGCAGGGCATGCAGTACCAGCACTCGTCGAAGGCCATGTAGGCCTTCTGGGTGGCGGGGTTGATCGCCAGCAGGTCCATCGGGCAGACCTCGACGCAGACGGTGCAGCCCTTGTCGGCGATGCACTTGTCCTCGTCCACCGTCACCGGGGCGCTGGAGCGGAAGAAGATTTCCTGGGGTTGGTAGGCCATTGCACGCGGTCCTCATCGTGTTGCTTGCCGGCCGTCTTGGCGGCGGGCTGATTCTGTTCGGTGGTTCTGGGGTGGTTCTGGTGCTCGGGGTTTCCCTCTCCCCAACCCTCTCCCTGAAGGGAGAGGGGGCCGTTCGGAGTGTTGGATGTTTCTGTGCTCGCCAGGTGATTCCGCGGTTGCCGCTCGCGCCGGACAGCTCCCTCTACCGCTTGCGGGAGAGGGCGGGGGAGAGGGGCTTTATGGCCGGCCGGAAATGCTCAAGCCGCCTCGCTCTTCACCCGCAGCCGCTCGTACGCCTGCTGCTCACCCTCATCCAGGTCAATCACATACGGCTCAATAGGCTTCTTGAAACTGCTCATCTCGCCGTCCTCACCCTTCTTCAGGTGCGCATGGCAGAACCAGTCAGCATCGTTACGCAGCGGGTAGTCGACGCGATGGTGGTACAGGCCCCAACGGCTCTCCGTACGGAACAGCGAGGCGCGGGCGGCCATTTCGGCGCAGTCGCGGATCACGCTGACTTCCATGGCGCGCATTAGCTCGTGGGGGTTGTTGGCCTTGAGCTTGTCGAGGTCGCGGGCGATTTCGGCGAAGCGCTGCAGGCCGATCTCCATCTTCTTGGTCACCTTGGGCGGCTGCAGGTAGTCGTTGACCATGCGCCGCAGCTTGTACTCCACCTGCGCAGGCGGCAGGCCGTGTTCACGCTTCAAAGGCGCGAAGACGCGCTCGCGCTCGCGCTCGACCTGGGCGGCATCGACCTCGCTGAACTCGCGGCCAGCCACGTACTGCGCGGCATTGGCCCCGGCGAACCAGCCGTAGGTGAAGGCGCCGAGCATGTAGTTGTGCGGCACGGCGGCCATGTCGCCGGCCGAGTACAGGCCTTTCACGCTGGTCTCGGCCTTCTCGTTTACCCACACGCCGGAAGCCGAATGGCCGGAGCAGAAACCGATCTCGGAGATGTGCATCTCCACCATCTGCTGGCGGTAGTCGGTGCCGCGGTTGGCGTGGAACTGGCCGCGGCTGGGGCGTTCGTTGCTGTGGAGGATTTCCTCGATGGTCTGGATGGTTTCCTCGGCCAGGTGATCCAGCTTGAGGAACACCGGGCCGTTGCCGCCTTCGAGTTCCTGGTGGAACTCCCACATCATCTGGCCGCTCCAGTAGTCGCACTCGATGAAGCGCTCGCCCTTGCTGTTGGCGGTGTAGCCGCCCAGCGGGCCGGTGACGTAGGCGCAGGCCGGGCCGTTGTAGTCCTTGATCAGCGGGTTGATCTGGAAGCACTCCAGGTTCGAAAGCTCCGCCCCCGCGTGGTAAGCCATGGCGTAGCCGTCGCCGGCGTTGGTGGGGTTCTCGTAGGTGCCCATCAGGTAGCCGGAGGAAGGCAGGCCCAGGCGCCCGGCGGCCCCGCAGGCGAGGACCACCGCCTTGGCGCGGATCACCTGGAACTGCGCGGTGCGGCAGTCGAAGCCGAGCAGGCCGTTGACCGCGCCGTCCGCGTCGGTGAGCAGGCGGGTGACCACCAGGCGGTTGGTGATCTCGATGCGTGCGCGCTTGAGCTGGCGGTACAGCACCTTCTTGATGTCGTGGCCCTCGGGCATGGGCAGCACATAGGCGCCCATGTGGTGGACCTTCTTCACCGCGTAGTCGCCGACCTCGTCCTTCTCGAACTTCACGCCCCAGCGGTCCAGTTGCTGCAGAGTCTCGAAGCTGTGGGTGGCGTAGGCGTAGACCGCCGCCTGGTTGACGATGCCATCGTTGGCGACGGTGATTTCCTTGGTGTACTGCTCGGGCGTGGCGTGGCCGGGGATGATGGCGTTGTTCAGGCCGTCCATGCCCATGCTGATGGCGCCGCTGCGCTTGACGTTGGCCTTGTCCACCAGCAGCACGCGCAGCTCGCGATTGGCTTCCTTGGCCTTGATCGCCGCCATCGGGCCGGCGGTGCCGCCGCCGATCACCACGATGTCGTAGGCGAGCTCCTTGTCCTCGGGGATCTGGGAGAGGTCGAATTGGCTCATTGATGCTGCCCCTTGTGACGGTCGATGCGCAGGCGGTACTGGAAGGCATCGCCGCGGTAGTAGAGGTGTTCGTAGTCCAGCGGCGCGCCGTCGGCGGTGTGGGTGAGGCGCTCGATGCGCATCACTGGCGAGCCTTCTTCCACGTCCAGTGCCTGGGCCAGTTCGGCGTCGGCAAGGATCGCGTCGATGGCGAGATCGGCGTGGCCCAGGGGCAGGGCGCAGTCGTTTTCCAGGATCAGGAAGATGTCGCGGCTGACCAGATCGGCCTTTTCCAGCCGCTTGCCGACAGATTCGGGCAAGTAAGTGATCTCCAGCGACACCAGCTCGCGGTTCACCAGGCGGGCGCGCTTGATCTGCACCACGTTCTCGCCCTCGGCCACTTGCAGGCGCGCGGCAACCTGGGCGTCCGCGGGGACGACCTTGAAGCTGCGCAGGCGGTTGATCACTTCATAGCCGCGCTGGCTCATGGACTCGCCCAGGCCCTGCAGGGTGCTGACGTTCTGGAAGGCCTTGGGCTTGGCGACGAAGGTGCCCTTGCCGTGGATCTTGAAGATCAGCCCTTCCTTCTGCAGGTCGCCCAGCGCCTGGCGCACGGTGATGCGGCTGACGTCGAAGGCCTTGCCTAGCTCGGCTTCCGACGGCATGCGGCTGAGCGGCGGATAGGTGCCGTCGAGGATGCGCGTGCGCAGAACTTCCTTGAGCTGGCTGTAGAGGGGAACGGGGGAGAGCGGGAGTAGTTCGGCCATAGTTCATAACTTGTTATGACGAGTTACCGAAAGGATAAAAGGAATAGCTGATTCAGGACAAGAAACGATTTCGCATAAGCATAGAGAGCGCTGGCTTCATGGAATTTCATAGGGCGGCTGTTTTGTAGGAGCGAGCTTGCTCGCGAACCGCTGGATGCCGGGCTGCCAGGCAATCCGTTCGCGAGTAAGGATCAGGTGTTCCGCTTGGTCTTACACGATTAAAGGCCCCTCACCCTAACCCTCTCCCGCACGCGGGAGAGGGAACTGTCCAGAGCGGTGAAGAGATCGGCGCTCGCCGGCTGACTTCGTTGTTCCCAATTGCACCGAACGGCTCCCTCTCCCTCTGGGAGAGGGCTGGGGTGAGGGCAAGCCCTGGCGAAGATGTTCCCGTTCCGTAGGGTGGATAACGCGCCAGCGTTATCCACCGTGCATGGGTTGGCGGATAACCTGTCCCAGGTTATCCGCCCTACGCGTGCCTCAGAACGGCCGGCTACCGCTCAGACTGATGCGCTTCAAACGCCGTTTCTCACTCGCCGGGAAGGCATTGCGACCATGTAGCACGGCCTGGTTGTCCCACCAGACGATGTCGCCCACCGACCATTTGTGGCTGTAGATCAGCTCGGGCTTCTGCAGGTGCTCGCGCAGTTTCTCCACCAGCGCCGCGCCGTGCTGCGGATCGGCACCGGGAATTTCCACTTCGGTGTGCACGGACAGGAACAGCACGCGCCTGCCACTCTCAGGATGGGTGCGCACCAGCGGATGCTCGGTGCCCTGGATGGGTTCGATCTCCGGCGTGCGATAGCGCACGAAGGTACCGTTGTAGCCACCACTCTTCAGGCGGATGAACGGGTTGTAGTTGATCAGGCGCAACGGGTCGACCTCGGCGCGGGTTGCTTCATCGAGCGTGTGATAGGCGCGGGCGAGGTTGGTGAATTGGGTTTCGCCGCCGGTCTTCGGTACTTCCAGCGCGTAGAGGAAGGAGCCGGACGAGGGAATCGGCGTCCATTGATGGTCGATGTGGGCCGGCAGGGCGAAGTTGCCCAGCTCGCCGTCCTCGGTGTTGGCCACCTTGACGATATCCGGGGCTTTGCCGTCGGTGCCGGAGGACAGCACCGGGACGTCTGCCGGCGGCTGGAACACCGCGCCGAACAGCGTGGCGAAGCGCAGGTATTGCTGGTCGTCCAGGTCCTGGTTCTTGAAGATCAGGATGTGGTGCTCGCGGTGGGCCTGCTTGATCGCCAGGATCTGTTCCGGCGTCAGGGGCTCGCGGGCGTCGAGGCCACGCACTTCGGCGCCCAGCGGGGCGTCGAGGGGGACGATGGCGAAGGGTTCGGCGGTGGGTTGTTGGAGGGCGTTGGATTGGGTCATCTCGAAAATCCTGAGTGTGGGGCTTCCCTCACCCCAACCCTCTCCCGGAGGGAGAGGGGGCAGTCCGATGCAGCGGGTTATCCCGTTGCGCCGATCTACTCCCTCTCCCCCTGGGAGAGGGCGGGGGTGAGGGGCTCTGGGGAAAGGCTCAAACCTTCTTGATCGTCCGACTGCGCTGCCCATCGACACCCACCGGCACTTCGCCGCTGAGCGTCACGCGGCGCACGATGCGCGGCTGGGTGCCGTAATCGTCCACGGCGTAGTGCTGGGTCGCGCGGTTGTCCCAGATGGCCACGTCGCCCGGCTGCCAGCGCCAGCGCACGGTGTTTTCCAGGCGGGTGACGTGGCTCTGCAGCACGGCGAACAGGTGCGCCGAGTCGTGCTGCGAGAGGCCCTTCAGACGCTTGACGAAGTGCCCCAGCAGCAGCGTCTTCTCGCCACTGATGGGGTGTACGCGCACCACCGGATGCTCGGTCTCGTAGACGGTGGACGTGAAGATCTTGCGGTATTCCTCCAGGCGCGCCGGGTCGACGTTCGGGCGCACGCTCGCATAGTCGTATTCGTTGCTGTGCACGGCCCAGAGCGAGTCGGCCAGCGCCTTCAGTTCCGGCGTCAGGTCATCGTAGGCGGTGGCGGTGTTGGCCCAGACGGTGTCGCCGCCGGACTCCGGTGCTACCACGTTGCGCAGGATCGAGGCCTTGGGATAGGCGTCGACGAAGGTCACGTCGGTGTGCCAGGAGTTGGCGCGGCGGCCTTGGGCCCCGTCCAGCTCCAGCAGGTAGTGGGTGCCTTCCTGCACCGGCACGGTGGGGTGCGCCACCGGATCGCCGAGCAGCTTGGAGAAGGCTTCCTGGCCCTGGTCGTCGAGCTGGGTCTGGCCACGGAAGAAGATCACCTTGTGCTTCACCAGCGCGGCCTGGATGGCGTCGATGGTGGCAGCGTCGAGATCGCCGGAGAGGCTCACGCCGCGAATCTCCGCGCCGATGCGGCCGGCTACCGGGTGGATATCCAGATTGACCAGGCTTTGTTGATCTGAAGATTGCTGGATAGCTTGTGCTGCGTTGCTCATCTCATCGTCCTCTTGCTGTGGCAATAGAGCCGCGCGCTCGGGCGCGGCGGATGGGGATCAGAAGTCGTATCGAACCGAGGCGCCCAGGGTGCGCGGCTGCCCCACCGAGGCGGTGTAGGAGCCGTTGATGCTGGCGAAGGCGGCCAGGTAGTAGTCCTTGTCGAAGGCGTTCTTCAGCCAGATCGAGGTATCCAGTTGTCCGTCGCCGATGTCCTTGCGCAGGCCGACGGAGAAGTTCGCCAGGCCGTAGCCGTCGATCTTCGAGAGGTCGGAGTTGTCCAGCGTGCCTTCGGCGGAAGAGCGGTAGGCGTAGCTGGCGGTCAGGTAGGGCTGGATGCCGTCGTCGAGGTTCCAGGCGTATTCGCCTTTAAGGTTGGCGATCCATTTCGAAGCTCCGACCACGCGCTCACCGGTGAGGTCGCAGGTGGCCGGCGCGCCGGCCTGGGTGGAGATTTCCGCCGGGCACGGGGCGTCCTTGAACGACAGGTAGGTGACGTCGTTGTAGGAACCGTTGAAGTTCAGCCGCAGGCCGCGCACCGGCAGGGCGGTGGCTTCCCATTCCACGCCGCGCGAACGCACGCTGCCGGCGTTGGAAAGGACCTGGACCAGGGTGGTGGAGCCCGCCGGCTGGTAATAGGTGGTGGCCTGGTAGCCGTGGATGCCGGTCCAGAACAGGTTGGCGTTGAGTTGCAGGCGATCGTCGAACAGGGTCGACTTGATCCCCAGCTCGGCGTCGTTGGCGCGCTCGGGGCCGACCAGCAGGGAATCCGCGCCAGCCGTTGGCGCACTGGCCACCGCGAGGTTCACGCCGCCGGACTTCTCGCCATGGGACAGCGAGGCATAGCCCAGCAGGTCGTCGGTGAACTGGTAGCTGAGGCTCAACAGCGCCGAGGGCGAGAAGTTGTAGAGGCTCAGGTCGCCGGAGTCATAGGCGCCCAACTGGTTGCGCCGCACCACTGCGCCGGCGCCGGTGACCGGGGCGCCGCCTTCGGGGGAGAAACGCTGGACCTTGGCGTACTTCTGCTCGTAGGTCCCGCGCAGGCCGGCGGTGAAGTCGAGCTTGTCGGTCAGGTGCCAGGTGCTCTGGGCGAACAGCGCGAAGCTGTCGGTCTCGATCTTGCCGTTGGCCTTGGAGTAGGTGTTGTTCAGCGCATTCAGGTCGCTGCCGATCAGGTAGCGGTCCGCCACCGGACCGTAGTCGGTGAAGGTCTTGTTGCCCAGGTTCTGGTTGAACGCGTAGGCGCCCAGCACGTAGTCGAAGGCGCCGCCGGTGGGCGAGGCCAGGCGGATTTCCTGGGAGAACTGCCGATCGTGGACTTCCACGCCGGTGTTGTTGATCGCCGAGACGTTGAGCTGCTCGTCGTTGGCCGGGGTGAAGTGCCAGTAGCGATAGGCGCTGATGGAGGTCAGCTTGTAGCCGCCGTTGAGGTTCCAGTTGGCCTCCACCGAGCTGCCGCCCTGGTGCACGCTGACGTGCTGGCGAGCGTTGATATTGACCTTGTGGTCGTCCGGGTCGCGTACCGGCGATGCGCCCACCGAGGCGGCGCGCTGCCAGAAACGGTCGGCGGCGCCGTAGACCACCATGCTGCCGTTGCTGGAATCTTCCTCGTTGTAGTCGTTGATCCAACGCAGGTCGAAGTCCTCGCTGGGCTTGAACAGCAGTTGCCCGCGGATGCCCTGGCGCTCGCCGCCATTGAGGTAGTTGTCGTCGTGGATGTTCTTGATGTAGCCGTCGTCGCGGGTGCGGTAGGCCGAGACGCGTCCAGCCAGGGTGTCGGTCAGCGCGCCAGAGACGGTGCCCTTGCCCTGGAAGTAGCCATCCTGGCCACCGGATACCTCGACGCTGCGCTCGGGGGTGAAGGTCGGCGCGCGGGTGCTGATGTTCAGCACGCCGGCCGTGGTGTTCTTGCCGAACAGGGTGCCCTGCGGGCCGCGCAGCAGCTCCAGCTGCTCGATGTCCAGCAGGTCGAATACCGCCATGCCTGGGCGACCGAGGTAAACGTTATCCAGGTAGACCCCGGCACTGCCTTCCAGGCCGTCGCTGGCCGGGTTGTTGCCGATGCCGCGCACCGCGATGCTCGATTGCCGCGCGTGGATGAAGGCGACGTTCACGCTGGGCAGGATCTGCTGCAGGTCCTGCACCTTGTAGACGCGCTGGCTTTCCAGGGTTTCGCCGCCGACCACGGTGATCGGCGTGGGCACCTTCTGCGAGTCTTCCTCGCGGCGGCGGGCGGTGACGGTGACCTTGCCCAGGGTGGCATCGGCCTTGGCGGGTGTGGCGCTGACGGGCTTGATGGTTTCACTGGCGGTGGTGCCGTCCTCGGATTCCTCGGCGAAGACCGGCAGGGCGCCGCCCAGGGCCAGCAGCAGGACCACGGCGTAGTCCGGAGCGCGCAGCCGGCGCGGGGTGAAGAGGGAAGGCGAATGTCTCAAAGTCATGCTGTGTCCTTGGCTGTCCGCACGGTTCGCGGGCAAAAGGGGGCCGCGCCACGCAGTGGTGGCGAACGACGAATCCGGGTGTTGGCGGGTTGCGTTTGGCTGTCAGCGACAGCGGGACTGGCACATTCGCGAGGAGAGGGGGTGCAAGGCTGGCATCGGGCGACTCCTGGTCTGAGCTATATTCTTAGTTCATAAAAGAATAGATCTAGGTTTTATTCTTCGTTGACGGAATAAGAGCTTGCATTTAAAACCAGCGCATAACGAGCGGCAAATGCCTTTGCCCACTATTTTCAATGCCGGAAATGCATCATGGATTTGCGCCAACTCCGCTATTTCATCGCCCTGAATGAACACCGCAGCTTCGTCCGTGCCGCCGACGCCATGGGCATCACCCAGCCCGCTTTCAGCCGCAGCATCCAGGGCCTGGAGCAGGAACTGGGGTGCCGGCTGGTGGACCGCGGCAGCAAGGACCTGCGCCCCACCCCCGAGGGCCAGGTGGTGCTGCAGCACGCGTTGAGCCTGGTGCAGGGGGCCAACAACCTGAGCCATGCCATTGCCCGCCTGAACAAGCTGGACTCGGGCGAGTTGCGCTTCGGCAGCGGGCCGGCGCCGGCACAGAAGCTGGTATCGGATGCGGTGTCGCGCTTCGTCCAGCGTTACCCGCGCATCCACATCCAGTTCGGCGTGGACAACTGGGAGCGCCTGGCGCGCAGCCTGAGCCGCGAGGAGATCGAGTTCTTCGTCGCCGACATCCGCCATTTCGAAGCCGACCCGAACTTCCAGACCCGCGCGCTGAAGCCGCGCAGCGGCCTGTTCTTCTGCCGCGACGGACACCCGCTGCTGGCCAAGGAAAGCCTCTCCACCAACGACATGTTCGCCTACCCGCTGGCCGCCACGCTGATCCCGCCCAGCGCGCGGAAGATGCTCGCCAACCTCAGCGGCAAGATCGACGTCACCGCCAATATTCAGTGCGAGGACATGGCCTCCCTGGTACGCATCGTCAGCCAGACCGATGCCATCGGCATTGCGGTGGATGAGGCGGTGAGCGATCCGATGGAACGCGGCGAACTGGTGCGCCTGCACTTCCGCAACCTGCCGCTGAATGTCGACATCCTCCAGGCGCGTTGCGGCATCGTCACGCGCACTGGCGACCGCCTTTCGGCGGCTGCGAGGGCCATGATCGAATTGCTCGTGGACCTGGATGCCGGCGTGGACAGCGCGGTGGCGTGAGTCGCCTTGGGACGCTGTCAGCGAGCTTGCTTGCGCGTCGGCTGCGCCGTGGCTTGGGAATGTGCCTGGATGCTTTTCGCGGACAAGGTCCGCTCCTACGAAGGGTATCGGCTTTCCTGGGAGTGACGGCCTTTTCCACGATCAGCCGGGCGCGTCCCAGCGCGACACACAGGGGGGCGGACCTTTCCGCCAGGGCTTGGTAGCGTGCCTGGGCTTTTCGCGGACAAGGTCCGCTCCTACGAAGGGCATCGGCTTTCCTGGGTGGGACGGCCTTATCCACGATCAGCCGGGCGCGTCCCCGCGCGACACATTGTAGGAGCGGACCTTGTCCGCGAGTCCTCCCGGTGTCCGCGACAGTCCTCGGCTGGACCGAGCCAGCACGCACTTGCCAACCACCTTCTCAGGAAGCACGCGCCGCCTCGCGCCGTTCGGTGCGGCGCTTGAGCTTTTTCGCGTGGCGCTCCAGCCACAGGTAGACCGCGCAGGCCAGCAGCAGCGGGATGAGGAAATACAGCACCCGGTAGCCGATCAGCGCCGCCAGCAGTTCGCCACGGGAGAAGTGGTCGCGCAGGACGGTGATGAATACGGTCTCGATCACCCCGAGCCCCGCCGGCACGTGCAGCACGACCCCGGCGATGCTGCTGATCAGCAGGGTGGCGAGAACCGCCGGGTAGCTGGCCGAGTCGGGCAGCAGCGAGTAGATCAGCAACGCCATCATCGACCAGTTGCTCGCGCCGGCGATGCCCTGCAACGCGGCCAGCCGCCAGGACGGCAATTTCAGCCGATAGCGCTTCCAGCCCCAGGCGCGGCGGCGGGCGAAGCGGCAGGCGAGCAGGTAGCCGGCCCCCAGCAGCAGGAGCAGCACGCCGATGGCGCGCAGGCCGTTCTGGCCCAGGGACCAGTCGTCCGGCAGGTTCGGGTAGCCGCAGACGAAGAGCACGCCGGCCAGCAGCAAGTAGCCGTACCAGTTGGTGATCAGGCTGAAGGTCAGGATGCGGGTGATGTCCCCCGTGGTCATGCCTAGCCGGCCATACAAGCGGTAGCGCAGCGCGACGGCGCCGACCCAGGAACTCAGGTTCAGGTTGAAGGCGTTGCAGACGAAAGCCACGGTGAATACCCGTCGAACCGGCAACGGGTGGCCGATGTAGTAGCGGCTGAGCACGTCGAAGCTGCTGAAGATGGCGTAGCTGCACAGGGCGATCAGCATGCCCAGGGCCAGGGTACTGAACCGGTATTCGCGCAACAGACGGTACACCTCGTTCCAGTCGGTGGCGCGCAGGAGCAGGAACAGCAGCACCGGCAGCGCGACCAGCAAGGCGACGTTGAAGACGCGGTTGGCCCGTTTCCAGAAACGTTTGCGGGTCATGGCTGCACCTGCGATTCACCCGGTTGTTCCTCCACCGTGGCGGGGTGAAGCACTTGCCGGTGCGCCGGCAGTTGCCCGGCGATGGCGGGGAAGTGGCGCAGGAAGTGGAAGCTGAGGAACACCAGCGGCGCCCGCCACCAGTAGCCGCGCCGGGCGGCCTTGCGGGTGACGCGCCGGCAGCTGTTGTCCGAGAGTGTCTGCAGGTGTTCGTCGAGCGACGTGGCGAAGGCCGTATCCTCGATCATCAGGTTGCCTTCCAGGTTGAGCGACAGACTCAGCGGGTCGAGATTGCTGGAGCCGACCGTGGCCCATTGACCGTCCACCACCGCCACCTTGCCGTGCAGCGGACGGTCGCAGTATTCGTAGATTTCCACCCCGTCGCGCAGCAGCGTGTCATAGAGCAGCTTGCTGCACAGGCGCACCAGCGGCATGTCCGGCAGGCCCTGGAGGATCAGGCGCACGGTGACGCCGCGCCGTGCCGCATCGCGCAGGGCGCGCAACAGGCGATAGCCGGGGAAGAAGTAGGCGTTGGCGATCAGCACCCGTTGGCGGGATCGCTGGATCGCACGCAGGTAGTGCTGCTCGATGTCGGTGCGGCGTTGCAGGTTGTCGCGAATCGCCAGGCAGGTGCGGCAGGGCCCGGCCGTCGCGCCAGGCCTGACCGCATCGGCGGCGGGTACTTCGCCGTACTGGCTCAGCAGTTCCAGGCAGGCGCGGCGAATGTCCTCGACGCTGGGCCCGGCGACCTGCACCGCGTAGTCCTGCTTGGCCATGGTGCCGAAGTCGGCCAGGTGATCGGCGCAGAAGTTGATTCCGCCGACGAAGGCGACCTGCCCATCCACCACCACCAGCTTGCGGTGCAGGCGGCGGAACAGGTTGGTGCGCATGCCCAGCAGCAGGGGCTGCGGGTCGAACAGATGCAGCCGCACGCCGGCATCGAGCATGCCGCGCAGGTAGCTTTCGTCGAGGTCCGGCGTGCCATAGCCATCGGCGATCAGCTCGATGCGCACGCCGCGCTGCGCTGCCTCGATCAGGACCTGGCGCAGTTCTCGACCGACCTTGTCGTCGCGGATGATGAAGGTCTCCACCAGCACCTCGCGCTGCGCTCCGGCGACGGCCTGGAACACGCCGGGGAAGAAATCTTCGCCGTTGATCAACAGCTCGACCTGGTTTCCGTCGCGCCAACGTTCGTTCACAGGCTCACCTCGGCCAGCAGCGGCAGATGGTCGGAGAGGTGCGGCCAGGGCCTCCGGTTGAGCACTTCGCTGCCGGTGATGCCCAGGTTGCGCACGTAGATACGGTCCAGCCGCAACACCGGCCAGCGCGCCGGGAAGCTGCGCGGTTCGCCGCCGCGCGGAAACGCCGGCAGCAGGTCGTAGGCGGTCAGCAGTTCGGTCGCCCGGCAGCGCCAATCGTTGAAGTCGCCGGCCACGACCAGCGGCGCATCCAGTGGCAATCGCGCTATCAGGTTACCGAGCAGGCGCAACTGCTTCTGCCGTTGGTGTTCGCGCAGCCCCAGGTGCACGCAGACGGCGTGCAGCGGCTGCCCGCCGGGCAGGTCGATCTGTGCGTGCAGCAGGCCACGCTGCTCGTGGCGACCCACGGAAACGTCGTGGTTATCGAAGGCGCGGATCGGCAGGCGCGAGAGCAGCGCATTGCCGTGGTGGCCCTCGGGATAGACCGCGTTGCGGCCATAGGCGAAGGCCGGCCACATGCTGTCGGCGAGGAACTCGTATTGCGGGGTCTGCGGCCAGTCGGGGTGGTGCTCGGCGTGCAACTGGTGCTCGCCGTGGACTTCTTGGAGGAACACCAGGTCCGCCGAGGTCGCGCGCACCGCGTCGCGCAGTTCGTGGAGGATGAAGCGGCGGTTGAAGGCGTTGAAGCCCTTGTGGGTGTTCACCGTCAGCACTCGCAGCCGCGAGCGCTGCTTGGGTGCGTCGAGGTCGAGCGGGTTGGGTTCAGCCTGGGTCATGTCCAGTCTCCCGCAGGTTGGCCGGGTTCCTGGCGGTCCGGCAGTTCCAGGCCCAGCAGCGCCATGAGCCGGCTGGCGTCATAGGGCGCGCGGACCTTGATGTCGTTGTCGAAGTAGCAGAACACCTCGCGGTGGCGGCGATCGCCGCGGGTCGAGGTGTCGAACAGCTTGGCGTCGGCGGGCTGCAGACCGCGTTGCCAGCGACCGATGCGCTGGCTCCAGCGCTCCAGCGCGGTGTCGCCATAGCCACTGGCGTACAACTGCTGGTCACCGTGCAGGCGCAGGTAGACGAAGTCCATGGCGGTCAGGTCTTCGCCATAGGGCCATTTGCGCGGCGCGTCGGCGAACACCAGGGCAACCCCATGGCGGCGCAGCTGCTGGGCGAACGCCGCGCAGGCGAAGCTGGCGTGCCGCACTTCCATGGCATGTCGCAGCGGCCGCCGGCCAACGGCGCTGGGCCAGCGCTCCGGCGTGCGGCTGGCGGCGGACTTGGCGAGCGTGAGCGCAGCGCCGGCGGAGCGGGGCAGGAGGGCGAGGAAAGCCTCCAGGGTGTCGGCGTCGTACTTCAGGCTCGGGGGCAATTGCCAGAGGATCGGGCCGAGCTTTTCGCCCAGCTCCAGCGGCCCGGAGGCGAAGAAGTTGGCGACGCCTTCCTCGGCATCGCGCAGGCGCTTGATATGGGTGATGTAGCGCGGCGCCTTGACGCTGAAGACGAAACCCGCCGGCGTATCAGCCGCCCAGCGGCGATAGCGTTCGGGCGTCTGCAGCGCATAGAACGAGCCGTTCAGCTCGATGCTGTCGAACGCCCGCGAGGCGTAGCGCAGCTCGTCCTTCTGGCGCAGGCCTTCGGGATAGAAATCGCCGCGCCAGGGCACGTAGCGCCAGCCGGAAATGCCGATGTGCAGCGCCTTCATGGCCGTCGTCAATGGGCGTGGGCGACGCCGCGCAGCACGGTGTCGCAGGCGCGTGCGCTGCGAGCGCGGGCGATGTTGCCAAGGGATACCACGCCCACCAGGCGCTTCTGCCGGTTCAGCACGGGGAGTCGGCGCATCTGGATATCCGCCATGTTCTCCGCCACTTGCTGCAGTTCTTCGTCCTCGAAGCAGTAGTGCACGTTGCCGCTCATCACACGGCGTACCGGGGTGTCGGGGGCGAGCCCTGCGGCTACCGCGCGGACGGTGATGTCGCGGTCGGTGAGCATGCCGACCAGCATGTCGCCCTCGTTGACCAGCAGCGCACCGCTGTCGATGCGCGCCATCAGCGTGGCGGCGTCCTTGAGGCTGGTTTCCGGGGGGATGGTCTGGACGCTGTGGGTCATGATGTCGCTGATTTTCATGCTGTCCTCCTGGCGTTTCGGACGGATACGGGGCGCCCGATTCACGGGCACCTACTGGTTCCGACTGGACAGGCCCGGCGCCGTTCAGAGGGATTGCGCCCCGCTGGTCAGTCCTCGCTGCGGCGCAGGGTGAACAGGGCCAGCGCACGTCCTCCCAGCGGATAGGCGCTGCCGAAGGCCCAGCCGCGATCGCGCTGCCGAGCGTCCTCGCCGGTATCGAGCAGGTATTGCCACTCGCGGCCCTGGGCCACCTCGGGCAGCTGGAACTCCAGGTCTTCGTGGCCGGCATTGAGCAGTAGCAGCAGGGTGGCATCGCCGCCGGTGCGTCGGATGCCGGTGGGTTGCGCGCGACCGTCCATGAGCATGCCGAGGCTGCGGCGCTGCGGGTCGTGCCAGTGCTCCTCGGTCATTTCGGTGCCTTCGGCAGCGAGCCAGGTGACGTCGCGCACGCCCAGCTCCTCGTTGTATTCGCCGACCAGGAAACGCCCGCGCCGCAGGATCGGGTAGGCCTGGCGCAGGCGCACCAGGCGGTGGGTGAAGGCCAACAGTTCGCGGCCCTCGTCGTCGAGGTTCCAGTCCACCCAGCCCAGCTCGTTGTCCTGGCAATAGACGTTGTTGTTGCCCTGCTGGGTGCGGCTGAACTCGTCGCCGGCGAGCAGCATCGGGGTGCCCTGGGAGAGGATCAGCGTGGCCAGCAGGTTCTTCATCTGCCGCACCCGCAGCCGGCGAATCGCGGCGTCGTCGGTGGGGCCTTCGACGCCATGGTTCCACGAGCGGTTGTCGTCGTGGCCGTCGCGGTTGTCCTCGCCGTTGGCCTCGTTGTGCTTGTGGTCGTAGCTGACCACGTCGCGCAGGGTGAAGCCGTCGTGGGCGGTGATGAAGTTCACCGACGCGTAGGGTCGCCGGCCGCGCTGGTCATACAGGTCGCCGGAGGCGGTGAGGCGCCGCGCGAGGTCCGGCAACTGGCCTTCGTCACCCCGCCAGAAGCTGCGGACGGTGTCGCGGAAGCGGTCGTTCCATTCCACCCAGCCGGGCGGGAAACCGCCGACCTGGTAACCGCCGGGCCCGCAGTCCCAGGGTTCGGCTATCAGCTTGCGGTGGCTCAACACCGGGTCCTGGCGGCAGGCGACGAGGAAGCTGTGGCGTTCGTCGAAACCGTCGGCGTAGCGACCAAGGATCGATGCGAGGTCGAAGCGGAAACCGTCCACGCGCATCTCGGTGGCCCAGTAGCGCAGCGAGTCGGTGACCATCTGCAGCACACAGGGGTGGCTCAGGTCGAGGGTGTTGCCGGTGCCGGAATCGTTGACGTAATAGCGCCGGTTGTCGGCCTGCAGGCGGTAGTAGGAGATGTTGTCGATGCCGCGCATGCTCAGGGTAGGGCCCAGTTCGTTGCCCTCGGCGGTGTGGTTGTAGACCACGTCGAGGATCAGCTCGATGCCGGCGTCATGCAGGTGCGCGACCATCTCCTTGAATTCGTTGATGTGGCCGCTGGCCAGGTAGCGTGCCTGGGGCGCGAAGAAAGCGATGCTGTTGTAGCCCCAGTAGTTGCTCATGCCTTTTTCGAGCAGGTGCTTGTCGTCGAGGAACCCGTGCACCGGCAGCAATTCCAGGCTGGTGACGCCAAGCTGCCGCAGGTGGCGGAGCAGCTCGCTGTTCATCAGCCCGGCGCAGGTCCCGCGCAGGCGCTCGGGCACGTCCGGGTGGCGCATGCTCAGGCCACGCAGGTGCGCTTCATAGATGACGGTCTCGTTCCAGGGCACGCGGATGGGTTGCTGCTCGCCCCAGGTGAAGGCGGGGTCGATGACCTTGCACTTGGGCACGTAGGCGGCACTGTCGCGCTCGTCGAAGCTGAGGTCGGCGTCCGGCGAGCCGATGGTGTAGCCGAACAGCGACTCCGACCAGCTCAGCTCGCCCACCAGTTGGCGGGCATAGGGATCGATCAGCAGCTTGTTGGGGTTGAATCGATGCCCGGCATCCGGTTCGTACGGGCCATGGACGCGGTAGCCGTAGATCTGGCCGGGGTGCGCATCGGGCAGGTAGCCGTGCCAGATTTCATCGCTGTACTCGGGTAGCTCGATGCGTTCCAGCTCGCGCTTGCCCTGGGCGTCGAACAGGCACAGCTCGACCTTGGTGGCGTGCGCCGAGAAGAGGGCGAAGTTGACCCCCAGCCCGTCCCAGGTCGCGCCGAGCGGGAAGGGGCGGCCTTCGGTGACGCGGGAATGTGCTCGTCGGGTCATGTCCGGCTCCTGGGGTCAGACGTCTTTCGGGGCTTTGTGCTTTTCCGGTGTGGCCGGGCGTGCCCGGGGCTTGCTGATCTTCGGTGTCTTGGCGTCGGTGGTGGTGGAAGCGGCCGGCGGCTTGCGCGGTTTGCCGCTCGGTTCGTCTTGCGCCGGGCTGCTCGCCTTGGCCGGGCTGTCCGTCTTGGCTGCGGGCTTGCGTGGCGCGCGCGGGGCGGGCGTGGCTGATTCGGCTGGCACCTCGGGGTCGGCCTCGGGCAGGCTGCCCTTGCGCCGGGGCGGCTCCTGCAGGATGGCGGGCTTTTCGGGCTCTTCCTCGCCCTCGAAGCGCGGCTTCACCGGCTCTTCGTGCCCGCCGGTATTGGCAGCCTCGCTCTCCGCGAGGCTGCGCGCCATGCGCCAGTGGCGTTCGTGCTGGCCCTCGGGGCGTCCCTCGGCCTCCCAGATCTGGTAGGCCAGTTCGCGGATTCGGCGCTCGTTCAGCTTCATCGTTCACCTCCGGAAGTCAGAATGTTCACCGGGGTGTCGCGCAGCAGCTCGGCCAGTCGCGGCTCCCCGTCATGCGGATCGACAGGGCCGGCCAGCCCACTCCAGCGAATGGCGGCCAGGGAAGCAGGCAGGTGCAATCGGGTATCCCGCCAGCCCTCTGCGGGGATGTGCGGTACGGCAGAGGCACCCAGCAATGCGGCCCCGCAGCGTGGCACCACCACCAGCAGGTGCTGGCCGGCGTGGGCGCGGGCGAAGGCGACGACTCGGGCGGCATGCTCGCCGCGCACCTCCAGCGGCAGGTAGTCGCCCTGGGCGAACAACGCCGGCCAGCGCTTGCGCAGGCCCAGGGCGTGGGCCAGGAGTGCCTGCTTGATGCGCCCGTCACGCCAGCCTCGCAGCAGCGCCGGCCAGTCCGGCGCGCCGTCCAGCAGTGCCTCGTGGGCGGCGAAGTCGGGGACACGACGATTGTCCGGGTCCACCAGGCTGAAGTCCCATAACTCGCAGCCCTGGTAGAGGTCGGGCACGCCGGGCGTGGTGTTGCGCAATACGCATTGCGCCAGGGCATTGAGTGCGCCGGCGGGCATCAGCGCCTGGGCCGCCTCGGCAATGGCGCGGCGCAGCGGCGCGCCACGGTCTTCCAGCAGGATGGCGCCGAGGAAGTCGCCACAGACCTGCTCGTAGGCTTCATTGGGGGCGCTCCAGTCGCTGTCCAGCTTGGCCTCGCGAATGGCCTTGCGTTGCCATTGCTCCAGGCGTGCGTGGAACGCGCGCAGGCCCGACTCGTCGTCGACGGACAGGTCCAGCGGCCAGCTGCCCAGCAGGCATTGGTAGAGGATCAGCTCATCGCCACCGCTGGGCGCCGGGCCGCTCGGCAGCTGCCGGCGCAGCGGCGCGGCGAGCTTCCACCAGCCCCAGACCTGCTCGGCGAACCATTCGCTGCGCTCGCTGATCACCGCCAGCCGCGCGCGGTTGTCTTCACCGCGCTTGTGGTCGTGGGTAGCGGTGGCGAGCAAGGCCTGGGGGAAATCACGTTGCCGATCCTGGCAGGCGCGATGGAAGGCGTGGGCGTCGCCGCCAAGGGTTTGCGGGTCGAAGCCCACGTCATTGCGCCCGAGCGCCATGGCCGAGCGGTAGCAGGCGGTGTCTTCCAGGGATTTGGCGGCGATCGGCGGGGTGAGCTGCTGGAACCGGTCGAGCGCCAGCCTGCGCAGCTGCCGTAGCGCGCCCGGCGGCACGGCGCGCAGCGGTTCGCCGCCGAGCAGCCGATCCAGCCATTCCAGGGTGCGCCAGTCGTTCTGTTCCAGCGAGTGCCGCGCCTGTTCCAGCGCCTGGGAGAAGAAATGCCGATCCTGCGCCGAACGTTCCAGCGCACCGGCATACGTGCGGTACACCGGGAAGGCGGCAAGCAACTGGTGAAGTGCGCGGCGGATGGAGCCCAGCGGGATGTCGCGGCTGGCCAGGTCGAAGCGGGCGATGTGCCAGAGCTGCTGGGACAGCCCCTCCAGGTCGCCGGCGAACAGCGAGCCGAGCACGCGCTCACGGGCCTGGCGCACTTCCATGGCGAAGTCCTCGTGGCGGCCGCTGAACTCCCGCCAGAGGTGGCGCAACTGCGGTTCGCCAGCGGCATCGTGCTGCAACTGCGAAACCTGATTCATGAAGTCGTAGCCGGTGGTGCCGCGAACCTTCCAGTCCGCCGGCAGCCTTTCCCCGGGCGCGAGGATCTTCTCGACGTAGACCGGCGCGCCAGCGGTTGCCCGCCACAGGCGGCGACAATAGCCACGGGGGTCGGCAAGACCGTCGACATGGTCGATACGCAGGCCGTCGATCAACCCTTCGTCCATCAGCCGCAGCAGGCAGGCATGGCTCGCCGCGAAGACATCCGGGTGTTCGGCGCGCAGGCCCACCAGTTCGTTGATGTCGAAGAAACGCCGCCAGTTGATGTCGTCCGCCGCCACGCGCCAGTTGGCCAGGCGATAGGACTGCTGCTCGATCAGCCGATGCAGGCTGCGCCAGTCGTCGCGGTACGCAGCCAGCAGGCGTTCGCGCACGCCGTCGTTGGCCAGTTGCGCGGCAACCTGCTGGCACAGGCCCTGGGCCAGGTGCCGGGCCAGCGGGTGGCGATGCAGCTCGACGAAGCGCGGGGCGAGTTCCAGCAAGGCGGGCGAATCGGTATGGCAAAGGATCATGCCGTAGCTGGACGGACACAGCGGAAAGCGCTGTTCGCCATAGCGCAGCAGGAAGCGGCCGCTGGCGGCGTCGTAGTCCAGGCGGATGCGCCCATGGGTCACTTCGTCGATGTAGTCCTCGCCCAGGCACGGCAGCAGCACCTGCTGGTCCAGCAGCGGGTCGTCGCTCTGCCAGCGGATGTCGAAGAAGTGCGCGTACGGGCTGTCGAGTCCCCACTCCAGGACGTCCTGCCACCACGGGTTGGCGGCGCCGATACGCATGTGGTTGGCGACGGTGTCGACGATCAGGCCCATGCCGTTCTGCCGCAGCCCCGCCACCAGCCGGCGCAGGGCCGCTTCGCCGCCCAGCTCGTCACTGATGCGGGTCGGGTCGACCGCGTCATAGCCGTGCAGGGAGCCGGGCTGTGCGGCCAGCAGCGGCGAGGCGTAGAGGTGGCTGATCCCCAGGCGGGCGAAGTAGTCCAGCCAGGGCAACACATCGTCCAGGGTGAATGCGTGATGGAACTGCAGGCGCAGGGTGGCGCGGAGGTCAACCATGCCCGTGGCCTCCATCGCGTGCCCGCCGCAGCCGCTCCAGGCGAGCCCGCACGCTCGGTGCGTCGAGCATCTCGGCGGCGCTCTGTTCGAAGCGGCGCCGCCAGTTGGGATGGGTGTCGCCTGGCCCCGGCAGGTTCGGCTGTTCGACGCTGGCTGTCGCATCTTCCAGCGGCAGCAGCACCAGAGGGGCCGGCGTCGAACCGATGAACTCGATGGCAGCATCCAGCAGCGGCTCGGCGTCGATGCCGTGTTCGCCCAGCGCGCGGCGCAGGGCGGCGGTTTCCTGCTGGCGCGCGTTGCGCTCGTCGGCGGCGGCTTCTCGGGTGCGTTGGCCGAGCGTTTCCCGCCAGTCGATGTCGCCGCCGCGCTGCCAGCCTTCCAGAGTGGGCAGATCGTGCGTGGTGCTGGTGGCCAGCGCGCCGTCGGGCCACTGGCGGGACGGGATGAACTGGCCATGCTGTTGCTCGAACAGCAGGACGCGCATGCCGAGGATGCCGCGCTCCGCCAGTGCCTCACGCAGGCCCGGCGGCACGGTGCCGAGGTCTTCGCCGATGATCACCGCGCGGGCGCGTTCCGCCTCCAGGCAGATCAGCCGCAGCAGGTCGTCGAACGGATACTCCAGGTAGGCGCCGGCCTCGGGCGGCGCCCCGGCGGGGATCACCCAGAGTCGGCGCAGGCCGAGGATATGGTCGATGCGCAAACCGCCGACATAGCGCAGGTTGGCCCGCAGCATCTCGATGAAGGCACGGAAACCATGGCGGCGCAGACCTTCCGGGGAGAAGGCGCAGATGCCCCAGTTCTGCCCGGCGCGATTGAGGATGTCCGGCGGGCAGCCGACGCTGACGCCGGTGAGCAGTTCGTCCTGGCGCATCCAGGCCTGGCTGCCGGAGGGTTCGGCGCCCACCGCGAGGTCGGCGATCAGGCCGATGCCCATGCCGGCCTGGCGGGCATCCTGCTGGACCCGTTGCAGGCCACGGGCGATCAACCACTGGCCGAACGCCTGCTGGCTGATCGCCTGTTCCTCGTCGACCATGAAATGGCCCAGCTCGGCGCTGGCGGCGTTGCGGTATGGCTCCGGCCAGAAGCGCCAGTCCAGTCCCTCGCCGGCTTCCGCCCGGCGCAGTTGCAGGACCTGGAAGCTGCAATGCTGCAGCAGCTCGGCGCCACCCTGGTTGCGGAAGGCCAGGAAGTCGTCGTGCAGCTCGCCGCTGTCGCTCTGGAACTTCCGGTAGAGCTGCGCCAGCAGGCGGTCGCGCAGACGGGCGACCGCCAGCCAGTCGATCAGCGGCAGGCGCTCCAGGCGGGCGAATTCGTCCCCGAGCCCGGCCTCCACGATCGCCTGGCGCACCGGCTCGTCGCCCAGTACCAGACCCGGTGCGGCGTACAGCTCGTTGAACAACAGCCGGCTGGAGGGGGAATAGGGGCTGTAGATGTCCCGCGCCGCGGCAAACATGGCATGCACCGGGCTGATCGCCACGGCGTCGGCGCCCTGTTCGGCGGCGGCGCGCACGAGATGGGCCAGGGCGCCGACATCGCCGGCACCGCCATCCTGCGCGCGGCGCAGCGAATACAGTTGCACCGCCAGACCCCAGATACGCTGGCGGCCGGGGCAGCAGCGCGTCACGGACGGACAGCGCGGTGGTGCCACGGCGAGGATCAGCTCCCGCTCGCCGAGATGGAGTGGGTAATAGCCACTGGTGTCCGGCGAGGGTATCCGCCCGTGCTCGTCGACACGTCCTTCGCTGTGGGCGCTGTCGTTCTCGTTGAACAGCCGATAACGACTGCCCGGCGGGGCGGGCACGCGGACCGGCTGGCCCTGGTCGGCGGTCACGAGAGGCGGTGTTTCCCCGTGGCGCTGTTGTAGGCGCTCCAGGCTCTGCTGGATCTGCTCGGGGCTCTGTGCCGGGAAGCCGAGCGCTTCCAGCACGTTGCGCTGGACCTCGGGTGTCAGGCGCTGGGGACGGTTATCGGCGTCGATCCAGTCGACCAGCAATCCCGCTTCGCGGGCCAGGCGTTCCAGCTGCGCGGCGCTCATCCGCGTGTCTCCAGGCTCAGCACCAGCGCGGCGGCGCCCAGCCAGCCATGCCGATAGTGGGCGGCGTTCTGGCCGCAGCACAGCAGCACCTGCGCACTCTCAGCCGGCGGCTCGACGGCGATCTCGTCCGGTCCCAGGTTGAGGTCGATGCGCCACAGGCTGCCATCGCCCAGCCGCCACGTTGCCGTCAGCGCTCGCTCGCCCAGGGGCCGCGCATCCACGGCGCGACTGTCGGGCAGGTGCGGGGTCAGCCAGCGCTGCCGCAGTTGGAGGAGTCGCCGGTAATGGTCTCGCCATTGGGCGTCGCCCTGGTCCGGGCGCGGGCGCGAAGCCACGAAGGTCTGGTAGTCGTTGGGATCGGGAATCCAGGCCGCGGCGCCGGGCGAGGAGAACTTGCTGAAGCGCTTGAACTCCTCCCGTCGACCTTCGGCCACGGCCCGGGCCAGCTCGCCCTGGTAGTCGGTGAAGAACAGGAACGGCTGCTGTTCGCCCCATTCCTCTCCCATGAACAGCATTGGCACCATGGGCGATAGCAGGATCAGGGCGCTGGCTGCGCGCAAGCGGTCGGTGTGGGCCAGCGTGGTGAGGCGTTCCCCCAAGGCGCGATTGCCCACCTGGTCGTGATTCTGCAGGAAGGCGACGAAGGCCTGTGGCGTGAGGGCGCCGCTGGGCTCGCCACGGGCGATGCCGCGATAGTCGGTCTCGCCCTGGAAGGCGAAACCTTCGCGCAGGCAACGGCAAAGGCGCTGGATGGGATCGGCGGCGAAGTCGACGTAATAGCCTTCGGCCTCGCCGGTCAGCAGGACGTGCAGGCAGTGGTGCAGGTCATCGTTCCATTGCGCGTCGAAACCGTTTTCGCCCTGCAGCAGATGCGCCTCGTTGTGCTCGTTCTCCAGCACCAGGTGCAGCTCGCGCCCCTCGGCGGCCTGGCGGGCGCGGGCGGCCAGTTCGAGGAGGAATTCGGTGTCGGCGATGGCATGCACGGCGTCCAGTCGCAGGCCGTCGACGTGGTACTCCTGCACCCACATTTCCGCGTTGCCGATGAAGAACTCCCGCACCGCCGGGTGGCGGAAGTCGATCGCCGGCCCCCAGGGGGTCTGCTGGTCGGCGCGGAAGAAGTCCCCGGCATAGCGCCCCAGGTAGTTACCCTGCGGGCCGAAGTGGTTGTAGACGACATCGACGAAGACCATCAGGCCGTGACCATGGGCCGTGTCGATGAACTGCCGCAGGCCGTCCGGGTCGCCGTAGGCGCAGGACGGCGCATAGGGCAGCACGCCGTCGTAGCCCCAGTTACGGCGGCCGGGAAAGGCATTGAGCGGCATCAGTTCGATGGCGGTGACGCCCAGTTCGGCCAGTTCAGCGAGCCGGCCCTGCAAGGCGGAGAAGCCGTCGAACAGCCCGGCGTGGACCTCATACAGCACCGTCTCGTGCCAGGGCCGCCCGCGCCACGCGGGGTATCGCCAGCGGTAGGCGTCCGGGTCGACTACCCGGCTTTCGCCTTCCACGCCGCCGGCCTGGTCGCGGGAGGCGGGGTCGGCGACGCTCAGCTGGTGGTCGATCCGGTAGCGATAGGTGGAACCGGACACCGCGGGCAGTTCGGCGCTGAACCAGCCGTCACCGACGCAATCCATCGGGTGCAGCCGGCCACCGCCCAGTTCCACTTCCACGCGCCGGGCGCTGGGCGCCCAGAGCGAGAAGCGGACCTTGCCACCGGGCAGCACCTGTGCGCCATGGCGCAAGGTCATCGCACGGCCTGCGCGGGCACCCGCTGCAGCAGGCGCTGGTAGAGGGCCGTGTAGGGGCGCACGGCGTCGTACCAGGGCAGTGGCGACTCCATGGCCTTGCAGCGCATGGCGTGCAGCAGTTCGGGGTAGCGGTAGATGTTCAGCGCGCGGCGCACGGCGTCGAAGTAGCTCGCCGGGGTCTCGTCGCGGAACAGCAGGCCGGTGACGCCATCGACGATGGTGTCGGCCAGGCCGCCGGTATGGCGCGCGATGGGCAGCGAGCCGAAGCGCTGGGCATACATCTGGCTCAGCCCGCAGGGCTCGTAGCGCGACGGCATCAGCAGGAAGTCGCTGGCCGCGTAGATGCGCCGGGCGGTGGTTTCATCGAAGCCGACCTGCACGCCGACACGTCCCGGATAGCGCTCGGCCAGATCGCGCATGGCCTGTTCCAGCTCCGGCTCGCCGCAGCCGATGGACACCAGCCGGCCGCCGGCGGCGACCATCTCGTCGGCGATGGCCAGGGTCAGGTCGATGCCTTTCTGGTGCACCAGCCGCGACACCACCGCGAACAGCGGGCCGCGCCCTGGCAGTAGGCCGAACTGGCGCTCGATGAATTCGGCGTTGCGACGCTTGCCGGCAAGGCGCGAGGCGTCGAAACCTTCGATCAGGTGCGGGTCGGTCAAGGGGTCCCAGCCGGCGTCGATGCCGTGGGTTATGCCGCTGAGCTGGCCACGGTCGCGACGCTGGGCGAGCACGCCGTGCATGCCGCAGCCGAACTCCTCGCCGGTGATCTCGCGGGCATAGGTTTCGCTCACCGTGGTGATGTGGCTGGCGTGATTGATGCCCGCCTTGAGGAACGACAGCTTGCCGTAGAACTCCATGCTGTCCGGCAGGCCGGCGGTTTCCGGCAGGCCGAGTTCGGCGCCGCAGCCCATCGAGCAGGCGCCCTGGTAGCCGAGGTTGTGCACGGTGAGCACGCTGGGCGTGGCCTGCCCGCGCCAGGCCATGTAGGCGGGGGCGAGGGCGCTGGGCCAATCGTTGACGTGCAGCAGGTCGGGGCTCCAGGCCAGGCCTGTCATGCCCGCGGCGATGTCGGCGGCGGCAAGGCTCAGGCGAGCGAAGCGGATGTGGTTGTCGGGCCATTCGTGGCCGTTCTGGTCGACGTAAGGGGTGCCGGGACGGTCGTAGAGTTCCGGGCAGATCACGGCATAGACCACCAACCCGTCGGCCAGCTTCAGCTCACCGATGTCGCAGGCCGGCAGCGCGGCGCGTCCCGGCAAACGACCCACCACTTCGCAGGCGATCGCGCCCTTGAGTACCTGCGGGTAGCCGGGGATCAGCACGCGGATATCGTGCTCGTCGAGCAGTGCGCGGGGCAGGGCGGCGGAGACGTCGCCCAGGCCGCCGGCCTTGACGAAGTCGCTGAATTCGGAGGTGACGAAGAGAATCCGTTTAGGGCGCTGAACAGGCGTGCCCTCTGCCGACGGGATCGGGGTGAGGTTGATTGTGGCTTCATCCAGGCGCACGTCGGCCAGCTGGTTACGCATCGTTCGTTCCTCGCTCTCGTCAGGTGAGGGGCCGGCCATTCCTGGCGGCTCCGGGCAAAGCCTCGTGGTGCTGCCTCCTGTCTTTCGGAGGACTGGCCGCCGAAGGACGAAGTTTCGATTTTCTGCGCCGCGCTTGACCGGCGGCGGACACCTTCGCCGGCGCGCAATCGACAGCCTCGCTTCGGTGTGTGGCCGCTTCCGAGGAGGTCGTGCAGGCAGAGGCGAAAGGTGGCGCTGCGAGGCAAACCAGCAGGCGCCAGATAGAACGGCAAGCAGGGTCCGTACCAGCCTGGCGGGCAATCCCAAGTGATTGATAGAGCGGGGGAAATGTCTCGGGCGATGGCGATGTGCAACCAGCAAAGTGCACGATCGGGCGCTTCGCCGGTTGCAATATGCCTTGCCTCATCCGTCGCGACGTGGGTGGTCCTTGCCCTTGTAGTCGAGGTCCTGGGCGTGCTCCGCCGGCAGCGGCTGGCCGAGGCTTTCCTCGGCCATCTTCCAATGGCGCGCGGCCTGTCCGGCGGGTTTGCCTTCGGCGACCCAGAGGTCGTGGGCCTTCTGGCGAATCTGTGCTTCGCGGTCCTGGTTCATGCCGGGCCTCACTGTTCGTCATTTGTGTAGAACCGATGACCCTGGCGTCAGTCGAGTGTTCATACAGCCTGACCGAGGGTGCCCCCATGAACGACGCCGATCCGCCACGCCTGGTCGTGGCCTGCTCCCTGGACCCGGACGCGCAGCCCGCGGACGTGCAGACGCATCACGCGCTGGCCGCCTGGCTGGCGCAGATTCAGGGACTGGACTTCCTGGAGCGGCCACCGGAGCAGCGACAGCCCGGACAGCAGTTCTATTGGGTGCCGGATGCCACGGTGGTCGGTCGCGAGCAGGCGGCGCAACTCGGCATCCGGGGTCCGCTGGACCTGTTCGGCGGCTATGTGGAGCGAGACTTCCAGGCCGGCAAGGCCATCGTCCACCCGCTGATCGAACGGCCCACGATGACGCCGCGCGGCTGGAGCGAAGCGTTCGCTGCGCGGGTGAAACCCCTGGTGCTCGATGGCCACAGCGTGTTCTGCCACAACGACGCCCTGCGTTGCGCCAGTGCGCGTCTCGGGCGCGGCCCGCAACGCCTGAAACCGGCTGCCAGCCGGGGCGGGCAGGGGCAACAGGTGGTGGCGGATGGCGACCGGCTGGCCGAGGCCCTGGCGCGCTACGAGGAGGCCGACTACCGGCAGGGGTTGGTGATCGAGGACGACCTGAGCCAGCCGCAGACCCATAGCGTCGGACAGGTGATGATCAATGGCGTGCTGCTGAGTTATCACGGCGTCCAGCAGCAGAACTGCAACCCGCGTGGCCAACTGGTGTATGGCGGCAGCGACCTGTGGGTGGTGCGCGGTGATTTCGACTGCCTGCTGGCGCTCGACCTGGTCGCCTCGGTGCGCCAGGCGATCAGTCAGGCTGTGCAGTTCGACCGTGCCGCGCACCAGCTGTTGCCGCAGTTCCACGCCTCGCGCCGCAATTACGACGTCGCCCAGGGCGTGGATGCGCAAGGGCGCGAATGCTCGGGTGTGCTGGAGCAGTCCTGGCGCATCGGCGGTGCCAGCGGTGCGGAGCTGGCGGCCCTGGAAGCCTTCGTCGCCGATCCCGGCCTGTGCGCGGTGCGCGCGTCGACCTTCGAAATCTTCGAGGACAAGGTGCTGCCCGCGAACTGCCGCGTTCTCTATCGTGGCCCCGACGGCAATGGCGATTTCCTGATGAAGTACGCAATGGTGGAGCCCTATGTCTTCCAATGACCCGCTGCAACCTGGCGACGACCTCTATGCCAGTGACGAACCCATCGACATCGATGTCGGCGCGCTGCGTCTGCAGGGCAACTTCCTCAGCCCACGCACCCATGTGCCCGGCGTGCTGTTCGTGCACGGCTGGGGTGGCAGCCAGGAGCGCGACCTGAAGCGCGCCCGGGGTATCGCCGGCCTGGGCTGCGTGTGCCTGACCTTCGACCTCGCCGGGCATGGCGCCGGGGCAGCCTTGCAAGGCTCGATCACGCGCGAAGACAGCCTGCGCGACCTGCTGGCGGCGTATGACCGCCTCGCGGCGCATCCGCGCATCGATCTGCAGGCGATAGCGGTGGTGGGTACCAGTTATGGCGGCTATCTCGCGGCGATCCTCACCGAGTTACGCGCGGTGCGCTGGTTGGCGCTGCGGGTACCGGCGATCTATCGCGACGAGGATTGGCACGTGCCCAAGCGCGACCTGCCGCGCGAGGACCTGATGGCGTATCGCGCCAGTCGCATCCCGGCGGCCAGCAACCGCGCGCTGAAGGCTTGCTCCGGATTCGGTGGCGATGTGCTGCTGGTCGAGTCGGAGCACGACGAGTTCGTCCCGCACTCGACCATCATGAGCTACCGCGCCGCCTTCCAGCGCACCCACTCGATGACCCACAGGATCATCGACCAGGCCGACCACGCGCTGACCACCGAGATAGCGCAGGCCGCGTATACCGACATACTGGTGCGCTGGGTCACCGAGATGGTGGTGGGCGAGCGCTCCAGCCGCCTGGTGGTCGGCTGACCGGCCGGCTACCCGCTGGCGAGCCAGCGGCAACGGGTGCGGCCTCGGTCATTTGGACGGGTGTGCCTTCACCAGGTCCTGGGCCATTTCCAGATGGCGCTGGAGCACCGGCAAGGTCTTCTGGGCGAACGCCTTCACGTCGCTATCGGCGGCGTTGTTGGCGGCGTCGGTGAACAGCTTCACCGCTTCCTCATGGGCGCCGACCTGGTTGTTGGCATAGGCGGCGTCGAAGGATTCGTCGCGGACATCGAGGACCTTGGCCTTGGCCTGGTTGGTCAGGCTGGGTCCGTCGGCGAGCGTGAGCTGGTGCTTGTCCGCCAGTGCCTTGAGTTCGGTATTGGCCTTGGTGTGGTCATCGATGATGTGCTGGGCGAAGGACTTCACGTCCTTGGCCTGGCTTTTCTTCAGGGCAAGCTTGGCGGCGTCTATCTCGGCCATGCCGGCGGCCGAGGCCTCGGTGACGAAGGTCTGGGCTTGCGCCGCCGGATCGGCGGCCAGCAAGGGCGTCGCCATCAGCATGGCGCCGGACAGTAGCGCGCCGGCAATCAGAGCAGTACCTTTCATGACGTTTCTCCTGGTCGGATGGAATGACCTCGCACGGCGAGGTTCCACGGTTGATCCGTCCTGGCCGGTGGGGGTTCAGAGTTTCGCCGGGTGCCGCAGGCCACGTGGCGCGCCGTTTGGCGGCGCGGCAGGTGGGGAGGTCGCGCCTGTGCTTTGCTGAAGTAGCTTCTGGGGAGCGCTGATTTCATGCCGGATACCATCGCCAGCAACGCCCAATTCGTCGAAGACGCCCGTTATCGGCTGCTGGTCGAAGCTGTAACCGACTACGCCATCTACATGCTCGATCCCGATGGCCGGGTGAGTAGCTGGAGTTCCGGCGCGCAACGCCTGAAGGGCTACGCCGCCGACGAGATCCTCGGCGAGCACTTCTCCCGTTTCTACACGCCCACCGACCGCGAGGCCGGACTCCCCGAGCACGCCCTGGATGAAGCCGCCCGCGTGGGGCGCTATGAAAGCGAAGGCTGGCGCCTGCATCGCGATGGCAGCTCGTTCTGGGCCCATGTGGTGATCGACGCGATCCGCGACAGTTCCGGCGCGCTCATGGGCTTTGCCAAGATCACCCGCGACCGCACCGAGCAGCACGAGACCGAACAGGCGTTGCGGCGCAGCGAACAGCAGTTCCGCCTGCTGGTGAATGGCGTTACCGACTACGCGCTGTACATGCTCGACCCCGAGGGCAACGTCACCAGCTGGAACTCCGGCGCGGAGCGGATCAAGGGCTATTACCCCGAGGAAATCATCGGCCGGCGCTTCGAATGTTTCTATTGCGAGGACGACCGCCAGAACGGCGTTCCGGAGGCCAGCCTGGCCACGGCACTGGCCGAGGGGCGCTACGAGGAAGAGCGCCTGCAGATGCGCAAGGATGGCTCGCGCTTCTGGGCCAACATCGTCATCGATCCGGTCTTCGACGACACCGGCAAATTGCTGGGCTTCGCCAAGATCACCCGTGACATCACCGACAAGCGCCGCGTCCAGGAAGAACTGGAGCGCGCCCGTGACGAACTGATCCAGTCGCAGAAGATGGAGTCGCTCGGCCAGCTCACCGGCGGCGTGGCGCATGACTTCAACAACCTGCTGACGGTGATCCTGGGTGGGCTGCAACTGCTCGAACGGCATCTGCCGGCGGACAACGAGAAGGTCGAGGGCATCTGGCGAAACGCCTTGGAAGCGACGCGGCGCGGCGCCCAGCTGACCCAGCGGATGCTGGCCTTCGCCCGCAAGCAGCGGCTGTTTCCCCAGCCATTGCAACTACCCGCGCTGCTGCAGGACATGAGCGAGCTGCTGGTCAGTTCCCTGGGGCCGACCATCAGCCTGGAAACCCGCTTTCCGCTGCAACTGGACGCGGTCATGAGTGACCAGAACCAGCTGGAGCTGGCGATCATCAACCTGGCCACCAATGCCCGCGATGCGATGCCCAACGGCGGCAGCATCGTCTTCGCCGCCCGCAACGAGGTGGTCGGGCCCCGCCAGAGCGGCAAACTGGCGCCCGGCGCCTATGTGTGCCTGACGGTGACCGATTCCGGGCAGGGCATGGACGAGGGCACCTTGCGCCGGGCGGCGGAACCCTTCTTCACCACCAAGGCGACAGGGAAGGGTACCGGCCTGGGCCTGTCCATCGTCCACGGCTTGGCGCAGCAGCAGGGCGGCGCACTGCTGTTGCGCAGCACGCCCGGCAGCGGAACCACGGCGGAAATCTGGTTGCCGGCGGTGAAAGTGAAAGCACTACCGGAAGAGCAGGCCGCGCCGCAGGTACAGGCCATCCCGTTGTCCCGGGGAGTGGTCGACGTGGGCCTGCGGGTGCTGGTGGTCGATGACGACGCGCTGGTGTTGGACGGAACCACGGCGCTGCTCAGCGACCTGGGCTGCTACGTCGGGCGCGCCGACTCCGCGCGCGGGGCCCTGCAACAGCTGGAGGAAATGGCGGACTACGACCTGTTGATCACCGACTTCGCCATGCCCGACATGGACGGCATGCTGCTCATCCAGCAGGTGCGCCAGGCGTATCCGGGGCTCAACTGCGTGCTCACCACGGGCTACGCCGGGCGCGTGGATACCCTCGCCGAGTCGGTCATGCGCCTGCCCAAGCCCTTCGACCGAGACCAGTTGCTGGCGCTGCTGCTGCAAGTGAAGAGCGGCGCTTAGAAAAATCGAACCTCCTCGACCGGCGCACTCCAACCAGTGAGAGCCATCGTTCGAGGAGGACGTGTGATGAACCCGCAACTTCATGCCCAGCGACCGGAACCGCAGGAAGCTCCGCCGGACCGCGAGAGCCAGATTCCCGAAGACTTTCCCGAAGAAGTGCCCATGCAGCAGCCACCCGAGGAGCCGGTTCCACGGCCGGAGCAGTGAAACCTCAGCTTCAGGGGCGGCAACCGCTGCTGGCCCTGGTTGCGCCGCTCGCTTCGGGTGACTGGAGCAGCAGGGCAGGGCAAGGCATTACGAGGCCTGTTCTTCGTGTCGTGCGGCGGGGTTACGGGGGAGTCAGCGCCGGGTGCGCAGGCCGTCGTCAGTGTCGATCAGCGAGCCGGGGTCCTCGTTGCCCGGATCGTTGATCATCGCGTCCAGCTCGTCGCTGCGCGAGCGCAGGTCCAGCAAGGGCAGCAGGTCGTCGTGGAACTGTTGCTGCTGCTCCTCGGAGAGCGCGGCGAACCCGTGGTTGATGATGTAGAGGGCCAGGACCGCCTGGGAGCCGTCGGCCTCCAGCTGTCCTTCGTCGAGCAGTCGACGAAGCCCATCGGTGAGTTCCACATCCTGATGATCGTTCCAGCCCATCGTCATTACCTTCTTCGATTGACCAAGCCGATTACCGGGTGGCGCTGCCGCGGCTCGGCTGTGTGCCGCGTCCTCGGATGACTGGCAGGACTGCGCGGCGTTCCGCGCTGGAGACGAATGGTCATGAGGTGCGGGGTCAGTCGGGGTTTCCGCTGACGACCCGGTTGCGCCCGGTTTGCTTGGCCTGGTACAGGCGCAGGTCAGCCTGCTTGAGCACGGATTCGGAGGTCGATGCGGCGGCATCGCTTTCGGCGACGCCGATGGACAGGGTGACATGGCCGACGCCGGGCATCACCGTCGCCGCCACCGTGGCGCGGATGCGCTCGGCGATGCCACTGGCGGCCTCCAGGCTGGTTTCCGGCAGTAGCAGGACGAATTCCTCGCCGCCAGCGCGACAGGCCAGGTCCGCGGCGCGGGAGGAGTCGCGCAGTATCGCGGCGACCCGGCGCAGCGCCTCGTCGCCGGCGTCGTGGCCCCAACTGTCGTTGACCTGTTTGAAATGATCGATGTCCAGTGCCAGCACCGCATAGGCCTGGCCGGACTGCTCCAGCGTCGCCAGGGCCAGGCCCAGCGCCCGGCGATTGGCCAGCCCGGTCAGTGCATCGCTCTGCGCTTCCTGGCTGAGCCGGCCGAGTTTCTGCTGCATCAGTCCCACGCCGGTCAGCAGGGCCTGGCGGATGGCGGCCGCCTCGCGATACCAGGTGTTGATGCTTTGCAGTTCACGGGGCGTTCCCGGCGCGGACAGGCGTTCGGCGCTGTGTGCCAGCTGCCGCAGCGGCCGGGTAATCAGCAGGGCACCGCCCCAGATCATCAGCACACCGAGCAGGCTGGCGGGAATCAGGCCGAAGAACATGTCCTTCATCAGCAGGCCCAGCGGCGCCAGGCTGAGGTCGCGGGGCTGCTGGGCGACCACCGCCCAGTTCGCGTTGGGTACCTGGGCGTATCCCGCGAGCATCTCGACACCCTGGGTATTGGCGACTTCCATCGAGCCGGTTTCCCCGCGCAGCGCCGCCTCCACGGCAGGGTTGTCATCCAGCCGTTCGCCGACCCGCTGCGCTTCGGGATGCTGGAGCAGCCGGCGGTTGGCGTCGGCGACGAAAGCGTAGGTGCCTTCGTGGTGGAAGTGGCTGCCGATAATGGTGTGCAGCACACTCTGCTTGAGGATGTACACCGAGCCGCCGACCAGCCCGAGGTACTCGCCGGAGGGGCCGATGATCGGCTGGGAGATGAACACCACCAGGTTGCCGGCGATGGACACGTAGGCCTGGCTGACCGTCGGACGTTTCTGCTGAAGGGCCTGCTGGACGCCCACCGAGCGCAGCGTGGTGCCAACGATCTGCAGGGAATCGGGATAGGCCTGCAGCACCTTGCCCTGCGCGTCGACGATGGCGATGGAGTTGAAGTAGGTGTCCTGGGCCTGCAGGCGCATGGCCTCGGCATGCAGCACCGTCGGGTCGTCCAGGTGGGTAGCGAGGATGCCGGAGCTGAAGGCCAGGTTGCGCTGCGCCGAGTGGATGAACTCCTCGATGCTGGAAGCGACCTTGGCGGCGTAGGCGCGGTTGGCCTCGAGGGTCGTGTGGATCAGTGCCGAGCGCTGTACGGTGTAGGCCACGAACAGGCTGTTGCCGAGCGTGGCAAGGGCGGCCAGCAGCACGAAGACGAGGATCAGCACCCGCAGGGTCAGCGGTTTACGGCTCCAGCGCTTCATGCGGCCACCCGGAGGGAGCGGGGCGCACCGGAGCGTCCGACGAGAACACAGGTGTCTGCGCCGTGGCGCGATGTCAGGGGACTATCCATGGAGTGTCCGTGCTATGGCGGGCTGCCTGGTCCGACTGTCCTCGACAGGTCAGGTTTCAGGATAGGCGGGGATGCGCCGGGAGTCACATGGTCGGGCTTTCCCGCCGGGAGCAAGCTTCGTGATCCGCACACCTGGGGAGCAACCGGTGTGCGTCCTGCGGTGGTTACCGACTTCAAAAAAGCCCCGCATTGCGCGGGGCTTTTTCATTGCTTACTCAAGCGCGCGAACGCAGCTCGGTGCTGAGGCCGGCCTGGGCGATCGTTGCAATCGCCTGGTCGCGCGTGGCCTCGGAGTCGTACAGCTTGCTGGTCAGCAGTTCTGCACCGGTGTTGTCGCGGATCACGAAGAAATTCTTGCCGCCGGGGGACATCTGGCGCTTGTAGCGCTCGACGGCCGCACAGGAGCTGCGGAGGCTGTTGATGGCCTGCTCGGCTGCCTCCTGTGTCGGGTAAGCGAGAGTTTCCAGCAGAGTACCGTGGGCAGTGTTCTTGAGCAGAACGCGACGGTTGCCGCTGCTGAGTTCCTTGATTTCATACCAACCGGGCATGTGTAGCTCCATATAACCGGTGTCAACGTCCTGCGGGTGTTCCCGCAGGGTGACAGGCCAGTTTAGGAGCATCTGCGTCCAGTTTGTATAGGAAAAGACTTAGTAATCATATGGTTACTGTATCAATTTGTCTCAGGATCGCTTTTCTCAGAAGCTGGCTTTCACCTGCAGGCCGAGCAGCAGGGCGTTGTCGATGTCCTGGCCGGAGAAGGCACCCGGCTCGATGACGTACTGCAGGTTCGGGCGCAGGGTCAGCCACGGCGTGGCCTGGTAGCCGTAGCTCAGCTCGATGAGTTGTTCGCCGCTGTCCAGGTTCGGGTAGTCCTGGCCATTGGCGAGGGCATTGCTTTCCTGCACATCGCGGCTGCGCGGGTTCGGCACGGCGCGGCCGTAACCCAGCGCGAGACTGTCTTTCGGGCGGCCTTCGAAGGGTTTGTAGAGCACCACGCCCGCGCCATACCACTTGGTGAAGGGCGAGGCGGCGCTGCTCGCGGCCGAGGCCTGGCCGAACAGGTGCAGGCTGCGCCCCTTCGAGGCCGGGTCATTCCACACGGCCTGGTCCACCAGCAGGTAGTGGCCACTGCGACCGGACACTTCCTTGTCGCTGCCGATGCGCTGCACGTTGGAGCTGTCGTAGTACCAGCCCAGCTTGTACTCGCCGGGCAGCTCGCCCTGGGGCTTGTAGATCAGCTCGATGGGCACCACGGTGCCAGTGGTGTGCTTGGGCGTAAGGTGCCAGGCGCGGCTGGAGTTGCCGTTGCTTTCCGGGTCGAAGTTGAACGCGGCGATGCGCAATTGCCAGTCGGGAGCGAAGCTGTACTTCACTCGCGCGCCCAGGTGTGCGTTGGGGTAGTTGGTCCAGCCGCTGCCGCCGGACATGTTCAACGGATGGCCGCAGAAACCGGCGTTCATGAAGTTGCAGAGGATGCCGCTGTCCAGCCCGCCCACATCGTTGCCCATGGCCATGTAGCCGAGCTTGAGGTTCACCGCCTGGCTCAGGTCGCGCTCGTAGCTCAGCTCGGTCAGCCGGGTGTAGAGGCCGCCGTAGTTTTCCTGGATCGGCAGGCGGTTGCCCACCAGGTCTTCCGAGGCACTGTTGCCGCGGCGGTCGTTGATGGTCAGCTGGACCTTGCCGCCATTCTCCAGGCCATAGAGCTTCGACAGGTCGAATTGCACGCCCAGCTTGATGTTCTGCGAATAGCGCGCGGAGCGGTGCAGGCCGCCGTGGGCGTTGTACGCGGTCTCGCCGCTGTAGTCGCCGGTGAACTTGACGCCATCTTCTTCCAACTGGTGGCGCAGGCCGCCCCAGTCGCCGGTCATGGTGGATCGTTCGAGCAGGCCTTCTTCGGCCAGCGCAGGCAGCGAGGCAACGCACAGCAGCAGGCCGGGCGTGAGGCGGAGGGAAATGCGCATGGAAATCCTGATCTTGAAGCGAATAAAAAAAGGCGCGGTGGTAGAGCCGCGCCGGAAGGAGGCGCCCGCACGAGGCGGGCGCGATGGGAGGTTTATTGGCTGTCGGGCAGCGCGTAGGCCATCACGTAGTCGCCACGGTCGGTGGACTGGCGCGCACCGCCAGCGGTGATGACGACGAACTGCTTGCCGGTCTTCGGCGACACGTAGGTCATCGGGCCGCCCTGGCTGCCGACGGGCAGGCGGGCCTTCCAGATTTCCTTGCCGTTGCTGCTGTCGTAGGCGCGCAGGTAGAAGTCCTGGGTGCCGGCGATGAACACCAGGCCGCCCTGGGTGGACAGCGTGCCGCCAAGAGTCGGCAGGCCGATGGGGATCGGCAGGTGCATGCGGATACCCAGCGGGCCGGTGTCTTCCACGGTGCCCACCGGTACCTGCCAGGCCACCTGGCGGGTCTTCAGGTCGATGGCGGTGAGGGTGCCGAACGGCGGGGCCTGGCACGGGATGCCGGCCACCGAGAGGAAGCGGTTCTTGTTCACTGCGTAGGGCGTGCCCTTGAGCGGTACGGCGCCCATGCCGGTGTTCAGCGCCTCGCCACCGCCAGCCGCAGCGCCCTTGTTGGCGGAGGGGATCATCTGGATCCACAGGCCCAGGCGCATGTCGTTGACGAAGATGAAGCCGTGCACCGGGTCGGTGGACAGGCTGCCCCAGTTCATGCCGCCCAGGGAGCCGGGGAAGCTCAGCGACAGGTCGGTGCCCGGCGCGGTGTAGAGGCCGTCGTAGCGCATCTTCTTGAAGTCGATGCGGCACAGCAACTGGTCGTAGGGCGTGGCGCCCCACATGTCCGATTCGCTGAGGGTCTGCGCGCCAATCTGCGGCATGCCGACGGATTTCGGCTGGGTCGGCGAGTAGGGCTCATCGGGGATATTGCCCGGCTTCACCGCGACGTCCTTGACCTCGGTCAGCGGCTTGCCGGTGGCGCGGTCGAGCACATAGATCTGCCCGGCCTTGGTGCCGATGACGACTGCCGGAACGGTCTTGCCGTCGGCCACGGGGAAGTCGACGAGGCTCGGCTGCATCGGCAGGTCGAAGTCCCAGAGGTCGTTGTGCACGGTCTGGTAAACCCACTTTTCGGCGCCCGTGGTGGCGTCCACGGCAAGGATCGACGCGCCGTAGGTGTGGTCGAGTTTCGTCCGTTCCACGCCATAGATGTCGGTGGAGGAGCTGCCCATGGGCAGGAAGACGGTGTTCATCGCCGGGTCGTAGGACATCGGCGCCCAGCTGTTGGGCGTGCTGCGCACGTAGGTCTTGCCGTCCGCCGGGGCCTGCTTGTCTTCCGGGTTACCCGGGTCGAAGGCCCAGCGCATGGCGCCGGTGATGACGTCGAAGCCACGGATCACGCCGCCGGGCATGTCGGTCTGGACGTTGTCCGCGACGCGGCCGCCGACCACCACGGTGGTGCCGGCCATCAACGGAGCGGAGGAGAGCTGGTAGTAGGAATCGGGTACGTCGCCCAATCCTGCCTTCAGATCGACCTGACCGTTAGTGCCGAAGCCCTGGCAGAACTCGCCGGTGTCGGCGTCGACAGCGATCAGGCGCGCATCGATGGTGTTGGTCAGCAGGCGTCGCTGACAGTTGGCGCCGGCTGGAACGCTGGCGGCGATGACCGGCGTGCTGTTTGGCTGGGTCGGCTGGACGATTTCCTTGGTGGCATCGAAATAGGCCATGCCACGGCAGCGTTGCCAGACCTTGGACTGGGCGTTGATCTCGTTCTTCCACAGTTCCTTGCCGGTGTCCGCGTCCAGCGCGATCAGGTTGTTGTGCGGGGTGCAGATGAACACCTTGTCGCCTACCTGCAGCGGGGTGAGCTGGTCTTCCGCGCCGTTGCCGTCGCTGATCGCCACGTCGCCGGTGTGGTAGGTCCAGGCCACCTTCAGCTTGTCGACGTTGCTGCGATTGATCTGGTCCAGTGCGGCGAAGCGGCTGCCACCCTCGGTGTTGCCGTAGTGCGCCCAGTCCTTCTGCGCATGGGCCGGGTCCACCGGTGTCAGGCCAGGGCCCTTGCCGGTGGGCGCGACGCTGGGATGGGCAACGAACATGTTGCCGGCGGCGATCACCACCAGTACCGCCAGCACACCGGCGATGCCATAGGCGCCACGACCAGCGTTGTGGCCTGCCGAGCGGGCCAGCAGCGGATAGACCAGCGCGACCACCACGCCGATGGCGCTGAACATGAACAGCCGCGAGAACAGCGGCCAGAACACCAGGCCGCTGTCGGCCACGGCCCAGATCGCCGTGGCGATGAGGAATGCCCCGAACAGCCAGGCGCCGGCCGGTTTGCGAAGGGCGATCAGCAGGCCGGAAACGGCCATGGCCAGGCCGCCGATGAGGAAGTACCAGGAGCCGCCGAGGCTGACCAGGCGGATGCCGCCAGCGGCCAGGGCGAGGCCGAGGAGGGCGATGATCACGCCCAGGCCGAGGAGGATGAATATGCTCGCGCGGGAGGCGCGCTGTACCGGTTTCATACAGAAGGTTCTCGCTGTGGAATGCGTCGATTATACGCTTAGCATGCTAATTAACTAGATAGTACAATCGTCGAAGAGGCAAAAGCAGACGAATGAAATAGCCTTGTGCAGGCTCTATCACTCGCAACATTCCGACCCACGAAAGCCCTGTGCAGCGGCTGCCGAGACTGGCAGCATCGCTGATCGGTCCTACAGAAGAACCCTAGTCACCGTGCCCGCAAACCGCTCTGTCGTACCTGCTCAACTCAAACTGCTGCCGCTGCTGGTCTGCGGTATCGCCCACGGCCAGCTGGCCCGCGCCGAAACGGCGGAAACGGGCAGTGATGCGCTGCTGGCACCCATGGTGGTGACCGGCGCCTATGCCCCGGTGTCCAGCTTTGACCTGCCGTTCTCCATCGATACGGTGCAGCAGCCGCAGATCAGCGATGGGCAACTGGGCGTCAATCTTTCCGAGGTGCTGCAGCGGGTGCCGGGGGTTGTCGTGCAGAACCGTCAGAACTACGCCCAGGACCTGCAGATTTCCTCCCGTGGCTACGGCGCGCGCTCGGCCTTCGGCATTCGCGGCCTGAAGCTGCTGAGCGATGGCATCCCGGCCAGCACGCCGGACGGCCAGGGCCAGGCGGCGACCCTGAACCTCGACGTCGCCGACCGCATCGAAGTACTGCGCGGCCCGGCCTCGACGCTCTACGGCAGCAACAGCGGCGGGGTGATCCAGATGTTCTCCCGCGACGGCTATGGCCCGCCGAAAGTCGGTGCGGAAACCACCTTCGGCAGCGACGGCTTCAACAAGAACCACCTCTATGCCGAAGGCGGCACCGACCAGGCCGGCTTCCTGCTCGACGCCTCGCGCATGGATACCGACGGCTACCGCGACCACAGCGCCGCGCGCCGCGACCAGACCTTCGCCAAGCTCAACATCAAGCCCGACGAAGACAGCCGCCTGGCGCTGATCTACAGCAGCCTGGAGCAGAACGGCACGCAGGACCCGCTGGGCCAGACCTGGGACGCTTACGAACACGATCCCCGCTCGGTCTCGGCGGCCGCCGAGACCTACAACACGCGCAAGAGCATCGATCACCAGCAACTGGGCATGAACTACGAGCGCTACTTCGGTGACGCGACGCTGCAGTTCAACCTCTACGCCGGCCAGCGCAGCGTGGTGCAGTACCTGTCGATTCCCAGGGGCGTGGCCTCCAACGCCCAGCGCGGCGGCGGGGTAGTGGACTTCGACCGCGAATTTCACGGCGGCACCCTGCGCTGGATTCAGCCGGTGCAGGGCGTGCCGGGCGAACTGACTGTCACCACCGGGGTGGACTACGACCGCAGCGAGGACGACCGCAAGGGTTTCCAGAACTTCAGCGGCGACCAGCTCGGCGTGAAGGGCGAGATGCGCCGCAACGAGAACGACATCGCCACCAGCCTCGACCCCTATGTGCAGGCGCGCTGGGAACTGGGCAACTGGACCTTCGACGCCGGCCTGCGGCACAGCACCATGAAGATGGAAGTCGATGACCACTATCTGGCCAACGGCGACTCCAGCGGTTCGAAGAAGTACCAGCAGAACAACCCATCGCTTTCGGTCATGTACGCCTTTACCCCGAACCTGCATGGCTATGTCAGTGCCGGCAAGGGCTTCGAGACACCGACCCAGGCCGAAATGGCCTATGCGCCAGGGCTGGCGGAGAGCTTCAACTTCGGCCTCGACCCTGCCACCAGCACCCAGTACGAGATCGGCCTGAAGGCCAAGGTGGCCGGCAGTACGCGGGTCAACGCGGCGATCTTCGAGATCCGTACCGACGACGAGATCGTCGTCGCCAGTTCCACCGATGGCCGCACCAGCTACCAGAACGCCGGCAAGACGCTGCGCCGGGGCTTCGAGCTGGGCGTGCAGAGCGATCTCTCCGAGCACTGGCAGGCCAACCTGGCCTATACGCGCCTGGACGCCACCTACGACGAGGACTTCGTCGAGAGCGGCAGCGTGATCGAAAAGGGCAACCACCTGCCCGGCGTGCCCGGCAGCAGCCTGTTCGGCGAGCTGGTATGGAAGCCCCAGGACGGCATCAGCATGGGTTTCGAAGGGCAGTACCGCGGCAAGGTTTACGTCGAAGACAGCAACGAGGACAAACCGGCGCCCAGCTACGCGGTGTTCAACTGGCGCACCCGCTTCGAGCAGCATGTCGGGCCCTGGACCTTCCACCAGCTGGTGCGCCTGGACAACCTGCTGGACCGCCAGTACGTCGGCTCGGTGATCGTCGGGGACAGCAACGGTCGCTACTACGAAGCGGCGCCGGGGCGCTCCTGGTACGCCGGTGCGGGGCTCGAGTACCGCTTCGACTGAGCAAGTTCTGCTTTTACTGCCTGAAATTGCCGCACTGTTGGCGCAGTGCTTCAGACCCCTGGCTAATCCCCTATCCTCGCGCCTTTTCCGGAACCGGAGAGGTGCGCGAAAAATGGGAAAATGGAGCATCGCAATCATGATGTTGCTGGCGAGTTGCGGCGCATCGGCATCCAACTCGCTGTTCGAGCAATACAACTTCGGCGTCACGCAAAGTCGCTTCGGCGAGCAGCAGGGCTACGTCGAGTGCCTGCAGTCGATGGGGCTCGTCGCTCGCTGCCGAGACGGCGTCGAGTACGCTGGCGAGCGCTTCAGGCTGGCGCTGATCTTCCAGCGCCAGAAACTGGGAGAGGCGGTGCTCTATGCCGACTACGACGAAGACGTCTTCCGGCGCGTTCTGGCATCCCTCGCCAAGCAGTACATGCTGGTGTCCATTTCGAGCGAGCATGATTCGAAGGACATCCTCTCCTACACCCTCGATCCCGACCGATCCGATAGCACCACGCGGGCCATCGGCGAGTTCGAGGCGAAATCGCTGAAGGAGGGACTGGTCACTTACCGGCTATACGAGCGCCTGGACCGCTACATCAGCTCTGGCCGCAGCGCAGCACAGGTCATGGCGCGGTTGCCGGCGGGCATTCGGGTCGCCGAGGTGACGGTCAAGCGCAGCGCCTCCCAGGGCTGGCTGTTCGTGAAGTTCAGTCGGCCAGGCCTCGCACCGAAGGCATCCCGCCGATAATCCCGGCGATTCGCATGCCTCATATCTTCGTATGAGGCATCTCCCCGTATTTCATGTAACGAACGATTGTTGCCTCCTGGCCTGACACAGGACAGTGAAGCATTGCCGTTCAACCATGGAATCCACACATGAAACGTTCCCTCTGGCTGGAGGAAATCGCCTCCGAGCTGACTCCGCTGTCCGCCCTGGAAGGCATCCTCGATGTCGATGTGGCCATCGTCGGCGGCGGCTTCGTCGGACTGTGGACTGCGCTGCGCCTGCTGGAACTCAAACCCGATTGCCGCATCGCCATCATCGAGCGCGACATCTGTGGCGGCGGCGCCTCCGGGCGCAATGGCGGCTTCGTCATGTCCTGGTGGCCGAAGATCAGTTCGCTGGCCGCGCAGTGCGGCAAGGACGAGGCGCTGCGCCTGGCCCGCGCCTCGGCGGCAGCCATCGGCGAGATCGACGAGTTTTGCCAGGCGCACGGTATCGATGCGCACTTCCGTCGTGGCGGTTGGCTGTGGACGGCCACCACCGACGCCCAGCGCGGCGCCTGGAAGGGTGTGCAAGAAACCTGCGAGCGCCTCGGCGAGCCGATCTTCCAATCACTGGCCAATACCGAGGTGGCGAGCCGTGCGGGCTCCGCACAGCACCTGGAAGGCGTGCTGGAAGCCAGCAACGCCACCGTGCAGCCGGCGCGTCTGGTGCGCGGCCTGCGCCGGGTAGCGCTGGAGAAGGGCGTGCGGATCTTCGAGAACACTCCGATGCTCAGCCTGGAGCGCAGCCAGCCCGCAGTAATCCGCACGCCTGGTGGCGAATTGCGCGCACCGAAGGTAGTGATGGCGACCAACGCCTGGGCGGCGGCGATTCCCGAACTGCGCCGCACCATCCTGCCGGTGACCAGCACGGTGGTCGCCACCGCGCCGATTCCCGAGCGCCTGGAACAGATCGGCTGGACCGGCGGCGAAGCCGTCACCGATTCGCAACTGATGGTCGACTACTACCGCACGACCCAGGACGGCCGCGTCGCCTTCGGCAAGGGCACCGGGATGATCAGCTTCGTCAGCCGCATCGACGAGCGCTATGACCACAACCCGCAGCTCAGCGACGACACCGAACAGGACCTTCGCCGCACCTATCCGCAACTGAACGACGTGCCAGTGACCCACAGCTGGTCCGGCCCCATCGATCGCACCTACGACAGCCTGCCGGTGTTCGGCCATCTGGATGGCGCGCCACATGTTGTCTACGGCATCGGCTGGAGCGGAAATGGTGTCGGCCCGAGCCGCCTGGGCGGCCGCATCCTCGCCAGCCTGGCGCTGGGACTGGACGACGAATGGAGTCGTTGCGGCTTGGTGGGCCGGCAACCCAAGCGCTTCCCAGTGGAGCCGTTTCGCTACCTCGGTGGACTCATGGTGCGCAGCGCCGTGCAGCGCAAGGAGCAGGCCGAAGCGCAGAGCCGCAAGCCGAGCCTGCTGGATCGACTCCTCGCCGGATTCGCGCCCGCGGGCCTCGAAGATAAAGACCTCTGAAGGACCTCTTGAAGGAGATCAACATGCCTCGACCGATCCTGCTCGCCGGCGCCGCCGGCCGCCAACTGCCCGCACCACAACCCGTGAAGGAACCCGTCGGCACGCCGGTATCCCGTGCCGCGACGCATGCCGAGGAAGGTGAGGGCGGGCTGCTCACCGGTGTCTGGGAATGCACGCCCGGCCGTTGGCGGCGCCAGGTATTGTCCGCGGAGTTCAGCCATTTCATCAGCGGCCACTGCTGGTTCATCCCGGATGACGGCGAGCCCGTCGAACTGCGCGCCGGTGATGCCGTGCTGTTCCCGGCGAATTGTCAGGGCACCTGGGATATTCGCGAGACGGTACGCAAGAGCTTCGTGATCATTCCCTGACTCCCGCGTCGATTCCGGCAATCTGCGCCGAGCGCAGCGCGATCCAGAGGACGGCGACGTCGTCGGTGGAGTCCAGCGAGCGCTCGGTGATTTCCTCGATACGACGGATGCGGTAGACCAGCGTCTGCTTGTGCACGTTGAGCAGTTGCGCGGCCTTCTGCCAGGAGCGGTTCTGTTCGAGGAAGACGCGCAGGGTGTGCTGCAGTTGTCCGCCCTGCTGCGTGTCGTAGTCGGCCAGCGCACCCAGCACGCGGCGATGCACACGCTGTGCCTCCTCGAGGCTCGCCGGCAGCCAGGATTGCTCGCCCTGTGCGTCGGCGTACGCCACCAGCGGGCGCTGGTGGGTCGCATGGGCCAACGCGAGTCGCGCCTCGCGCAGTGCCTCCGTCGCACGCAGCCCGTGGCCCAGCGGATTGCTGCGCCCCAGCGGGCAATCCAGCGCGGCCTGCAGCGACGGCGTCCGGGCAGGGTCGGACAACAGGACGATCAGCTCATCGCCCTGGTTGCGCACCAGCAGCCCCGCACCCAGCCGTTGCAGACGTTGCTGCCAGTGTTCCGGCAGCCCGCTGGCGCCGCGGGCCAGGACGACGCACGCGGTGTCCAGCCGGCAATGCAATTGTCCCAGCCGTTCCTGCGCGGCACGCTCGGTGAGACGCTGCTGCAGCAGGTCATCCAGCAGCTCCGAGCCCAGGCGCAGCATGCGTTCGTGCTCGACCTGCGCGCGCTCCAGTTCGATCCCCAGCACCGCGACGACATGGTGCAGGAGGCCGTAGTCGATCAGTTCGCCGCCGGTGGCGAGAATCTCGCAGGTCGCCAGCGACGGTAGCGGCATGACCAGTGCCTCCTGCTCGCCATTGCTGGTGCGGGTCACGGTTTCCGGTACCGCGCGGCGCTGCGCGAGGCTCTGTCGCCAACGCTCCGGCAACGCCGGCAGACCTTCCTGCCAGGGCTGCAATGTCGCGGAATCGAAGAGGAACAGTTGCGCCCGCACATCGCTCGACAGTCGCCGCAGCAAGTCGGCCAGCCCCAGGCCGCGCAAGCCGATGCGCGCGCTTTCATAGATGCGGGTGACGGCGCTGCGGCGTTCGTGTTCCTCCTGCTTGCTGGCATCGACGATGGCGCGGGTGACGGCGGAGAAGGGCACCGCGTAGTGGGTCATCAACAACGGGAAGCCGAGGCGCATGGCCTCGTCCTGCAGAGCCTGGATGTCCGTCGGGGCTTGCATGTTCTCGCCGATCATCAAGCCCGCCACGCGCGCAGTGGCCAGACGTTGCAAGTAATCGCGCTGCGCCTGGGCGTCGGATGGGATGGCGATGCCGGTGGTCATCAGCAGGTCGCCGTCGCCAAGCCATTCGGTGGGGTCCGCCAGTTCGCAGACGTGTGCCCAGCGCAAGCGCCGGCCGGCGCCCTGGTTGCCGCCGAGCAGGCGAGTGCGCAGGGAGGCGTTGTCGAGGATGTCCTGGATGGTGAAGGGCATGACAGGTCCGCAGGAGGGGGAGACGTTCCACCGGCAAGCATGCCACCAAGCGTCAGGCCTTGTCGCGCCGGGGTTCGTGGCGCGCCGGGCGCTTCATACCGGGATACGAGCGGCCCTCGGCGAATTGTAGTTCCGTCTGATTGTGAGGCCGGCCTGGGCCGCCAAGACTAGCCGGCAGGGCGCTGATCGTGCCGCCAGGGCCACGAATGGCGCCGTCCGCCGACAGGCGGGCCGCCTACTCACCGGAGACCATAACAATGCACAAGATCCCGAGCTCTTCCTTCATCTGCGCACTGGGCTGCGCCTTTGCTTTCCCTGCCATCGCCGACGTCACCGTGGTGTCCCACGGCGGCGCCAACAAGGCCGCCCAGACCAAGGCTTTCTACCAGCCCTACATGCAGCAAAGCGGCAGTCGCCTGATCGCCGATGAATTCAACGGCGAGATGGCCAAGGTGAAGGTGCAGGTGGACACCGGCAGCGTCTCCTGGGACGTGGTGGAAATGGAGATGCCCGAACTGGCGCGGGCCTGCGACGAGGGGCTATTGCAGGAGATCGGCGAGCAACCGGAAATCGCCAAGCTCGCGCCCGAATTGCTGGACGGCGCGGTGCAGCCGTGCGGCGTCGGCTTCTTCGTCTGGTCCACGGTGCTGGCCTACAACGCCGACAAGCTGAAGACCGCACCGACCGGCTGGGCGGACTTCTGGGATACGCAGAAATTCCCCGGTAAGCGCGGGCTGCGCAAGGGCGCCATGTACACCCTGGAATTCGCCCTGATGGCCGACGGCGTCGCGCCCAAGGATGTCTACACCCTGCTCGCCACCAAGGAAGGCCAGGATCGTGCCTTCAGGAAGCTCGACCAGATCAAGCCGAGCATCCAGTGGTGGGAAGCGGGCGCGCAGCCGCCGCAGTACCTGGCCTCCGGCGACGTGGTGATGAGTTCGGCATACAACGGCCGCATCGCCGCCGTGCAGGACGAGAGCAAGCTGCGCGTGGTGTGGAACGGCGGTATCTACGACATGGATGCTTTCGCCATTCCCAAGGGCGCGAAGAATACCGAAGAGGGCCTGCGCTTCATCCAATACGTGCTGCAGACCGAACAGCAGAAGAACTATGCCCAGCAGATCGCCTACGGCCCGGTGAACCGCGCTGCCGTTCCGCTGGTGGATGCTTCGCGGCGCGCCAACATGCCCACCGACGAGGCCAACCTGGCCGGCCAGGTGGCCATGAACGCGGCGTTCTGGGCTGACCATGGCGAACAGCTGGAACAGCGCTTCAACGCGTGGGCCGCCAAGCAGTAAATCTTCCCAGTGTGCGGCCGCGCCGCACTTTCAAGCCGCCTTCGGGCGGCTTTTTTGTACCTGCCGAGGGCTGGAAGGGCGTTACAGCGCCCGCGCAATTCGTGCAGTTCGGCCGCTCGGGCGGCTACGACCCGGAAACCACCTTCTGGCGCTGCCTGCCCAGCGATGCCATTTCCGAAGAGTATTCGATGCACGGACACCTCTATCCCTACGGATTCCTGGTGCCGGGATATGGCGGTAACGTCTACTCCACCATGTGGGCGGATGTCGGCATCCGCATCACCAACCTGGGTAACAACCAGCCATACACCAAGTTCTACCAGCAGCGCCCCATCGACACCTCCGTGCTGGACAAGGACGACCGCGGCTATGTGCTGGTCAAGGCCAAGAACCTCTCGGCGGTCCGTGTCGAACTGATCCGCATCAACCCCACCGACAACAGCAACATGGGTTACGAGGACAAGGCTGCCGGCGCCTATGACATGCAGACCTACCCCTTGGCCTACGTGATATTTTCCGGTCCCGGCACCAGTGGCTACTCGCCCAACGTTGGCGTCGACTCCACGGGCGATACCACGGGCTTCCCGGGTTACGCCTGGATCGGCTCGATCGGCCTGTACGGCAATATCAGCGTTCGCCGCACCGCCACCTGCTCGATCACCAACGTCACGCCGGTGGTTGTCTTCGCGCCGATACTGCTCGGCGAGCTGAACAGCGGCGGCAGCCGGACCCAGCCCTTCACCATCGAATCGAACTGCCAGGCCGGGGCGATCACCAATACCGCGGTAGCGGACAGCTCCTATGGCAAGTTCACCTACAACTCGACGGTTTATACCTGCAGTTCCGGCATGGCGTATTCCTGGCTGAACAGCAATACCGGCATGTGCCTGAGCAACTCCGGCACGGCGCTGGGCATCCTTCCCGCCAGTGCCAACTCCATCGCCCAGGCCCAGGCGCTGAACCTCAAGAGCGCGGGTGGCGGCCTGACCTACCTGCTCTCGGACAACTATGGATTGTCGTCGGACGTCGCCACCGGCGTCGGCATCCAGATCCTGCGCAAGAACGTGCCGATCAATCTGCTCAGCAGCAGCAACTCGGCCGCGGCGGCCACCGAGGTCGCCGCCAACAATGCGGGTTGGTACCGGCTGGTGGATTCGGGCACCTCGTCGCTGGGCGGCAACAAGTACAGCGAGGTCTTCCAGGCCACCCTGAAGAAACTGCCGGGCGTCACGGTCACGCCCGGGAAGATCAGCGCAACCGGGAGGGTTCTGATCCGTGTGCAGTAGGCAACTCAACCGCGCGCTGACGAGGCTGCTGTGCCTGTGGCTGGCATTGGCGGCGGGAACGGTCCGCGCGGGCGTGACGGCTGAAAGCACGCGGGTGATCTTTGCCTCCAACCTCAACGAGGTGGCGGTGCTGCTGGCCAACGTCAATCCCTATCCGGTGATGGTCCAGACCTGGATCGACGACGGTGCGCTGGACTCCACGCCCGACAAAGCCATCTCGCCATTCATGTCCCTGCCGTCGGTGTTCCGCCTCGAACCCGGCGAGCGCCGCTCCCTGCGGATCATCTTCACGGGGAAACAATCCCTGCCCAGGGATCGCGAGTCAGTGTTCTGGCTCAACCTGCACGAGGTGCCGCCCTCGTCGGTGGCCGCCGGCATGCCTGCCGAGCAGCAGCGCCTGGTCGTCTCGATGCACACGCAGATGAAGGTTTTCTATCGCCCGACGAAACTGACCATGACCCAGCCGGAAGCCGCCGCCAAGCTCACTGCGAGCTGGCAGCAGAACGGCGAAAAGACACAACTGCGGATCGACAATCCCTCGCCGTACTTCATGACCCTTACCGCTGTCGAGCTGATCGCGGGGCAACAGCACCAGTCATTGAAGGGGGACATGGTCAAGCCGGAGAGCAGCCTTGTGCTTGAAGCAGCAGGCCACCTGCCGGGCGGACCAGTCCAGGTGGAGTTCACCTGGCTGGACGACGATGGCAATCCGCAGAAGACGCGTGCCACCCTGCACTGAGTCTGACGCCCTCGCGGTCTCTCATTGCCCACCACGAGGCGCGGCTCAAGCGGCCTTGCGATAGTTCGGCGTCAGCCGCGCGACCAGAAATGCCGCGAGGTCCAGCGCGGAGCACAGCACGAAGTAGAGCAGGGCGACGAACAGGAAGACCTCCGTGGGATGCACCATCACCCGGTTGCTCACCTGGGTGGCGACGAAGGACAGCTCGCCGACGCCGATCACGTAGGCCAGCGAGGTGTCCTTGATCAGCGAGACCCACTGGTTGAGGAATGACGGCAACATGATCGGCAGCGCCTGCGGCAGGATCACCAGCGTAAGCACTTGCCACGGTCGCAGCCCCAGCGCGCGAGCGGCGTCCCACTGACCCTTGGGCAGGCTTTCGATGCCAGCGTGCACCGAGTGCGCGAGATAGGCCCCGCCGATCAGCGACAGTGCGCAGACCACCGTGCCCAGCGCCGGCACGTCGATGTGCAGGACGATGGGCAGCAGAAAGTAGACCCAGAAGATCAGCATCAGCACCGGAATGGCGCGGAAGAAACCGAGGAACGCCACCAGCAGCAGGCGCGGTTTTCCGCCCAATACCGACAACGCGATACCCAGTGCCAGGCCGATCACCGCCGAGGCAAGGCCGGAGGCCAGGGCAAGGATCACCGTGAGCGCCGCGCCGCCGAGTGGGCCGTCCGGGTAGGCGCCGATGAGGAAATAGGACAGGTTGTCCGAGATCACCGAGAAATCCATGTCAGGCCCCCTGGCGATAGCGGCGGGTCTGCTGGATCGCCTGGCCCAGCGCCTCGATCAGCGCGATGGCACCGATGTACAGCAGGGTGGCGATGCCGAACGCCTGGAAGGTCTTGAAGGTCTGCGTCTCGACCTGGCGCGAGGCATAGGACAGCTCCGCGAGGCCGATGGCCATGGCCAGCGAGGAGCTCTTCAGCGCATTCATGTACTGGCCCATCAACGGCGGCAGGGCGGTGCGCAGCGCCTGCGGCAGGATCACCCAGCGCCACACCTGCAGCGGTCGCAGGCCCAGCGCCATGCCGGCCTCGCGCTGTTGCGGGCGCACCGAGGCGATCCCTGCGCGGAATTCCTCGGCGATGAACGCCGTGGTGTAGAGCGTGAGCCCCCATGCAGCGGCGAGGAACTCAAAGGACGGCCACGCCAGCCAACCCAGCTCATGGGGCGAGTTGAGCCAGAACACCAGCTCCTCCGGGAGCAGGGCGGGCACGCCGAAGTACCAGAAGAACAGCTGCACCAGCAGCGGCGTGTTGCGGAACAGCGCGAGATACGCCCGCGCCGGCCATGACAGCCAGCGCGACTTCGCCTGCCGGGCGATGGCCAGCGGCGCGCCGAGCAGCGTGGCCAGAATGCAGCAGAACAGGGAAATACCGAGGGTCAGTAGGAAGCCGTCGAGCAACCAGCGCAGGTAGGTCGGGGCGAGCAGTTCGCCGAACATGTCACGAGTCCATCAGTGGAAGAAACGGACACGCCCCGGCGAACCGGGGCGTGGGGTGGTGCGGAGTGAGGAGCGGATCAGCTCTTGTCGCCGATCTTGTACAGGCGGGCCAGCGGAGTCTTGGTGTCCGGGCCGAACCAGGTGTCGTAGATTTTCTGTGCCTGGCCCTGGGCTTCCAGCTCCGTGAGGCTCTGGTTGACGAACTCGGCCAGGGCCTTCTCGCCCTTGGGAATGCCGACGCCGATCAGGTCGTTGGAAATGGTGAAGGGCGGCACTTCGTACTTGTCCTTGTCCGGCACGTTGGCCAGCAGGCCGATCAGTTTCGGGCCGTCCTGGGTGATGGCCTGGACCTGGCCGTTGCGCAGGGCGGTGAAGGCGAACGGCGTGTCGTCGTAGGCGATGACCTTGGCGCCGGGGAATTTCTCGCGCAGCACGCCTTCGTTGACGGTGCCCTTGTCGACGCCGACGCGCCATTTGTTCAGCTGGTCGGGGCTGCTCAGGGTGCCTTTCTTGACGATGAACTGCTGGCCGGAGGAGAAGTAGGGGATGCTGAAATCGACCTGCTCGGCGCGCTCGGGAGTGATGGTGAAGTTGGCCAGCACCAGGTCGACCTTGTTGGCGGTCAGCAGCGGAATACGGTTGGCCGGGTTGGTCGGCAGTACCTGCAGCTTGACGCCGAGCTTGTCGGCCAGGGCCTTGGCGTAATCGACGTCGAGGCCTTCGATCTGCTTGCTCTTGGCATCGACGAAGCCGAACGGCGGGTTGCTGTCGAAGGCGGCGACGCGCAGCACGCCGGCCTTCTTGATGTCGTCCAGGCGGTCGGCGTGGGCCAGTCCGGAGAGGACGGCCAGGGCGAGGGCGGTAACGGCAGTGAGTTTCTTCATGAACATCCAGCTCCTTGTCGGGCCACGCTCGTATGACGGGGTCCCGGAATGATCGAGAGCGGGCGCTCGAGGGTGGGAGAAGCCCGCTGTAGAGCGGCGGGGGTCGCCCGCCGGCGAAGCCGAGTGTGGCAGTGCGGCGGGCCGGTGGAGAAGGAATGAATTCGTCTATCTAATAACCGGAAGAAATATAAAGTAACCGGTTAGATAACTATTTCCACAAAACGTAGGAGCGGACCTTGTCCGCGAAATCCATCACCGGGATGCTGCGGCGCGGCCAGGGGGAATCGCGGACAAGGTCCGCTCCTACAAAGATCAGTCTCTCAGGGCTTCCAGCGGGCGGCGCTGATGTCGACGGCGCGCGGCAGGATGCGTTCGGCCAGGAACAGGTCGGCGGTGCGCTGCTGTGCAGCGATGTCGGCATCGTCCAGCGGCCGGATCGGTGAAGAAGGGCGGTGCTTGAAGGTCTCCGCGATCACTTCCGGGGAGAGACCGGTGACACGCGCCATGATCGCCACGCTGCCAGCTTCGTCGCTGCGGGTCAGGGCTTCGGCCTGGTTGAGACTGTCCAGCACTTGGCGGATGAACTCGGGATTCGCTCCAGCGTACTCACGGCTGGACAGGTAGAACGGCCCGCTCAGCCCAACCTCGGAACCATCCGCCAAGAGCCGCGCGTTGCCGCCCAGCAGTAGCGCCGAGTACCAAGGGTCCCAGATCGCCCAGGCGTCCACCTTGCCACTCTCGAAGGCGGCTCGGGCATCGGCCGGCGTCAGGTACAGCGGCTGGATATCGCGCAGGGTCAGGCCGGCCTGCTGCAACAGGCGCAGCAGCAGGTTGTGCGAGCTGGAGCCTTTCTGGAAGGCCACGCGTTTGCCCTTGAGTTCAGCCACGCTGTGGATCGGACTGTCCTTGGGCACCACCACGGTTTCCGCCTGTGGCTTGGGTGGCTCGACGCCGACATAGAGCAGGTCGGCCCCGGCGGCCTGGGCGAAGATCGGCGGGATGTCGCCGGTGGAGCCCAGGTCCAGGCTGCCGACGTTCAGCGCTTCGAGCATCTGCGGGCCGGCGGGGAATTCGATCCACTGGATCTGCGTCTGCGGGAAGCGCTGTTCCAGTAGGCCATGTTCCTTGGCCAGCACCAGGCTGACCGAGGCTTTCTGATAGCCGATACGCAGTTGCGCCGGGTCCTGCGCCTGGGCGACGCCGGCCACAAGCAGCAGCAACCCGGCGAGCAGTCGATGAAGCGGGTTCACAGGCTCATTCCTTCCAGTCGTGGGAGGGTTTTTCCCAGAGGTTGATCCCGCCCTCCACCGCATGGCGATCGATCTCCGCCAGTTCTTCTGCGCTGAAGGCGAGGTTGTCCAGGGCGGCGACGTTCTCGACGATCTGCTCCGGGCGGCTCGCACCGATCAGCGCGGACGTCACGCGAGCGTCACGCAGCACCCAGGCCAGCGCCAGTTGCGCCAGGCTCTGGCCGCGACGCTGGGCGATCTCGTTCAGCGCGCGGGCGCGGCGCAGGTTGTCGTCGGACAGATGTTCCGGCCGCAACGACGCGCCGCCCGGCTGGTTGACTCGCGCATCAGCCGGCACGCCATTCAGGTAGCGGTCAGTCAGCAGTCCCTGGGCCAGCGGAGTGAAGGCGATGACGCCGGTGCCCAGCTCGTCGGTAGTGGCCAGCAGGTCCTTTTCCACCCAGCGGTTGAACAGGTTGTAGGCCGGCTGGTGGATCAGCAGCGGTACTTTCCATTCTTTCAGCAACGCGGCCAGTTCGGCAGTCTTGCCGGCGGAGTAGGAGGAGATGCCCACGTATAGCGCCTTGCCCTGCTGCACGGCGCTGGCCAGTGCGCCGGCGGTTTCCTCCAGCGGCGTGTCCGGGTCGAAGCGGTGCGAGTAGAAGATGTCCACGTAGTCCACGCCCAGGCGTTGCAGGCTCTGGTCGAGGCTGGACAGCAGGTACTTGCGCGAGCTGCCGCCCTGGCCGTAGGGGCCGGGCCACATGTCCCAGCCGGCCTTGGTGGAGATGATCAGCTCATCGCGGTAGGCGGCGAAGTCCTCGCGCAGCAGGCGACCGAAGTTGATCTCGGCGCTGCCGTAGGGCGGGCCGTAGTTGTTGGCCAGGTCGAAGTGGTTGATGCCCAGGTCGAAAGCGGTGCGCAGCAGGGCGCGCTGGCGGTCCAGCGGCGCGCTGTCGCCGAAGTTGTGCCACAGGCCGAGGGAGAGGGCAGGCAGCACCAGGCCGCTGCGGCCGACGCGGCGATAGGGGACGCGCTGGTAGCGGTCGGGGTGGGCGAGGTAGGTCATGGGAGCTCCTTTGCAAACGGGCCGCACAGGGGCGGCCCGTGAATCGTCAGATCGTGTAGCGATTGGCCGGGCGCTTGAGCCCGAGGTGGTCGCGCAGGGTGCTGCCGCTGTAGTCGCGACGGAACAGTCCGCGACGTTGCAGTTCCGGCACCACGAAGTTGGCGACATCTTCCAGCCCGCCCGGCAGATGCGGCACCAGTACGTTGAAGCCGTCGGCGGCGCCGCCTTCGAACCAGGCCTGGAGCTCGTCGGTGATCTGCGCCGGCGTGCCGATCAGGCTGTAGTGCCCGCGACCACCGGCGATGCGCCGGCCAAGCTGGGCGAGGGTGAGGTTCTCGCGCCCGGCCAGCTCGGTGAGCAGCAGCTGGCGGCTGCGCTGGCCGCTGTCGGTCAGCGGCAGCTCGGGTAGCGGGCCGTCCAACGGGTAGGCGGAGAGGTCGAAGTTACCGAGCATGCGCGAGAGCAGGGCGACGCCGACCTGCGGCTCCACCAGCTCCTGGAATTCCTCGAACTTCTCCTGCGCTTCGCTCTGGCTCTGGCCGACCACCACGAACACGCCGGGCATGATTTTCAGCTCATCCGGCGTGCGGCCGAACTTGCCCAGGCGGCCCTTCAGGTCGCTGTAGAAGTCGCGGGCGGCGGCCAGCGAGGTCTGCGCGGTGAACACCACTTCGGCGGTCTGTGCGGCCAGCTCGCGGCCGGTCTCGGAACTGCCGGCCTGGACGATCACCGGGCGCCCCTGGGGCGAACGCGCGACGTTCAGCGGGCCTTGCACGCGGAAGTGTTCGCCTTCGTGGTTCAGCACGTGCAGCTTGGCCGGGTCGTAGTACTGACCGCTGGCCTTGTCACGGGTAAAGGCGTCGTCTTCCCAGCTGTCCCACAGGCCGGTGACCACTTCGTGGAATTCCCGTGCACGGGCGTAACGCTCGGCGTGGCCGAAGTGTTCCTGGCGGTTGAAGTTCAGCGCCTCGGCGGCGGCATCGGAGGTCACCAGGTTCCAGCCTGAGCGACCGCCGGAAAGGTGGTCGAGCGAGGCGAACTTTCGCGCCACATGGTAGGGCTCGTTGTAGCTGGTGGTCACGGTGGCAACCAGGCCGATGCGCTCGGTCACCGCCGCCAGCGCCGAGAGCAGCGTCAGCGGCTCGAAGTGATCGGAGCGGGCCATGCGGCTGGCGATGTTCGCCGTGGGCGCGGCCACGCTGTCGGCAACGAAAACGGCATCGAATTTCGCCGCCTCGGCTATCTGCGCCAGACGTTTGTACAGTGGGAAGTCGAGGCCGCCGTCAGCCGGGACATCCGGGTGGCGCCACGCGGCGACGTGGTGACCGGTGGCCATGAGAAAGGCGCCGAGGGAAAGGGTTCGTGTCATGTCGGGTTTCCTGTGAGTCCATTGGGAGGACGCAAGGCAGCGGGTTCGATCTCATGGGCGGCGCCGGGGCGAGCCGGCGCCGCACTTCCTTGGAAGGCTCAGAAGTCCTTGCGCAGTTCCACGCCGAAGTAGCGCCCATCGTCACGCGGCACCATGCGGTAGATGTAGCTGCCGCCGCTCGCCAGCAGCGGCGAGTAGGACTTGTCGGTGAGGTTCTTGCCCAGCAGGGCGACGCGCCAGCCGTCGTTGTAGTCGGCCAGGGCGATGCTGGCGTTCCACAGGCCATAGGCGCCCTGGATGGTGTCGGGGTTCTGGCTCAGGTCGTACTGCACCTTGTCCTGCCAGCTGTAGTCGGTGCCCAGTTCCACATCCAGGCCGTTGTCCAGCGGGATGCTGTAGTCGGCGCGCACATAGCTCTTCCAGTCCGGAGTGAAGGGCAGGGGCTTGCCGTTGACGTTGCAGCTCGACGCCGCACCCGGCGGGCAGGCGAAGCTGTCGACCCGGGCCTTGGTGTAGGCGAGGGCGCCGGAGAGCTTCAGCTGGCGGGTGGCTTGGTAGCTGAAGTCCAGCTCGGCGCCTTCGGTCTTCACCTTGCCGGCGTTGATCAGCCGGGTCACCACCTGGCCGGCGACGGTGTCGTAGAAGTTCGCCTGGTAGTTGTCGTAAACCGTGTGGAACACCGCCAGGTTGGCGGTCAGGCGATTGTCCAGCGCGGTGGCTTTCAGGCCGACTTCCCAGGAGTTGGAAGTTTCCGGCTTGAGCGCGTCGGTATCGCGCGGCTGCATATTGAAGAACACGTTGTACGCCGGGCCTTTGTAGCCGCGCGAGTAGGTGACGTAGCTGGTGAGCTGCTCACTGAGGTCGTACTGCAGGCCGAGGCGGCCGGACCAACCGTCCTCGTCGGTGGACCCGGAACTGGACGTGGACGGCTGGATTCCGGTCACCGCCGTGGCCGAGGTGGAGCGCCGGCGATGGTCGTACTCCAGATCGTCATGGGTGTAGCGCAGGCCAGCGATGCCACGGAAGTCTTCGGTGAAGTTCAGCGTGCTCTCGCCGAATACCGCGTAGGTGTCGCTGCGCGTGCTGTAGTCCGCCACGCCGGTGTTCTGCGTGGTGGTGGAGGTCACCACGCGGCGGTAGGTCTCGTCGTCCACGGCATGCATGTAGTACAGGCCACCGACGTACTCGAGGAACTCCCCCTTGGGCGAGGCCAGGCGCAGTTCCTGGGAGTACTGGTCGTAGTTCAGCTCGCCCTTGTCGTGGGAGCTGGGAATGCTCGCGGTGACCTGCGAAAGGCGGTCGCCATCCTGCCACTGGGTATTGTCCCAACCGCGCCACGCGCTGATGGAAGTCAGGGTGTAGTCGCCCAGGCTCCAGTCCAGCTGCGCCGACAAGCCCTTGTTGGTGTCGTCGACGTGGGTGCGGTAATCGCTGTTGATCTTGCGGTTGTCGCTGTCCGGCGTCACCGGGCGCAGCGCGTTGGTGAAAGCCGCGCTGCTGCTCTGGGTGATCACGCCGCTGGGACCGTCGTCGTTGCCCTTCATGTAATCGGCGATCAGCGTGACCTTGAGGTCGTCGTTGGGGGTCAACTCGAACTTGGTGCGTGCGCCGGCGCGGTTGTAGCCGTTCACTTCGTGGCCGTTGTAGACGTTGTCGACGTTACCGTCGTAGCTGCCCACCAGGGTGGTGACACTGGCCTTGAGCTTGCCGGGAATCAGCGTGCCGCCGATGCCGAAGCGGGTGCGGTTCTCGTTGCCGCCGCCAAAATGCGAGTAGTCGATGTAGCCGGTGGTTTCGTCCGGCACTTCGCGGGTCACCACGTTGAGCACGCCGGCCGAGGCATTCTTGCCGAACAACGTTCCTTGAGGGCCGCGCAGCACCTCGATGCGCTCGACATCGAGGAGGTCCAGCGTCGCCTGGCCGGGGCGGCCGAGCACCACGCCGTCGATCACGGTGGAAACGCTCGGCTCGACGCCGGGGGAGGTGGAAATGGTGCCCACGCCACGAACGAACAGCGAGGTGTCCTTGTTCGAGGCGCCAGTGCGGAAGTTCAGGGTCGGCACCTGCTGGACGATGCTCGACACGTTGTTGCGGTTGTCGCGCTCCAGTTGCTCACCGTCGATTACCGAGACGGCCACCGGCACCTTCTGCAGCGACTCTTCGCGGCGGGTCGCGGTGACGGTCACGGCTTTCAGGGTCGGTGCAGATTCGGCGCTCTGATTGTCACTACTGGCTTCGCCAGCCTGGGCGTTGAAGGCCAGCGCGGCGATCACGCTGGCGATACCGATGGCCAGCGCGCTGCGCCGGCCGTTGAATTGCGGACGCACAGACGTCCCCCGATGTTGCGATTGCATAGCCACTCCTCATGCCCTGGTCCGCCCTCGGTTCTCGTTGCCGGGGCGCCTTTTTCTGCGGGACTGTCACGAGCTCTCGCTCGTGCGAGTGGCGTGTCGGTTGTTGCGGACAGTCTTGGTTGTTAGCGCTAACATCGGCGAGTATCCTGATCGCTTGATAGACCGTCAAATAATTAAAAATTACGTTTATATTCCTGAAATACAGAAACAGGAGAGTCGGATTGGCCAACCAGACACCGCGCAAACGCCGTGGGGCAGGGCGCGTGACGCTGACCGCCGTGGCGGAACTCGCGGGCGTTTCCGCCATCAGCGTGTCGCGCTACTTCAATCAGCCGGCGCAGCTGTCGGATGACCTGCGCGAGCGCATCGCTGCGGCAGTTGAAGAGCTGGGCTACGTGCCAAATCAGGTGGCCGGCGGACTGGCCTCGGCGCGGGGCAGGGTAGTGGGGATGGTGGTGCCGAACATTTCCGGGCCGATCTTCGCCGACACCATCCAGGCCTTCAGCGACACCCTGGCGGCCCACGGCTACCAGTTGCTGCTGGCCTCCAGTTATTTCTCCGAAGACAAGGAAGAAAACGCCGTGCGCGCCTTCCTCGGCTGGAACCCGGCGGCGCTGGTGCTGACCAGCCATTTCCATACGCCGGCCACCGAGAAGCTGATCGCAGCGGCGGACATGCCGGTGGTGGAGGTCTGGGATTACCAGCCCGAGCGCGCGCCGATCCAGGTCGGATTCTCCCACTACCAGGTCGGCGTGGATGCCGTGCGCTACCTGCACGGCAAGGGCTACCGTCGCATCGCTTTCGTGCAGAACAGCGCTCCGGGAGACTTCAGCGCCCTGGACCGCCGTGACGGCTACGCCGACACGCTGCGCGAACTGGGAGGCGAGCCATGGATGTTCGTGCCCACCGAAAGCGCACCCTTCGATGCCGGTCGGCAAGCCATGGAAGCGTTGATGGCGCGCGGCGCGGAACGTCCCGAGGCGATCATCTTCGCCAACGACAACCTCGCCGCTGGCGGCCTGCTCGCTGGCCAGCGCGCGGGCTTGAGGATTCCCGAAGACTGCGCGGTGCTGGGCTTCGGCGATTATCCCTTCGCGCCGATGCTGCTGCCGAGCCTCTCGACCATCAAGCCGCCGGCCCGAGAAATCGGCGAAATCGCCGCGCTACGGGTCCTGCAAGCCATCGGCGTGGCGCCGCTGGAAGGCGCGGTGGAACGCTTGAACCTGCTCGGCTGCCGCGTGCTGGAGCGCGAAAGCGGCTGACGGCTCACTTGTTCAGCAGGTCGATGACTTCCTGATCGCTGAGCTGGTGGAAATCCCGGTAGTGATCGCCGACCGAACGGAAGGGCGTCGGGGTTTCCAGGCAGACCAACTCATCGACCTGTTCGCGCAGTTTCTCCACCGTTTCCGCCGGGCCGACCGGCACCGCGAGGATCACCCGGTGCGGATGGTGCTCGCGCAAACCCTTGAGCGCCGCACGCACGCTGCTACCAGTGGCCAGGCCGTCGTCGACCACGATGACGTCGCGATCCTCCAGCGTGGCGGGCGCCTTCGAGCCGCGATAGAGCACACGCCGGCGCTCCAGTTCGCGCAACTCCTCCAGCACCTGCTGCTCGAACCATTCGGGCGGCGGATCGAAGCGTTCGAGCATCTGCTCGTCCACCACCCAGTTCGGCTCGGGACCGTCGACGATGGCGCCCAAGGCGAATTCCTCGTGGCCGGGCGCGCCGATCTTGCGTACCAGCAAAACGTCCAGCGGCGCATGCAGGGCGCGGGCGACCTCGCGCCCCACCGGCACACCGCCACGCGGCAGCGCCAGGATCAGCGGGTCTTCCAGGCGCAGCTCACGCAAGGCCATGGCCAGTGCCACGCCGGCATGGCGGCGGTTGGTGTATTGGGGATAGGGCATCTGGACCTCCTTTCGCGACTCACAGCAGCTTGTCCAGGGTGATGGGCAGCTCGCGGATGCGTTGTCCCGTGGCGTGGTGGGTCGCATTGGCCACCGCTGCCAGGCGTGCTGTCGCCGGGCCTCCAGAAGTTTCAGTGGCTTGCCTGGCGTGTGAGCGAGCCGTTTTACGATGGTTCAGAAAGTCGGTACGAGCGGTCACGGCGCAGCCAGCGTGTCGAGAAATTCGCCGAAGCCACCGCGTGCGCGGTAATCGCGCCGGGCGCTGGTGGTCACGCAGGTCTGGTGCGTCCAGACGATCCGTGCGCCGCTGCGCTGGAGATCGTGCACCAGGCGTACGTCCTCGTCCGACGTCAGCGGTCGAAAGCCGCCGGCACGCCGGTAAGCCCGCGCGCAGACACCGAGATTAGCGCCGTGGACGTGGCGATGATCCTCGCGGCTCTGGTAATGGCGTTCGTAGCGCAGGCGGACCTGCTCGGCCTGCGGCGACCAGTCGGTGACGCGCACGGTGCCGCACACCGCCTCGGCGCCGAAGGCCAGTTGGCGCACTAGCCAGTCCTGGCCGACGCAGCTGTCGGCATCGGTGCAGGCCAGCCAGCGTGCGCCGAGGTCCAGCAGATGCGCGGCGCCGGCGCGGCGGGCGTGCCCGACGTTGCGCTCGCTCACCCGCAGCACCGCCACCCCCAGCGACCGCGCGACCGATTCCGTTGCATCGGTGCAGGCGTCCAGCACCACCAGGATATGCACACGCTCCCCGCCCAGTGCCGGGTGCGATGCTGCGCGTTGCAATGTCAGCAGACAGGCGCCGAGCAGTTGCGCTTCGTTGTGCGCGGGCACCAGCACGCCGATCATCGCGCCACCGGGGCGAACCAGAGTTCGAGGCGAAAATCGCGTTCCAGGTGGCGAACCGCAGGGCGCGCGCCCATCGCCTGGGCCAGGTGGCCCTGCACGTCATCACCGCTCAGTACGCAGCCCTGGATGGGGTGGCGCCAATGGCAGGCCACCAACACGCCGTCTTCGCTCAGGGCGGCGGCGGCCTCGCGACAGACCCTACGCCAGGCGTCCGCGGAGAGGTAATAGCCCAGCTCACTGAGGACGATCAGGTCGAAGCTGCCCGCCGGCCATTCCAGCGGCAGCACCTGCAGCTCCGTGCGCACATTCTCCCGTCCCGCGAGCCGGTGTCGGGCCAATGCCACGGCTTCGGCGCTGCAATCGCTGCACAGCAGATCATCGACGCGCGCGGCCAATTCCGCGCTGGTCTCGCCGTTGGCACAGGCCGGCTCGAAGCCCTTGCGAAAGCGCGGCCGTGGCAGGCAGGCCAGCAGCACGTCGCGTTTGCGTTTCTCGTACCAGCGGGTGCGAAACGCCCAGGGGTCGGGGTCGCCGCGATACAGCTCGTCGAAGTACTCGGCGCCATGGCCCTCGGAAAATTCACTCACAACAGATACACCTCGAAAGGTTGCAACAGGGTTTCCAGCAATCCCGCGCCCAGCACCGGCTTCGGGCCATCGAGCTGACTGGCGTGGGCCTGGATGGCCGCGCGCTTGCGCTCGACCAGATCGTCGTCGAGGTCCAGGCGCCGCGCGCGAGCCCAGGGGATGCGCGGATCGCCGGGGAGTGCCCAGTGCCAGGCCCAGACCGGCGTTTCGAAGTGTCGCGCACCGCACTCGGCGGCCACCTGGGCGCACGCGAGCCCGGCTTGTTCGTGGTCGCGGTGGCCATCGTGGCGCCAGGTGCTGACCAGGCGATCACCAGGACGGATCAGTTCGCGCAGGCGGTCGACGAGCTGCGCGGCACTGACGCCACTGTCCGGCAGGCGCAGGCGAGGCCATTCCCAGCCGGCAAGATCGAGCCCGAGGCGGGCGAGGGCAGAGCGACTTTCCTCCTCCCGGGTACGGCGCAGCCGTTCCGGTGTCCAGCGTGGCGAGCCGGGATGGCTGCCTTCGCCATCGGTGACGGAGACCAGCAGGCCTTCCGCGCCGACCGGGAGGCCGGCGAGGAGCCCGCCGCACGCCAGGACTTCGTCGTCCGGATGCGGCGCCACCACCACCAGGCGGCGTCCCGGGGGCAGCAACTGCTCGCGGCTGATGCGCGGCAGGCGCTCCAGCTGGGCTGATCCCCGCCAGACCGAAGCCGGCGTACAGCGGCTGCCGGCGATGAGATTCTGCGTCTGACTCATAGCGACCAGGCCTCGTCCACCGGTGCAGCCTTCAGGTGCAGGCCCAGGTGCGCCAGGTCGCGCTCGCCGTGGCTCTGGCGCAGGAACACCGGCAGATCGGCGGCGAGCCGGGCGAAACGCCGCTCGCGGCAGAAGGGGGTAGCGCCGAGGGCACGCCCCACATGCCATTGCACCGCCTCGACGGCGCCTTCCACTTGCGCGCGCACACGTCGGGCCGGCAGCTCGGCCAGCACGGCGGGGTTCTCGTCGATCCAGTTGGCGCACTCGCGCAGGGCACCGGCCGCGCCGGCCAGCGCGGCATCCACCGCGCCGAGGTGGGCCATGGCATGCGGATCGTCGCGATGGCCGTGGCGCAGATAGCTGGCCAGCCGGCAGGCCGCGCCGTACCAGCACGCCGCGATGCCCGCGCCACCCTGCCAGAAACCGGGGCGTTCCAGGTATTCCTGCGGGCCGCCGACGCACACCGCCATCGCCCCGTCGAAATCCACCGACACACTGCTCGTGGCCGCCATGCCAACGGCATTCCAGCCGGAATTGCCGATACTCACCGCGGGCTGGCCGAGCGTCACGGCCACCAGTTGCGAACGCTGCTGCTCATCTTTCACTGTGACCAGCGCGTGCTCGACAACGGCGGCGCCGGAGCACCAGGGCTTGCTGCCGCTGATCCGCACGAAGCCATCCTCGCGGGCCACCAGGCACACGCTGACGTGCGGCGGTTCGGCCGCCCACACCGCCCAGAGGCCGGGCAGGGCGTCGCCATCCAGTTCGGCGAGAATCGCCAGCGCATCGGTGTGCCCCTCGTAGAGTTTGAGCAGCGACAGATCGCTACCGGCGACGGTCGCCAGGGCCTGCCAGCGGCGCAACGTGTCGCCGCTGCCCGGCAAGGGCAGGCGATCAAGTCCGTCGCCGCTGAGTTGGCGCAGGGTGGCGCCGATGGCGGGCAACTGGCGGTCGGGCTCGAGCGGCAGATGGAAGTCGGCGAGAAGGTCGCGCAGTGCGTGCAGGCGGTCGTGAGTCATGGCATTCCCCAGCGGAGGTCCTTTCCATTGCCGACTGCCATTTCCGCGTGCAGGTTCAAACGCAATTCGCCGCCGAGCACCGCCACGACGGCTCGGAGCGGGAACCGCCGCTGGCGGGACGTAACTCCTACGCAGGATTTCTACGCTATTCGAAATGCGGGATTAATCCGTCGTTCTGACGAGAAATGAACTACATACGTTGATCCAGCGCCCCGTCATCCTTTGCGCCACTTCGACAATTCTCGCAAAGGATTCCGACATGCAACTTCACCAGGGCAACAATCAGGTTGGTGATGTTCTCTCCCTCAACATCCTGCAGGGCGAGGCCTCCGAATCGATGATGCAACTCCTGCTGACACAGGGCATCGAGATCGAGGTGAAAGCCATCGGCGAAAACAGCGTAACCATCGCCGTACGAGCGCCGCGCGGAATGATGATTGTCGAGGAAGTCGCCAGGCACGGCTGACGAGGACTTCCGTGGTGCGGTGATTTCTGACGGCTGTCGAGCGCATATTCAGGACTTGCCTGGCGCGGCAATGGCGTTGCGCTCCTACAGGTCTGCGGAGAACTTCTGAACTCCCGCAGGATTTCCCGCCTCTACCGTTCACGCACTTTCACTCGGGAAGTCCAGCGATGAACACTCAGCGTCCGGCACCGATCAACCGCACCACCGCAAAGAAACCACGCCGCAACGCCGTCCCAATCTCAGCGGAGCGGGACTACGTGACCATTCTCGTGCCCGACCTGAAACCCCACGAAGCCTGACGCGCCATGACGACCGAGCAGCGGAAGAAAAAGGGCGCAGGCCTGACCTTCTCGCGCTTCGCCCAGGCGCTGTCGCAATGGGCGGGTCGGCCGCTGACGTTTGCCCTGGCCTGCGTGATGCTGATCGGCTGGGCCCTGAGCGGGCCGTTCTTCCACTTCAATGACACCTGGCAGCTGGTGATCAACACCTCGACCACCATTATCACTTTCCTGATGGTCTTCCTCATCCAGAGCACGCAGTACCGCGACACGGACGAACTGCACATCAAGATCGACGAACTGCTGCGCACGACGCACCACGCGCATCGCTTCCTGATGGGGCTGGATGACATGGACAGCGAGCAGTTGCAGCAGCTGCGCAAGACCTATCAGGAAATGGGTGAGGAGAGCGGCAACCAGGGTTCCGCCCAGGACGTCGCCAACGACGAGGAACAGCAAGGCCGGGAGGAGCAGGGCGCCCGGAGCTGATCCACACGCCGGGCATTTTGCATCGCGCAACGCTGCCATTCGTGCGTTTTGCTGGTTGCACGGCGAGATCATGGCCCGTGCCGGCCGCTCTGCGACGGGCCTCGACTATTGTGCCCGCAGGAGGCGCGAAACTTGCTGAGCTCCCAGTCTCGACATGGGAGATGCGCGATATGCAAACGCTCGAAAACAAAATGGTCCTCGTCCTCGAAGAAAGACCCGAACAACTGCAGCGCCTGGAACACCATCTGCTGTCCCAGGGGCATGCGGTCCTCAGCGCGCTGAGCGAAGAAGAAGCCATAGAACATCTGATTTCGTCATCGGTCATCGACCTGTTCCTGATCGACGAGCAACTCACCGGCCCGCTGACCGGCGCCGCCCTGATAGAGGCCTGCCTTCCGCTGCGGCCCCGCATGCGCGTGCTGGTGTTGTCGCCCTGGGCGGAACATGGCGAGGAGGGCGTTCCGTACCCTGTGCTGCCAAAGTCCGTCGACCTCAGCGAGCTGGAAGGCGCCATCCAGCAGACCCTACGCAATCCGCCGGTGCAGCCCTGGCTGTTGAACTAAGGCTGATCGTCACGTGATGCCTGCCAAGGCATTGCCGCTTTTTCCCAGCCACGGAGGATCAGCCATGCACGCCTATCTGATTCGTTACAGCCGCGACGGCCAGCCGATGAGCACCGTGCTTTTGCAGGAAAGCCTGAGTCGCGAGCAGGCTCAGAAATTCGTGCAGGCACTGCATGGTCCGCTGGGGCGGGACTCAGGGGCGGACATCAAGGTCAGCGCGGTGCTTTGTACGCACTGAGCGAGAAGTCGTGGAGGGCAGGGGGCGGGGTGTTTCATCGAGGCGGCGCCAACGCACGGGCGCCGCTTCGATGTTTCAGGTGTGGAATTCAGCGTCCGCCGTGGCTCCGCTGGCCGCCCTTGCGACCGGCATCGGACGCGCGCTGCGGATCATTCCTGAAGTTGCCTCCACTGATCTGACCACCTTTGCGGCCAGCTTCGGATGCACGTTGCGGGTCTTCCGCGAAATTGCCTTTACCGCCTCTGTGTTCGGCCATGACGACTACCTCATAGATTGCTGAATGGACGAATGCGGGGCATTCAGTTCATCGGAAAGGAATCGTCCGCGCATGTTCGATTCGTTTTCAGATCATTGAGTCATGATGTTCGCGAGTCGCCGTTATATACAGCGGCGTCGCGATGGCGAGTCAGATGACACGTTTACGCAGCCTCTCGATCAGCTTCTGCCGTTGTTCCAGGTCCGCTTCCCAGACCTTGCCGTCCAGCGCATGGCAGATCAGCCAGATTTCCTCGTTATTGAGCATGACCGCGCCACCACCGGCTTCCGCACGGCGCTTGCGATAGGCTGCCTGCTTTTCCGCGTTGGTGAGCGCGCCGTCCTTGCGGGGCCGTCCTTTGCGCGGCGGTTCGAAAGCATCGCGGGTAGCTCTGTCCTTGGCATCCTTCATGGCGTGCTTCCTTTTTGGTAACGCGTTACATAATGATGACTGGAGAAATAGTAACGCGTTACTAAATGTGCCGGCCAGCGTTATCTCTCTACGCGAACCCTGGCATCTGCAGGCCGCGCCAATCGTCGGTTTGCGCGGTGCCTTGGCGAAAATGGGGCTATTCCTGCATTGCTCGTTGAGCAACGGAGGACATGGAGGCGGAAACGATGGAACGGCTAAGGAAGGTGCTGTTGGCGACAGCGTTCAATGAAACCTGTGTGGTGGAGGTATTACGAGAGGCCGCTCGGGAAGTCGTCTCACCCAGAACGGTTACGGCGCTGTTATCGGCAGCACAGCTACTGGAGAGCGATGCCGAAATTCTGCTGCATGCCGCTCACCGGATCGACGTGGTGCTGCACCAGGCATCATCGGGGGGCAGTCCGATCCAGTTTGTAGTGATGGATTGATGCACCGTGCGTCGCCGCGGTAACGGGTTACCGGAAAGCCTGTCTGTTTTTGGTAACGCGTTGCCGTATTGAGGTGCGCGTCGATAGGAGCCGGCTTTTCGCAGGAATGGATCCTGTCCGTGACAGCCCTTGCTCGGCGCGGGGAAACTCGCGGAGAAGGTCTGCTGCTAAAAAGATGGAATCGAGAGCGCAGGAAACGATTGGCAGTGGATCGCGTTTCGTGGGGGCTGATTCGCCGTGGCGTAATTCGGGACGCAAAGAGACAAGAGCCAAACGGTCCGCCATGACATCGTTGAACGCTGAGAAACGCAAAGATGCCAGCAAAGCAGCCTGGGAGCTGAAATCCGGCCGCGAAATCTGTGACACTCGACCCTGGCCGCACCATACGTAACTTCGCATAATGTATATTATGTTAAATTACATATCAGGCCTTAAACAGCCTCCTCCTGGTACGGCTCAGTTCTCTGAACTAAATCTCTAAAAAATCGTGCACTACAAATCTAAAATGGGAGCGCTCCTCCCGTTTTAGATCTTTAGTTCTGCAAGGCTGTCATCAGGGCTGTCGTTTGCCCTGGATGCACTACTGTGCTCAGTGCGGTTCGTGGACGCCCCCATCGTTGGGGGGTAGCATGGTTCAAGATGCGCGAAGTGTGTAACGAGCTTTCGCTCCTGCAACCCGGCCCTGCTTCGCGCTTGCCATGGCTTCTGCAATGGAGCGTACACATGACCTTGCCTAGTGAACGCACCAGATCCATTGTCCTTGCGCGCGAGCTGTTGACGCAGTTGGAGCAGGACCCTGCTCAACGGGAGGACGTGCGCTCGCTTGCTGGGCAAATCCTTCGGCACTACCCCAGTAAGGGAGAGGTTCTTTTACAGGGGATGATCGAGGAAAGCCGCCCCCGAAGCGCTGGCCTATCACCCTTCCTCAGCTCTGTCTTGACTACCCATTCCCTGCGGACAAACGAATCGCTATGGGTTCGCCTGCGCAGGAGAGCTGCCCAGGCCTTGTTAGCGTACTGATCCTGATAGTGACAACGGTGGCAACAATGAAACAGCCCCAGCCACTTTTTGACACCCTAAATGAGTTTCGGAAATTAGACTTTGACGCGTATGGCCTTGGCAATGAGCGGCTCGTTGTTAGGGAGTATCTAGAAGGTTTCCCGCCAATCTGCCAGGCTATTGAGGGTTATGTCGCGGTCCGCTCATTTCTTCACGACTACTGCGAGTGTGACTCAACTTATTCGTCTTATAGAACTCATGCGGAGCGACTTTTATTGTGGTCATTACTGGTGGCTCACAAGCCATTATTACGCTTGCAAGGATATGATGCCGGTCACTTCATTAAATTCTGTACCACCCCCCCCCATCAGAATGGATTGGACCAGTCTCCAGGTCTAGATTCTTAAGAGTCGGCGGTCGCGTGAGGCGCGATAGTGATATATTTGTCGTGAACGAGAGTTGGCGCCCTTTCAATGCAACCACTTCCAAAAAGGAAGCCAAGATTGCCTCAGAGCGCGGCAGTGCCCCACCCTTGCCTATCTACAGGGTTGGCCAGGTAACACTTTCTCACTCTACTGCTGTCTGCGTCAGCTTTTACATGCACGCAATACGTAGCGGGCTGACAGAAGTAAACCCATTTTTATCGATAAAGCGAGAGTTGCACTTGGCTCAGAGTGGGTCAAGGGATGGGTTGGACAGATCCATCACAAGTATGCAGTGGCTTTATATTGTGGAGACCGCCTGCCTTATGGCAAATAATGACCCGAATCACGAAAGGAGCCTCTTCATAATAGCCACAATATACTATTTAAATTTACATGTCTTAGATCTTGTTGGGCGAGGCGTTCATATCCCTGTCATGGGGGATATTTGTTGCGATCAGCATGGAGCCTGGTGGCTGCATCTCTATGGAAGCGAGGGACGCGAGAGAAGGACGGCGCTTCACGAGTCTTATTTTAACAATTACCTAGTTCGATATCGTCGACACTTGCAGCTGCCTCCCCTGCCCTGCGCGGGTGAAACGACGCCGTTAGTAGGAACGCTTAGGGGGCGCGCAGGCCTGTCAGACAGACATGTTCGTCTGCTGATTCAAGAGGTCTTAGATCGTACTGTTAATCGAATGTTGCTCGAAGGGTGGGCAGATGAAGAGGTCGATCGCTTACGTTCTGCATCTCTGGAATGGCTGCGTTCATCGACACCTTCTGAATGGCGAGTTTAAGGGGTCTTAAATGGCTTCCAAGTGGCTCATTTCCCCGCTGGGGGATCCTAGCGCAAGATCCGAACCGGAGCCCTCCCCTGACGGCATTGCACATCCATTCGCACTCGCTAGCTGGGACGGCAGCAAATGCACGCAGGCTAGACTGGAATAGTGCGTAGCTGAAATCGGTCCCGGCAATGCTGCGGACGATGGTCCTTGCTTTGAAGAAGTGGCCCGGAGCAGCTAGATAGCGAGGGCTGATACGCGGAAACAGATCTCGGCGACCCACTGTCTTCCTGCGACCGAGCCCTCTTCGGTCTAGGTCGCTAGGTAGAGCTTGCCTACTGATACGAGCGATCGCTCTGGATCCGTAGCTGACTCTCGTCAACGGCATCAACCGGCCAGAAGCAGACTTTCGAGAGTAAGCCCCTTCCAAGTCGAAGCCCTCAAGGCATGTAATTGGGCTGCAGGCAAGTCTTTCGTTAAGGTCGGAGGTCGACTGGCCTCACAGAACCACAGTTACAGGAAAAGTCCTACAGCAAATAGGGAAAAAAGCTTCAATACCTTACCTTTGGAAGCCCAGCAGAATTCTGCCGTCTTCCATTGTTCCAGGAGCAGGCCCATGCGCCCGCTTTCCGCCTTTAATCTGCAAGCTCCCAGCCTTCACCGCACCATTGCCTCCACATCACTACGCCGGCTTGGCTACACGACCATACTCGAGGGATCCAGCGATAGGCTCGCTCTGCGCCAAATGCGCAGAGTCGGCGGGGTCCACCTGCTCGTCTGCGACCTTCGTGTCGATCCTGCGGCTCGGCTGAACTTCCTCCAGACAGTGGCACAAGAGCATCTCGCCTATGGCGTCGCCGTTATCGGCGAGCTGGTGACGGGCACGTGGTCCACCTTGGCTCGCTTGCTCCGTCTCCAAGGGCTAAAGGTGTTGAACGGCGGGCCAACCACCCATGAACGCATGAACGCCCTGCTCGAAGAGTTCAATCCTCTTGGCATTGACTCGCCTTCGCTGCCATTGATACGCGAGATCCCCAGTGACGAGGATGTTGTCGGGGCGCTGAGCCGAGACGAGATCAAAGCAGCGCTGCAACCGAAAATTTCGGTCAGTACTGGCGGGATTACCGGTTTCGAAGTCTTGGCGCGCTGGCAGCGGGAAGATGGCGAGATCGTACTGCCTGGCTGCTTCCTGCCGGCGCTTCGCCGTAACGGCCTATTGGACGCTCTTCTCTTCACTTTGATCGACCAAGCTATCTGTGCCCTTCAGTCTTTCGGAGATCACCCGTTCCACCTCGCATTTAATGTGGAGCCGGTACAACTTTCACGCCCAGGCTTCTCGGCCCAGCTCGCACATCGCCTGCTCCGTCAGGGAGCTGATCCACGGCGGATCACCTTCGAACTGACTGAAATTGGTGCATTGCGTATGCCTGCGATCAGCCTGGACAACCTCCTGCGACTGCGGCTCCTTGGCTGCGGTCTGGCCATTGATGACTTCGGCAGTGGCCATTCCACGCTGGAGCGCTTGATTGAACTTCCTTTCACTGAAATGAAACTGGACGCCCAATTCCTCACAGAGCTGGATGACGATCCACGATGTGGCGGGGTGCTGGCGAGCGCACTCGCCCTCGGCCGCGCCCTGGGCCTGACTGTCATAGCGGAGGGTGTGGAAAGTGAGAGTCACCTGCGCCACCTACAACTGCTCGGTTACGAACATGTTCAGGGCTATTACTTCTGCAAACCGCTCATGGGCAGTGCACTCCACCACTTTTTGCGCCGCGCAGCCCGTCGCGAAAACATCGACAGTCGGCCATCCCGAGAACCTGCCCCTCGCTGTCCGATTAGCCGGGCGGAACCTCACCCGCGTGCCGATTGAGAACCACGGAATGGCCAACAAACAATTGCGCATCTTGATCGCCGATCGCCTCCACGCGGAGTCGTTGCAGGCGGAGCGTCTTCTGAATCAGATGGGCTACTACCGCATCGCAACAGCCACTTCGCTAGACGAGGTCCGTCTCCTGGGGCGTTTCACCGGTCGGCCCTTCGACGTGCTGATCATTAGCGGAAGCCTCATCGCTAATGAACCGCTTGATGGCACGTCCCTCAGCGGAGTTAGCCTTAATGGATTGATATACCATTGCCAGTATCTGCCCCATCACTTTAATCCACTTTCTGCAAGCGGAACATCCATGCAACTGCCAGGGCCGCTGAAGTACTCAGAGGTCAGAGACTTCATGCTGCGGGTTGACTCGGAGGGGAATAGCCGCAATAAATGCAGTATTGCAGAGTTCCCCTGACCCAACATGTATCCTACGTCTCTTGAGCAAATCGCGCCGCCCGCTAGCGGTGTCAGATATGTGCACAAAGATGATTATAAAATGAAAGCACCCCAAACTTAAAGAATTACATAAAGATCCTCCTGCAGCAATAATTTTGAATAGTTGAAATAAATATTTCATTTCCCAAGCGACTTGTCACGCCACGACCTCCTGCCGCCCAAAAGACCTCCTTAACTTTAAGACCTAAAAATATCCACTCGCGGATGGACCAATTCTGCATATTTTAATTATCGTCGATATGCCAAATCAAAAAGCCGCAGACCAGCTATTCACGGAATTTCCCCCATAAAAATATCTTAGCAAAGACAATCCAGCTCTTTCAGTTCAGGAAATTTTTTCAATGCCTTTATTGATTGCCATGCACCACAAAAACCCACCACCTCCTGCAAGACAAGCTATACCCAAGGCTGAGCGCGCAAGACCACACCGATCCTTATCCTGGCGATCGAAGGGTCTAGTGCTAAAGCACCAATATCATTCACCGTCCAGGCAGCTTTAGACCATGCGTAAGGTACTGATTGTCGACGAGCACCCCGTAACGCGTCATGCGCTCCGACAGCTCCTAGAGGCTGAAAATTTCGAGGTCGTTGCCGAGGCCGATAACGGTTTGGATGCCCTGGACCTTGTCAGGTCTCACAAGCCTCATTTGATGACGCTTGAGCTGTCCATTCCCAAATTGGGGGGGCTGGAACTCATCAAGCGTCTATCAGAACGAAACAGCCCAGTGAAAATCCTGGTAGTCACGTCCCAAGACTCAGAGTACTACGCCGGGCGTTGCTTGCAGGCTGGAGCGGCAGGGTTTGTCAGCAAGCATGAACGGCCGGAAACCTTCAAGGCAGCGATTGCATCGATCTACCACGGGCAAACCTACTTCCCTGTACACGCGCTGGGGACCGTGAGGAACTTCGTCAACCCGTCCAACAAGGATGGAGAGCTGCAAAAGCTCTCGGTACGCGAGTTGACGGTTTTGCATCTGCTAGCCCAAGGACTCGGCAACACCGTGATAGCTCGCCAGATGTCGATCAGCAATAAAACTGTGAGTACCTACAAGCTTCGCCTGATGCAGAAGCTGCAGGCGAACTCGATGGTTGAACTGATCGACATCGCACGGGGCCAAGGTTTGATCGCCGGCAATGTGGAAATGCAGCCTGCACCTGGGCTTACTCTGGATCCGGAGCGTCTCCAGCACCTGGAAATGCTGCATCAGATGATCAATGCGATGCCTCACCCAATCCACTTCCGGGATCAGGAGGGGCGCCTGCTGCTCTGCAATCAAGCCACACTAGATATGCACAGAGCCAGCTTGGACGAGGTGTTGGGCAAGACTGTCCTGGAAGGCGATTGGTACCCACCGGAGCAGGCTCAATTTCTCCAAGAAAAGCTGCTCGATTGCGTTAGGGAGGATCAACCGTGGAAAGGTGATTACACCATCGAACCCAAAGGCGGGCGCCGGGTGGTACATGCCTGGCTGACGCCATACCACGATAAGGACGGAAAACTGCATGGTGTGATCGGGGGGAGCATAGATATCAGTTCCCGGGCCCGGCTCATGAGCGAATTGCGCGATGCCTATGAACTGCTCGACTCCGGCCAGAGGAGTCTGAGCCACTTCATGTTGGCCGTGGCTCGCGAGTTCTACACGCCTCTCAATACCGCGGACGCCATGCTCGGCCTACTGCATAAGGATGAGGCCTTGAGCTCCACGCAACATGAGCGCCTCTCCGTCCTGCAGGCGTCCATGGACCAGATGCAATCGATGCTCAATGATTTGCAGGAGCTTTCCAGGTTCGAGGCCAATAAGCACGTGCTGGCACCGGAACGAACCAACCTGAGAATGCTGGCTGAATCAGTTACCGACCAGTTCGTCGGACAGGCTAGCCTGAAAGGGTTGCAGTTCATCGTCGACTTGCAACAGGTCCTGCAGCCTGAAGTGTGGATCGACCCCGTCCAGTTCAAACGCCTGCTGGATAACCTGCTGAGCAACGCGATCAAATTCACTGACACAGGCTTGATCACCTTCAGACTCCGAGCGATCGGCTGTGGTGATGGCTCGGTCATCATCCGCATACGCGTGAAGGATACCGGCATCGGTATCTCGGAAAATGACCAAGCAAAGATATTCGAGCCATTTGTGCAGATTCAGTCCGCAGGGCGCTATCGACAAAGTGGCACAGGACTCGGCTTGGCACTTTGCCGTCGCCTCGTTGAGCAGATGAAAGGGGAAATTCATATCACCAGCCAACTGGGCGAAGGCACTATCGTCCAGGTGGATCTAGAGGTGCCCCAAGCCATTCTCGAATAGACCGACCAGCTACTGGTAGCTCATGGTGAAGGTAGCAACCCCCTTGACCTCCCCACCGATGATGGTTCCAGTCCTCACATAGCCGGCGGTGAAAGGGATGTTCATCATGGCGCCACTGGTGGTGGCGATGGATATCTGATTGGGGTTTCCTGCTACGGCGCTGTCGACACCGAATCTTACCGGCTGCGAATTGTAGTTGATGCGTATTCCAACCCCCGATGCCGACTGCGGGCCAGGCGTTAGGCTCAGTACATCGCTGGTGTTGGCAGCATTGTTGTTATCACTGAAGGTCATGTAGACCTTCAATCCGGTCGAACAGCCTTCCAACTGAATATTGAAGTTGGCACTCCCAGCAGTGCTCCCGATATTTCCGAAAGCTGTGCTGTTGATCTTGGCTAAAGGCACTGAGAAATTTTGTGAGCCAGTGCTGACTGAGCAGGTCCTGGACGTAAAGGTTGCACTGCCGGCAACCATCAAGTTGATAGGGATGATTGTGCTGCTTCCTGCCAGGTCGGCCTTATCTACAACCTTCAACTGGCCGATAACCCCAGGCAATGTAACGGTGCCGGAAACAATGGTTTTTCTTGTAGAGACGAGGCGCACACCGAACGATGCATCCCAGTAATCGGTGACACCCGTTATTATATCCACCCAGTCACTCTGAAGTGGCGCGCCTGGATCAGCGTCCCGGCTGCGGCCTTTGAAAACGACACCAATACCCGGCACGTTGGTTGTATATATCGGATATCCGTCAATACTGCTCCCCTCCAACGGGAGGGTGATTTTCCCCTGCAATGTCCTGTTTGCATTTGTACATGAGTTATAAATTCTGGAGTACCCCGAAGCAGGGCCGTACACCCAGTTTGTCAGGTAGCGCCCCGTAGGACTTCCAACGGTAGTAATTGGAGTGCTGGGAATGGTTGCCGTAAGCATCGGTGTCACCGGCGCACTACAAGTAATCCCCGCGTGGACCTGCGATGACATCATTAGCCCCACGATTGTCAGAAGCAGGACTTGTCCGAAGCACTTTGTAAATATATTCATGATTCAGTACCTATACGTAATATCGGCAACCCGCCTTACAGGCAGGGCGCATCGATCTTGTCCAGCACACTCGAGCTTTTTCCCTGCTCGCGGGGTGGCAGCTTGAAACTGATGGAGCACTGGCTGTTGTCCTTGCCGCCCAGGCCGATCCGCAACTGGCCCTCGTCTGCATCGACGCGAGCGAATATCTTGCCGCCCTGCCCTACCGCGCCAACTTCCCGGCCCTCCTGGTCGTAGACGCTTGCGCCAAACGGAAGCGAGCTGCCATCAGAGCGACGGCTCTGTACCAGCAGCGCACGGCCGGTGATGGTGTCGTACTTGACTAGCATCACGGCGCCGCTGCGCGGGACTACTTCCTGGCTGGTGGTCTTGAGTTCCACATCGTCGGACAGCCCCTTGGGATCCAGCGCCAGTTCGTTGCGACGGTAGGCCGACAGATACGGCACCACCGCTTGGCCGCGGCCATCCAGAGAGACGTTCGATGCACTGCTGACCAGGGCACCCGCGGCGCCAGGCGCGTCGATAATGGCGATGCTGTCGCCCAAGCTCTGGCCGAATGTAACTCCGGCCGGATGGGCCACCACCGAGCCGCTGACGCCCACCGATGCCTGGCGGTAGTCGGCACTCTTGCTCAGCGAACCACTGACCATCCCTCGGGAGCCGCGGTACTGGGCATTGCCGCTCAGCGTTGAAGCACTGTCGCCGTCGCTGGGGCGGTCATGGTTCGCTGTCAGGCCGTAGCTGAGCTGCTGTTGTTCCCCGGCGCTGCCGCTGTAGGAGGTCTGCACGTTGCTTGCACCACTGGTGCTGTGGCTGACACTGCTGGACAGATAACCGTAGCCACTCTCCCGGCCCAGCGGAATGGAGACGCTGAACAGCGTCTGCGTCTCCGACTTGCCAAATGGGTCCTGGGTCCGGGCCATGCTCAGGCTGGTGCTACCCCAGCTCCAGCTGCGGGTATAGCCAGCTTGGAGCTGGGTGTCATAGCCGCTGTCGTTCCAGTAGTCCTGGCGCGAGCCGTTGACGTAGAAGTAGTCACGGTCGGTGATGCGCTGGTTGATGTTGACCTCGCTGCGAGTACGCAGGCGACGGATTCGCTCGCTGCTGTCTCCGCCCAGTTCCTGCACCTGGTCGATCGCGGTCAGGGCATCACTGAGGCCGAAATAGCCATCGGTGGAGTAGCGATAGGCGGCCAGGGTGAAGTCAGTGCCGGTGTCCGGCATGACCTTGTTGTAGCTGACACGAACCGACTGGCCCGTGTAGTTCTGCTTGCCCAAGTCCGTGCTGGCGTTGGTGATGTCGGCGCCGAAGGCGCCGTACTGGGTATTCAGTACGCTGCCCAGGGTAGCCGCGGAGTAATCCTCGGACGCGGTGACGCCTGTGTAGCCGGTGATGGCATTGGTCAGGCCCCGCTGATACGTGCCCTGGGCAATGGTCGGCGAGTAATCATATTGCAGGTCGCGGGCCTTGCCGATGGATGCCGTGTAGCGCGAGACGCCCGGCCGCAGCGAACGGGCGACGGAGGAGAACGGCACGATGAAGTGGCTTTCCTGGCCATTGGCCTCGGTGACCGTGACATCGAGGTCGCCGTTGTCGCTGGTGGGGTTCAGATCATTGATCTCGAAGGCGCCGGGCGACACAGTGGTTTCGTAGATGATGTAGCCACGCTGACGCACGGTGACCCGCGCATTGGTGGAGGCAATGCCGCGCACCACCGGTGCATACCCTGTCTGGGAGTCAGGCAGCATACGGTCATCGCTCGCCAGGCGCAGGCCACGCATGGACACGCTGTCGAACAGGTCGCCGTCGGTGAAGGCATCGCCAATCGTCAGTTGCGAACGCAGCGCATCGATGTCGCGTTGGGCAAAGGAGCTGAGTACTTCGTGCCGGCTGCCTGACTCGTTGTCCCAATTCAACGAAGAGCGCTGGCGCAAGCGCCAGTCTCCGATGTTGAAACCCATGTTGAGACTGCCATAGGCATTCTGGTTGCTCTTGCCGTTGAACTCGCTTTCATAGCCATTGGCGCTGTAGTCGAGGAAACCTGCGGTGACACCGCGGTCCCAGCGCTCGGGGCTGACATAACCACGGGGATTACGTCGCATGTAGAGCTGCGGCACGCTCAAGTGCAGGCTCTGTTCGCCGGTGTCAACGCTGTAGCTGGCGCCGGAGATGCGTGCCGGCAGATCCAGGCATTGCCCGGCATCCGGCTTCTGTTGCCCTTCGGCAAGCGGCAGTTTCTCCAGGTCGATCCCCAGGCGATCGAGCAGCTCCGGAGTGAAGCAGGGTTTGGCACGGCCAGGCTTGTCCCCGGCATCGAAGCGGATATCGAAGGTACCGATCGAGTAGTCGTCATTGACGAACACGGCGAGTGAGTGCGTGCCGGCCTCCACCGGATTGCCCTCGGCGTATCGATCCAGGTCGACGCTGCGCGCTCCCTGTCCCCACAGCATGGAGCTGTCGAAGTTGACCTCCTGGTTGTCACCTTCTCCGGCCAGCGCGAGGCCCGATCCCTGCCAGAAACCGTTGACCATCAGCAAAGCCAGCATCAGTGGCTTCAGCGCAAACACTGCAGCAGAGCAACTGGAGGGTCCGGGGTGGCGAGGGTTCATTTTCATCATCACTCTTCAACGGGGCAAAGCCTCTCCCCGCGCCTTTCGACAGGCGCGCAGAGGCCTTCCCGATGCTCCACAGGGGCTTGTTGCAGGAGGGTTGGAACGCGGTGTCAGCGCTTCAGAGGCTGCTCGTGCTGATTGACAGAGCCGAAATCATTGATCGTCGAGTAGCTGACGTTGCCAGACGGGGGCTCGCTGGCGCTGAGCGGGAGACGCAGGTGCTGGCCTGGCGCAACCAGGGAGTTGTCGATACCGATCTTCAGTTCGATACCGGCGACTTTCACTTGGTTCAGTGTGACGTAGTAAGGGCTCGGGTTGCTGCAGTCGAGAACCCAGCCATTGCCGCTGCGCTCTGCGCGCCACTGCACACTCCCGGCAGCGCTAACGGCATCGCCTGGAAGTTTGGCCGGACGATAGAAGAGTTTGAGGCGGCTGCGGAAGGCGATCTTTAGTTTGTTCTGGCCGTCGCTCACCGTAGGCGGGATCTCGAGCACGTTGAGCCAGAACAAGGACTCCTTGTCCTGCGACAGTTTCTGACCCGTGTAACGCAGGCGCAGTGTCTGCCCCTTCTTGCTGTCGATGCGCGCAATGGGCGGCGTCAGGATGAAGGGCGCGGTGGCAACATCGGGGCCGGCCTGAGCATCGCCGTCATCAATCCAGGACTGCACCAGGGCAGGCATGGCGCCGTCGTTGTTCAGCTTGATGGTCACTTCGCGCTGGCTGGCGTCGTAGATGACGCGAGTGCCGGTGACGACCACGGAAGCCTGGGAAACGTAGGAGCAAAGCAGGCAGCCGGCAATCAGCAGTCCTTGCAGGGTGCGGCGGGTACTGAGGGGAAATCGCATGATGGCGTGTCTCGGACTGAGTAGCGAGCGGCCGCATAGGCGGCGCACTCGCTGGGTGGAACGGCATTACGGGTACACGATCGAATAGACAACGCGCGCTGCTACTGCGCCCGGTGCTGCCGGGGAACCGTCTGCGTTGTAGTACTTGGCCACGTACTTGACTTCCGCAGCACCAGACGGGTCAGCGCCAGAGATGGTGGTATCCGCAGCGGTCGGGGCAGTACCCAGGATCAGCGCAGTCGTGGGAGCGCTGGCCTTGTAAAGGGCGATATTCACGTTCGCCGGACCGGTACTGTCAGTGTTATCCAGGCGACCTGCCGCGTTGACCGAGCCGCCGGCGGGTTCGAAGTAAACGGCGATTCCCTTGGGTGCCGCTTCGGTACCCGTGTCCGCAGTCGAACAGCCGCTCAGATTGATGCTGAAAGGAGTATCGCCCGCAGTGGCGCCTGGGCCGGAGCTCAAAGCGCTTGCAGCCACGGTCGGCAGCGTGATCGTGGCGGAGGAAGTGCCGCCGTTGACCTTGATGGTGCAGGTCACGTCGGTGATCTGGCCATTGAAGTTGATGGTGCCATCCGAAGCCAGGGACTGTTGAGCGATGGCCAGCGACAGAAGTGCGAGGGCGGGGGCGATGAAGAGCTTTTTCATGATCGAGTATTCCTGAAGCGTAAGTGGCAGAGCCCTTCTCAGGTCAGTCGTTGAACTGCGCTACTCAGAAGGTGCTGTCACTATCCCCGGATCACTCTTATTAGGATGTAAGCTTTAGGGAAGTCGAATGTAGGACGCGTCTCGTAATCTCGAACTTCAATGGTTGCGAAAGGATCTTCAGGGCGCTCCATCTACCGCTTCGGTCGAGTGCCCCGACAAGGTTGAAAGCGGGCAGAGTGGTACGAGTACGCGAGCACCCTGATGCAGCGTTCATCAGGGTACCTTGCGGGCTCAGGAAGGGGTGTGTTCGAAGCGAGGCAGGGATGGGTCAATTGCCACCCACGGCTGGGCCGACGCGCACCACACGTGCAGATTTGGCGTGACCGTCGACGAATTGCGCAGTGTCCCGGCTTTTACCGCGAGGACACCCGGCATGGCAGCCATTTCGGTATACAGCGGAGAGCCGCAATGACTGCAGAAGAATCGTCGCACCTGCATGCCGCTGCCGCCCTGCACACGATAGCTGGCCAGGGTAAGGCCATTCACCTGGAACCCCTCGGCCGGGATCATGACGTTGACCGAAAAGGCGCTACCCGACTGCTTCTGGCAGTCGCTGCAATGGCAGACGGCGGTCATGGTGGGGGCCTGGGAGCTGGAGTATTGAACGCTGCCGCACAAACAGGTGCCTTGAAGGGTTTTCATGGGTGTTCTCCGGAGGGCGGATTCAGGGGTGGAGTGGTGTTCGCGGGGTGCCACTGCCGAGCATGCAGCGTGGTGAGTCTGAAGCTCCGCCGGGCAAGGAGCAGAAGCGGGCAGGCGAGTGCACAGGCGAGCAGCGTCAGGAAGAGAATCGAGTAGCGTATGGCCGCGGGATCAGCCAGTGCATAGTCGGTAATGAGGCCGATCGACAAGGGGCCGACTCCCACTCCGACCAGGTTGAGAACACCCGTGAACAGGGCGATGAATTGCCCTCGCATCGGGGCCGGTGCTATTTCGACTATGAGAGCCGGGCCAATGCCGAACAGACAGACCCACAAGGCGGCGGAAAGGGCGAGGAACGGAATCGCCAGGGGCGCATTGGGTGCCAGAAGCAAGGGCGTGGCACACAGGGGGAGCAGGGTGCTGGCGAGAATAGCGACTCTCAGGTTGCCATTGACCACGCCGCGCCTGCGCCAGAATTCGCCCAACCAACTGGCCCCCAGCACGCCAAGGGGCGAGCTGACGCACATGACCAACCCCATCACGGTGCCTGCCTTGGCATAACTCCAGCCGAACTCACGGACGAGGTAGGTCGGGACCCAGGCGCCGCCACCATAAACCGCCGCGTTATAGCAGCCCATGCCAATCAGAATGGCGACGAAGGTGCGCCGGTTTGCTCGCAGAAACTGCGCTACATCCCTGAGTGGAATACTTGGCGCCTTGATGGCCTGGGTGTTGCTCATCTCACGATCCAGACGCGGCTCAGGCACGCCAAACATCAGCAACAGCACGAGCATGCCGGGCAGGCCAATCGACATCAGGGTGGCCTGCCAAGGGGCCAGGGGGCCAATCAAGGGCAAGGTCAGGGGGTGAGCGTTGAAGTAACCGAGCACCAGCCCAGTCGCGAGCAGACCGGCACCGACGCCTACGGGACCGCCGGCACCAAACACGCCAAGTGCGCGGCCACGCTTCTCCGCCGGGAAAAGGTCACTGATCAGAGACACCGCTCCGGGGAGCAGCACCGCTTCGCCCACCGCTACGCCAACGCGAGCCAGCAGCAGATGCCAGAACTCCGTGGAAAGGCCACTGGCGGCGGTCGCCATGCACCACAGGCCAATGCCCACGGTGATGACCAGTCGCCTGTTTCCACGGTCGATCAGCCTCGCAATCGGTAAGCCAGCCAGCGAATAGAACGCCGCAAAAGTGAAGCCGTGGAGCAGCCCCATCCAGGAGTCGTTTACATGGAGTGATTGCTGGATCGGACCTACGAGCAGGCTGAGCACCTGGCGGTCCATGATGGAGAAAACGTAGGCAAGCAGCAGTATGCCTAGAGCATAATTGGCCCTGCCGCGGCTGGGCAGTTCTTGTGCGGAACAGGGCATCCCAGAGGCCTGCATGGTTGTTGTGCTGGACATCGACGGTACACCTCAACGGCTGGTTCTAGTGGTTGCAAAAGTGCGGCGTGGAACCGCACGGCGCCGCATTAGCCAGCAGACTGAGCGGCGCTGGTCTGCTGCCAGAGGTTGTTGTCCCGCCAGATGTTTTCCTTGCGCCAATGAGGCGGCAGTTCGCTTCCTGTTTGCCGGATCACGCGCTCGATCAGCGATTTGAGCTGCTGTGACTCGTCGAGGGAGAGCGCCTCCAGGGCCCTTATCTCCGCCGACTTGGCCTGGGCCAACCACTGGATAGCTAACTGGCGCCCTTTGTCGGTAAACATGACGCGCCCCTCCTGCAGGCAAAGCAGACCCTCCTGCAGCCAGCTCTCCAGGCGCTCCTCATCCAGGGCCTTGCCGGTGAACTCGACCAAGGCTCGCAGCTCATCCAGGAGACGTCCTTCGCTGAAGGTCAGGAAGCCCAGCAGCTCGAAGTCGCCCTCCAGCATGCCCTGTGCCCTCAGATGCTGGCGGATCGGCAATTGCAGCTGGTAATAGGCTCGACCGAGGAGGAACCCCAACCAGTTTTCGCCGTAGTTGACGCTTGCTTCTTCACGAGGAGCAGGAGGCACCAGTCGTCGATATCCTCCGCTTTGAAACACCAGTGGTGCCTTGTCGAAACGATCGAATGCCAGTACCTCGCCTACCAGAATAATGTGATCGCCACCTTCATACTGATAGGCGGTCTTGCATTGGAAGCGCGCGGAACAACCGTCGAGCAAGGGCACATGCTTCACGCCACGCTGCAACTCCAGGTCGACGAACTTGTCGGTGCCGCTCCTGGCGAAACGGTTGGAAAGCGGCTCCTGATCGGTCGCCAGGATGTGTACCGCGAAATGCGAGCTCTGGGTAAAGGCGGACGCCGATGACGAGTCCTTGTTGATACTCCACAAGACCATGGGAGGATCGATCGAAACCGAGTTGAAGCTGTTGGCGGTCAACCCATAGTCCAGCCCATCAGGGCCGCATGTGGTCACGATGGTCACGCCGGTAGTGAAGGCGCCGAGCGCCTGGCGGAATTGCTTGGGATCGATGGTCGAGATTGGCATCGTCAAGGGCTCCAACGCTTCCGGCGCTGGCCGGAAGCTGATTCTTGTTATTGGGGTGGTACGTGGATCAGCGACGCAGCAGTGGCATGACCAGGTGTCCGAAACGTTCAGCCTCTTCGTGGTGCGGATAGCCGGAGAGACAGAAACCGCTGCAGCCTGCATCGACGAATGCCATGAGCTGATCGGCGACCTGCTGTGGATTGCCCACAACAGCGATTCCGGCTCCGGGGCGCACTTCGGTGATGCCCGTCCAGAGGTGCGGTGTCATCTTGCGGCCGACGGTTCTGGAGAGCTCCTTCATCCTCTGGTTGGCAACGGACTCGGCCATCATGGTCTTCACCTGCTCGACCCAGCCCGCATCCGCGCCGTTGACCAGCGTATCCGCCGCGGCCCATGCCTCCTCTTCCGTTTCCCGGCAAATGATCTGCAGGCGCATGGCGAACTCGATGTCATCACCGCGGCCGTACTTGGCTGCGCGGTTGCGCATTTCCTTGATCTGCTCAGCGATACGTTCCGGGTAATCGCCCCAGAAAAGGTGAACGGCGGAGTGTTTCGCCGAAATCTCCGCGGCGTGCTCCGAACCACCACCGAGGAAGAACGGCGGATGAGGCCGCTGGAAAGGCGCCGGTATGACTTTCGGGCCGTGCGCCTGATGGTACTTACCGTTGTATTCAACGCCCTCTTCCGTCCAAAGGCGCTTCATTAGCTCGACTTCCTCTTCGAGTTGCTCGTATCGCTCCTCCTTCGAAGCAATCTGCCCCTCCGCATAAGCGTCCTTCTCACTAAGACCCGCGATCAGGTTGATATAGATGCGCCCCTGAGAGAGTTGGTCGAAGGTTGCGAACATCTTTGCCTGCGCCACCGGATGGATGAAGCCGGGCTTCACAGCGACCAGGGCCTTGAGCTTGCGGGTGCGAGCGATGATGAACGAGGCGGTAACCCAAGCGTCCCAGCAGAATGGAGTAACAGGGACCAGCACGTAATCGAACCCTGCCTGCTCGGCAGCCAAGGCTACATTCTCGAAGTGTTCGAGAGACTGGGGGATACTTTTGCTCGGATCACTGAAGGCCGTGGTGTCACCGATGGTCGGGATGAACCAACCCATCTGCAAGGGCTTCTTGTTATTCATTGGGACTCTCACGCAGAGGAAGTGAAGCCCCACTACAGCAAAGCCTTTGCGATGAAGGAAGTGAATATGTAGCATCCATTGAATGCACAAAATTAATACAAGAACGCTCGACCTGAACCTGCTGGTGGTCTTCGCCACACTGTGGGATACCCAGAGCGTCACCCGAGCAAGCGAGCGCCTTTCGCTCAGTCAGTCGGCTGTCAGCCATGCGCTGCGCCGCTTGCGCGAGCGGCTCGGTGACGAGCTGTTCGTGATCGGGCGTGGAGGCCTGGTGCCGACTGCACGCGCCACCGAACTGATCGGCCCGGTACGAGATGCGCTGTCTCGACTCGATGAAGCACTGGAGGGTTCCGGCCCCTTCGTGCCGGCCTCGATGAAGCGCAAGTTCCGCATCGCCTCCGGCGACTTCGTGGAGTTCCTAATCCTGCCGAAGCTGATTCAGGCCATCGCCCGCGAGGCGCCCGGTGTCATGATCGAGGTGGTTCCACTTCCGCCCAACAGCAGCGTGGCGGCGTCACTGGAAAGTGGCGAGATCGATCTGGTCCTCAGCACGCCGATGACGTTCGGTGCCGGGCTGCGCAACGAGCTGGTCACTACCGTCTCTCTGCTCACACTGATCTGGCAGCGCGAAGGCCTCCCGCCAGGCCCCTTCCCTCTCGACCTCTACCTCCAAAGGCCGCAGGTGATGATCGAAGTGCATCAGCGCGATGACAACATCATCGACCAGGCACTGCGAGCCAAAGGCCTCGCGCGACGCATTGGCGTGCTGGTGCAGAACTTCATGGCGATGCCGGTGATTGCCGCACAGACGGGATACATCTGCAATCTCCCAGCCCCCATTGCCGAGGCTTTCGCGGCGTCTTTCGGGCTCACTTGCCATGAGCCACCGATCGAATTCCCCGTCCCCGAGTTGATGGCCTACTGGCATTCACGATTCGATGCCGATCCGAGTTTGAGGTGGTTGCGGGAACAGGTGGCGAGCTGTTCGGCTCTGTGAGCCCTGAATGACGGTTTTCGCCCGGGGGAGGACGAAAACATCGACCCTGCGCAGTAGGCGCAACCGGATGCTTAACCCAAGCATCAAGTTATGTAGATGTCCGCTTTGGGTCGGTAGCAGACTTCTGAGCGAGGCACCTTCTGCTCCCATAGCCGACGCTCGTATCAAAAACAGTCAGCGCGTGCTAATGCAGGACGGTGCGCGCATTGACGGGCACACAGACTGGTTCACCAATAAACACCTCAAGGTCCTGGAATTACCACTAGCGCGACAGTCTCTCCGGTCGCCAGCTAGCAGCCCCCCTCCCCTCACAATGGGAGGGGCTGCAAGGCCACCCTTGGGGGTGTGAGGACCGGCATGTTCGCGTTTCACTTCGTCCATCACCGCCCGCTCTTCCATCACGGAGTCTGCGGGCGACTCTGGACGAGGACGCCATGGCCGCCGGACTGCTCAACGAACGCGATATAGAATTCCTGCTGTACGAGCTGCTAGACAGCCAGGCGCTGCTGCAACGCCCCCGTTACGCCGAGCATGACATCGAAGTATTCCGCGCCACGCTGGACACCGCGCGGACCATCGCGCTCGAGTACTTTGCCCCGCATTACCAGAGCGCCGACGCCGAGGAGCCGACCTTCGACGGGCAACGGGTACACCTGCTGGAAGACACCCGCAGAGCCTGGGACTCCTTCGCAGCCGCCGGCTTTGGCGCCGCGCACCATGACGCCACCGATGGCGGCCTGCAGTTGCCGGAAGTGCTGTTGCGAGCCTGCATGGCCTATTTCAATGCTGCCAACGTGGGAACCACCGCCTACGCCTTTCTCACCATCGGCGTTGGCAACCTGGTGAAGAGCTTCGCCGCCGACGAGTTGCGCCAGCGATTCCTGCCGCCGCTACTCGATGGCCGGTTCAGCGGCACCATGGCGCTGACGGAGCCTGGGCAAGGTTCTGCGCTAGGCGACCTGCGCACCACCGCGCGTCCGGTTGGTGACGGGACCTACCGCGTGTTCGGGCAGAAGATGTTCATCTCCGGCGGCGACCACGACCTGACCCAGAACATCGTCCACATGGTCCTGGCCCGCATCGACGGCGCGCCGGCCGGCGCCAAGGGCATCTCGCTGTTCCTGGTGCCGAAGCTGCTGGTCAACCCCGACGGCAGCCTGGGCGCACGCAACGATGTGGCGCTGGCTGGCCTGCTGCACAAGATGGGCAACCGCAACACCACCTCGACGGTGCTCAATTTCGGTGAAGGCGAAGGCGCCGTCGGCTATATGGTCGGCGAGGCCAACCAGGGCCTGGGCTACATGTTCCAGATGATGAACGAGGCGCGCATCGGCGTGGCGCTGGCCGCCGCCAGCCTCGGCTACCAGAGCTTCAACCATGCCCTGGATTATGCCCGTGAGCGACCACAGGGGCGCCTGCCCGGTGCCAGGGCAGAAAACGCTCCCCAGGTCCGTATCATCGAGCACGCCGACGTGCGCCGCATGCTATTGCAGCAGAAGGTCTATGCCGAGGGCAGTCTTGCGCTGTGCCTGTACGCCAGCAGCCTGGTGGAAGACGCGCATACCGCGCCGTGCACGAAGGCGCGCAGCGACGCTGGCGAGTTGCTGGATCTGCTGACGCCGATGGTCAAGTCCTGGCCTTCGCGTTACGCCACCCAGGCCTCTGATATCGGCATCCAGGTACTGGGCGGTGCCGGCTATACCCGCGAATATCCGCTGGAGCAGCTGTACCGCGACAACCGCCTGAATCCCATTCATGAAGGCACAGAGGGGATCCAGGGCATCGACCTGCTCGGGCGCAAGCTTGGCCCGCGCGGCGGCGACGGTTACCGGCTGTTCCTCGATCGCGCCTTCGCCACCCTGGCCGATGCGGCCACCGACGCTGTCTGTGCGCCCCTGGCGGCACAGCTGGGCGAGGCCTTGCAGCATCTCGAAGACGTCACCCGCGAACTGCAGGCACAAGTTGCCGAAGACGCCCGGCACGGGCTGGCCAACGCCACCGTCTACCTCGACCTGTTCGGTCGAGTGATCGTCGGCTGGCTATGGCTGCGCATGGCGCTGCTCGCCAGCCGCGCGCTCGCTGCCGGCGCACAGGGCCCTGAGGTCGATTTCTACCAGGGCAAGCTGCAGGCGGCGCGCTACTTCATGGACTGGGAACTGGCACCACTGGAAGCCCAGTCACGCCTGCTGCTGGCCGGCAATCGCGTGAGCCTGGACATGCGTGACGCCTGGTTCTGAGTCCCCTTCCCTATCACCACTTCCCGGAGCCACGATGAATTCATTGATCCGCTATCAGGTCGAGGACGGCCTGGCCCTCATCACACTCGCCCGCCCGCCAGTCAACGCCCTCGGCCAGACATTACGCGCCGCTGTCCTCGATGCCTGCCAGCGTGCCGCAAGCGATGCGAGCGTGCGCGCGATCATTTTGCATGGCGACGGCAAACTGTTCAGCGCGGGCGCAGACATCAGCGAGTTCGGCAGCGCGGCGTCGTTCGCTGCGCCCTCGTTGCCCGATCTGCTGAGTCGCCTCACCCAGTTGGACAAGCCGCTGATTGCCGCGTTGTCCGGCCTGGCACTGGGAGGCGGACTGGAACTCGCCCTCGCCTGCGGCTACCGGATCGGCGAACCCTCACTGCGCCTGGGCCTTCCGGAAATCAGCCTGGGCTTGCTGCCCGGCGCTGGGGGAACCCAGCGTCTACCGCGTCTGATCGGCGTCGCGCCAGCATTGGACATGATGATTTCCGGCCTGCCAATCGACGCCAACCGGGCTCTGGAACTGGGCTTGCTGGATCGACTCGCCGCCAGTGCCGACACACTGGTCGAAGCCGCTCGCGCCTTTGCCCTTGATCTGCTGGGCGACCTGGCCCCGGCCCGCCGGCAGACACCCTTCGCCGAGCCTGCCGCGAGCGTGGCGGAGGACTTTTTCCAGCAGTACCGGCAAACCCATGAACCGCGTTGGAAGAACCGCCTGGCACCGCGCCTGGTGCTTGCCGCGGTGGAAGCCGCTTGCGTTCTGCCGTTGCAGGCAGGGCTGGAGCGAGAGCTGGCACTGTTCAAGCAGGCCGAGGACTCCGCGCAATCGGCAGCTCTGCGGCACCTATTCTTCGCCGAGCGCGAGGCAGGTCGGATTCCCGGTATCGCCGAGGATATCGCCCTGAGGCCAGTCGCCAAGGTCGCGGTGATCGGCGCCGGCACCATGGGTGGCGGCATCGCGATGAACTTTGCCAACGCCGGCATTCCCGTCGTGGTCCTCGAGCAGAAGTCTGAAGCTCTCGAGCGCGGCCTGGCCAACGTTCGCCGCAATTACGAGAGCAGCGTCTCGCGTGGCAAGCTGAATGCCGAACAGTTGGAGCAACGCATGCAACTGCTCGTCGGCACGTTGGACTACGCCGATATCGCCGATGCCGACCTGGTGATCGAGGCAGTGTTCGAGAAGCTCGAGATCAAGCAGCAGGTGTTCCGCACTCTTGACGAGGTATGTAAGCCCGGCGCAATTCTCGCCAGCAATACCTCCAGTCTCGATGTCGATGCCATCGCCGCGGTGACGCGCCGACCGCAGGACGTGATCGGCCTGCACTTCTTCAGTCCGGCCAACGTGATGCGGCTGCTGGAGGTGGTGCGCGCCCGTGAAACCGCGCCCGATGTATTGGCGACCACACTCCGGCTGGCCAAGCGCATTGGCAAGGTGGCGGTAGTCTCCGGAGTGTGCTTCGGCTTCATCGGCAACCGCATGCTCGAACCTTACAACCGCGAGGCACACCGGCTGGTACTCGAAGGCGCGACGCCGGCGCGGGTGGACGGCGTTCTCACCGACCTCGGGCTGAACATGGGCGCGCTGACGATGACCGACCTGGCCGGGATCGACGTGAATTTCCTGGTGCGTGACTCCAACCGGTCGGCCTTCGCCGACGACGCGAGCTACTACCGAGTCGGCGACGCGCTCTACTCCCTGGGACGCTACGGACAGAAGACCGGCCGCGGTTTTTATCTCTACGAAGGCCGCCAGCGCCGTGACGATGATGAAGTGGTAGCCCTGGCTGAACGCCTGGCAAGTGAACTGCAAGTCGAGCGCAGGCTGATTGGCGATGCGGAAATCCATGACCGTTGCCTGTTCATGCTGATCAACGAGGGCATTCAGCTGCTCGACGAAGGCATTGCCCTGCGCGCTGGCGACATCGATCTGGTGTGGACCAACGGCTACGGTTTCCCCGCCTGGGTTGGCGGGCCATTGCACTATGCCGAGCAACTCGGCCTGGACAAGGTGCTGGACGGCATCCACCGCTATCGCGACAGCCTCGGCACCTATGGCCAGCGCTGGTTCCAGCCTGCGCCGCTGCTGGAGCGCCTGGTTGCAGCCGGCAAGACCCGCATCGAGAAAATCTGACTGCACGGCCGCCTTGGGCGGCCGTCGCCCCTTCGCCTCAGGATCAGCCCATGAAAGAAGCCGTGATTCTCTCCACTGCCCGCACGCCTATCGCCAAGGCATTTCGCGGGGCATTCAACGCCACCACAGCACCGACCATGACCGCCTTCGCCATCCGTGCGGCCGTCGAACGTGCCGGTATCGATGCCGGCGAAATCGAAGATCTTGTGCTGGGGACGGGCATGCCTGCCGGCACTGCTGGCTGGAACCTGGGGCGCATGAGTGCGCTGGCTTCCGGGATGCCCCTGTCGGTCAGCGGCCAGACCCTCGACCGCCAGTGCGCTTCGGGCCTCATGGCCATCGCGACCGCTGCCAAGCAGATCATGGTGGATGGCATGCAGGTCACCATCGGCGCCGGCCAGGAGCACATTTCCCTGGTGCAGAACCGCCACATGCAATGGGTCGGCGAGTTCCATGACAACCAGGTACTGCAGCATGAGCCATGTGCCTACATGCCGATGCTCAACACCGCGGAGCTGGTCGCGCTGCGCTACAACATCAGCCGTGAGGCGCAGGACGAGTATGCGCTGCAATCCCAGCAGCGCACGGCCACCGCCCAGGCGGCCGGCCTGTTCGAAGGCGAGATTGTCCCGGTCAGCGTGACTCGCCAGGTCGTTGACAAGGCCAGCGGCGTCACCAGCCTGGAACAGATGGAGCTGCGGCGTGACGAAGGCAATCGCCCACAGACCACCCTGGACGATCTCCAGGGCCTCAGGCCGGTGATCGAGAATGGCAGCATCACCGCCGGCAACGCCAGCCAGTTGTCTGATGGCGCCAGTGCGTGCGTGCTGATGGATGCGCGCCTGGCCGAGCAACGTAACCTGCAGCCGCTGGGCATCTATCGGGGCATCGCGGTGGCCGGCCTGGCGCCGGAGGAAATGGGAATCGGCCCCGTGCTCGCGGTGCCGAAACTGCTCAGGCAGCACGGCCTGAAAGTCGACGAGATCGGCCTGTGGGAGCTGAACGAAGCCTTCGCCTGCCAGGTGCTGTATTGCCGCGACAGGCTGGGCATCGACAACGCAAACCTGAACGTCAATGGCGGCGCCATCGCCCTCGGCCACCCCTACGGCATGAGTGGCGCTCGCATGGTTGGGCACGCCCTGCTCGAAGGAAAACGCCGTGGGGTGAAGTACGTAGTGGTGACCATGTGCGTCGGTGGCGGCATGGGTGCGGCCGGCCTGTTCGAGGTGCTGTGATGCGGGATGATCTGTTCTCTCTGGCTGGCAGGACCGTGCTGGTCACCGGTGCCTCCAGCGGTATCGGCGCGCACCTGGCGCGAGTCGCCAGCCAGGCTGGTGCCCGTGTAGTACTCGCGGCGCGGCGCATTGATCGCCTCGAACATCTGGCTGCCGACCTGGGCTGGGAGGGAGGGCGTGCCATCGCGGTCGCCATGGACGTCACCTGCCGGGAAAGCGTCGAGTCAGCCTTCACCGCTGCCGAGAAGGCTTTCGGTGTGGTCGACGTGGTGCTCAACAACGCCGGTATCGGCAATGGCCAGCGCGCCCTGGAGATCAGCGAGGAAGACTGGCGCGCGATGCTCGCCACCAACCTCGATGGCGTCTGGCGCGTGGCACAGTGCGCCGCCCAGCGCATGGTGCGTGCAGGCGTATCGGGCAGTATCGTCAACATCGCTTCGATGCTCGGCCTGCGTGTCGGGACGGGCTACAGCCACTACTGCGCGGCCAAGGCCGGCGTGGTGCAACTGACGAAGTCTCTGGCACTGGAATTGGCGCGCCACGGCATACGCGTCAACGCTCTCGCACCGGGCTATTTCAAGACCGAGATGAACGATACCTACTTCGACAGCGAACAAGGCCAGGCCTACATCCGCAACGCCGTACCGCTGCGCCGCCTGGGCCAGTTGGCGGAACTGGAAGGCCCGTTCCTTCTGCTGGCCAGCGAGGCCGGCGCCTACATGAGCGGTGAGGTGATTGCCGTGGACGGCGGGCAACTGGTCGGTTCGCTCTGACGAGGCTCGAAGCAGGGTTGGCGCCGGAAGGCAAAAGCCTGGCGCCTTCGAGCGATATGCCCACGCCCCTCAACTGCCATCGTTTCGTCACGGCGCCTGCAAGGCGCCCCCTATATGACAACGAGGCCTGCAATGCACGATATTCCGCAAGACGAGCAACCCACTGGCGTCAGTCGCCGCTCCTTCATCCGTAACGCTGGAGTGGTCAGCGCTGCCGGAGCAGTGGCGGCACTTGGCGCGAACGCCACGCTAGCAGCGACGCAGGACACTGCGCGCCCGCTGCGTGCCAAGGACTGCGACTACGACGTTATCGTCATTGGTGGCGGTTTTGCCGGCGTTACCGCCGCGCGCGACAGCCGCAAGCAGGGCTACCGCACTCTGCTGCTGGAAGCCCGTAACCGTCTCGGCGGAAGAACCTTCAGCAGCCAGTTCGCCGGGCACCACATCGAGCTCGGCGGTACCTGGATCCACTGGACGCAGCCTTTCGTCTGGAGCGAAGTGCAGCGCTACGGGTTGCAGCTCAAGGAAACGCCTGAGCCTTTCGTTGAAGACAAACAGGTCATCTACGTCCAGCACGAAGGCCAGGGCGTTGAACTCAAGGGCGCAGACCTGGTGACCGTCGCCGAGGCGGTTCAGGCCTACTTTGCCGAAGGCCGGCGCATGTGGGAGCGGCCGTACGATGCCGCCCACACCTGGGAGGCGATCAGCGCCGCCGATGCCATGACCGCGGCCGACCGCTACGACGCGCTCAAGCTCACCCCGCTGCAGCGCACCATCGTCGATGCCTATGTCGGCGGCGCCGCCCATACCTCCAGCGACAAGGCCTCCTATGTCGATGCCCTGCGCTGGTGGTCTCTGCCCGGCTGGGACCTGTCGCTGTTCATCGATTCGCTGGGGCACTACAGCTTCAAGGACGGCACGATCAGCCTGATCAACGCCATGCTCGAGGAAGGTAAGCCCGAGGTCCGCTTGTCCACCCCGGTAAAGCACGTCGAGGACAAGGGCGACCGCGTGCTGATCACCACGCAGCAGGGTGAAACCCTGAGTGCCGGTGCGGTCATCGTGGCCGTGCCGATGAACGTTCTGCCGCGTATTGGCTTCTCCCCTGCCTTGGACCCGGCGCTGGTGGAGGCCGCCAAGGAACGTCACTCCGGTAGTGGTGTGAAAGTCTTCATCAAGACCCGTGGCAAGCTGCCGGTGGAAGGCAAGATGCTCGGCATCGCTGACTCGCACCAGCCGCTGAGCCTGCTGGTGACCTATGCCAAGGCCGAGGACCACACGATTTTCGTCGGTTTCGGCAGCGACCCGGAAAAGCTCGATATCCAGGACCGCGACGCGGTGCAGAAAGTCGTCGATGGTTTCTTCCCTGGCATGCAGGTTGAAGAGTGCTACGGCTACGAATGGACCCTCGACCCCTACTCCCTCGGCACTTACTGCAGCTACAAGCCCAAGTGGTTCGGCAAGTACTACGACCACTTCCAGCAGGATCGCGGCCGCGTGCTGTTCGGCCAGGGCGACCATGGCGAAGGCTGGCGCGGCTTCATCGATGGCGCCATTGCCGCCGGTGGCAAAGCGGCGCTGCGGGCGCACAAGCTGCTCGGCTGAGGCACGCCCGGTGATCGCCTGTACAAGGCGATCACTGGGAACTCAACCGCGTGCGGCCTGCTGGCGGAATTCCCGCGGCGTGAAGCCGGTCCAGCGGCGAAATGCGCGGGTGAAGGAGCTGGACTCGTTGTAACCCAGCCGCGTGGCAATTTCCGTGAGGTTGGCCGGGGAGCGACGCACCAGGTCCACAGCCAGGGCCTGGCGAATCTCTTCCACCAGATCGTTGAACTCCAGATCAAGCTCGCGCAGGCGACGTTGCAGGGTGCGCTTGCTCATGCACAGCTGGCCGGCGATGTCATCCAGGTTGATGCCACTTCCCAGGCACGTCTCTATCGCCAGTCCCAACCGAGCGGTCAGGTCAGTATCAGCCAGGCGCTGCCGGCGGGCCTCTTCCAGGCCCGGCTGCAAGGCCTGGAACAGCCGGGGGTCGGCGCTCAGCAGCGGCTCGTCGAGCATTGCCGCAGGCCACAGCATGAGGTTATCCGGCTGGCCGAAACGCACCTGGCAGGGGAACGACCGCAGGTGCTCGCTGATGTCGTCCGGTTGCTCGTGGGCAAAATCGACGCGGCACACCTCGTACTTGCCGCCCGTGACCTCGCGTATCCGGTTGTAGAGCGCGCCGAAGGCATATTCGGCGTCCTGCCGGCGTTGGGTGATGCTCGGGTCGCTGATCCGGTAGCGGATTGCCAGGTGCTCGCCGAGTGTCGACCAGCTCACTTCGTTGGCCTGCGCATGCACGACCAGGTAGCGCTCCGCGAAGTCGAGCATCGCACGCACGTTGGCGGCCGCGCGGATCGCATGACCGAAACCGCCCAACAACGTCGCGTTAGGCGTGGTGTTGAAATGGCCCAGACCGAGTTTGAGGCCCAGCGCGGGGTCCAGCTCACTGGCGGCGATTTCCAGCAGCTGCACGTAGTTGCTCAGCGGAATCTGCCGCTCGGGGTGGTCGAGCACGCCCTCCCCCAGCCCTGCCGCTGCGAGAAAAGGCCGAAACATCGCCGCGTGGGTCTGCAGCAAGGCCTCGGCGTAGATGGTGTGTTTCAATCGAGACATGAGGCGTCGCTCGTTGTTGTTCTTGTCATGGCCAGTGCGAGGCAGTTCCTCGCTGTCATTTCATTGTCTCTCACGCCCGGATAAAGAGCAGTGGCACTTCGTCGATTGGCGTGCAAGGACAATATGCTGACACGCAAGGACGATATGCATACCCCCCGTTCTGGGATCGTTTGGCCTCATCCGGCAAGCCATCCCGAGGAACGCCATGACCCGCCAGTCGCTGCTGTGCCTGTTCGTCTGCACGCTGATCTGCCCCTGGGCACTCGCTTCGTCCACCGACAAGCCGAACATCGTGCTGATCCTGATGGACAACCTCGGCTATGGCGAGCTCGGCGCTTATGGCGGTGGCGTCCTGCGCGGTGCAGCGACTCCGCGGATCGACCAGCTCGCTGCAGAGGGGGTGCGCCTGACCAACTTCAACGTCGAGGCGCAGTGCACACCGTCGCGCTCGGCCCTGATGACCGGCCGCTATCCGATTCGCTCCGGTACCTCTCGCATCCCCTCGGGCGGAGCGCCGGATGGGCTCACCCTGTGGGAGGTAACCCTCGCCGAAGTCCTGTCCAGGCGTGGCTACGCCACCGGTATCTGGGGAAAATGGCATCTGGGCAGCAGCGAAGCGCGCTTCCCGACACACCAGGGCTTCGACGAATGGTACGGCGTGCCGCGCACCTACGATGAAGCGATGTGGTCCGGCTCCGATCACATGGAGGGGCTGACGCCGGCCATTGGCAGCCAGCAGGGATGGAGCCCGTCGCTGGTGCCACCGCAATACATCTACGAGGCGCGTGCGGGCGAGCCAGCGAAGAAAGTGGCAGAGCTGACCTTGCAGACACGACGCACCCTGGATGCTGAGATCACCCGCCGGGCAACCGACTTCATCCAGCGCAACGCCAAAGTAGGCAAGCCGTTCTTCGCTTACATCCCCTACTCACTCGTACACATGCCGGTCATGCCCAATCCGGCTTTCGAAGGGCGCACCGGTAATGGCTCCTGGGCCGATGGTCTGGCGGAGATGGACGACAACACCGGACGCATCCTTGATGCGCTGCGCGAGGCCGGTGTGGCCGACAACACGCTGGTGATCTTCACCAGCGACAACGGTGGCGAGGCGACCAGCCCGTGGGAAGGCGCCAACGGTCCCTGGCGCGGCACCTACTTCACTGCCATGGAGGCCTCGCTGCGCGCACCTTTCATCCTCCGCTGGCCTGGCAAGGCGCCCATTGGCATGGTCAGCAACGACATCGTGCAGATATCCGACCTGTTCACCACCCTGGGGCATGCAGCAGGCGCCGAGCTGCCCAGTGACCGCCCGATCGATGGGGTCGACCAACTGCCCTTCCTCACCGGGCAGCAACCGCACTCCGCGCGTGACAGTGTTCCGGCCTATGTGGGCGAGCGTTTGTACGCGGTGAAGTGGCGCAACTGGAAGGTCCATTTCATCTGGCAGGAAAACATGTACGACCCGCCTCAGCAGCTGCCAGTACCCAAGATCATCAATCTGCTGACTGACCTGCGCGAAGAGCACAACGTCGCCGCCACCAATTCCTGGGTCGCTCACCCGGTAATGAAAATGATCGGCGCGCTCAATGCCAGCCTCAAGCAGTACCCGCCGATTCCCCCCGGCAGTCCTGATCCCTATCAGCCTCCCCGCTGAACCGAGAAGGTGCTGCTCCTTTGGGCCGGGCTTTGCCCGGTCTTTTTTTGCCTGCACGTCGCCTCCGCAAATTGGCACCCAATGACAAGACGGTGGCGTGCTTCAGCGATCCACCCGGGCACCGGAACTGCGATTTTTCAGGCAACGGCGTTCACAGCGCCGCACTCCCCTGAACCTCCTGTCGCGCGCCAAGGCGCGCAGAGCCCTGATGACAATGCCCAGAAACCTTTCACCACTGGCTCTGACCAGTCTGTTCGCGGGAGCACTGCTCCTGGCTGACCTTGCGCAGGCCGCCAACTGCGATGCCACCCCCGGCCAGCGGGTCTTCGAAAACAAGTGCAGCGCCTGCCATGCCCTCGGCGAGGACCGCGTGGGCCCGCACCTTTCCGGCGTGGTCGGCCGGCGAGTCGGTTCGGTTGCCGGTTACACCTATTCGGCCGACCTGGCCTCGGCCGGTACCGACTGGTCGCTGGAACGCCTCGACCAGTGGCTGAGCAGCCCCGCCCGACTCTACCCCGGTACGGCAATGGCCTTCGGCGGCATCCGTAATCCAGCCGATCGCCAGGCCCTGCTGTGTTTCCTCCAGCAACAGCACTGAGCCTTTACCTGCACTTCCTCACCCGTATGGCATGACAACAAGGAAAACAATCAATGCACGCCAACACCTTCACCCGTTGCCTGCTGGCCGGCGCGGTCTCCCTCGCCGCGGCCGGCCAGGCCGGCGCAGCCGCCTTCACGCTGGGCGAGATCAAGGGCCAGTTCGACTCGAGTCTGTCCATCGGCGAGAGCTGGTCGACGGCCAGCCCCGACAAGAAACTGATCGACGTGAGCAACGGCGGAACCGGTCACTCGTCCACCGGTGATGACGGGCGCCTGAATTTCAGCAAGGGCGACGCCTTCTCGAAAATCTTCAAGGGCGTGCACGACCTGCAGCTCACCTACGACGACACCAGCTTCTTCTTGCGCGGCAAGTACTGGTACGACTTCCAGCTGAAGGATGAGAACCATCCTTTCAAGGAAATCAGCGACCACGGCCGCGAGATGGCCTCGCGATCCTCCGGTGCCGAGTTCCTCGACGCCTACGTTTCGCAGAAATACGAGCTGGCGGAGCGGCCAGGTAACGTGCGCCTGGGCAAGCAGGTCATCAGCTGGGGCGAAAGCACTTTCTATGGCAACTCGATCAATGCCATCAACCCGCTGGATGTCGCCGCCTTGCGCCGCCCCGGCGCGGAACTCAAGGAAGGGCTGATTCCGGTCAACGCGCTGTATGTCTCGCAGAGCGTGAACGAAAAGGTGAGCGTGGAGGGCTTCTACCAGTTGCAGTGGAAGCCCTACGCCTTCGACAACTGCGGCACCTTCTTCGGCAGCGATGTAGTCGCCAAGGGCTGCAATACCAACATGACCGTGGGCTTCGCCGATGCAGAGGCGCTCGAAGCCCAGGCGGCCGCCCTTGGCCTGGGCTTCGGCGTCAACGGTCGCGAAGGCGTCTACGTGCCGCGGGAGAAGAACCGCGAGCCCGGCGACAGCGGCCAGTATGGCCTGGCCATGCACTGGCTCGACGATGGCGCGGAGTACGGCGTCTATTACCTCAACTACCATTCGCGGATTCCCTTCGCCAACACCCGCACAGCCAAGGGCGTGGTCGGCCAGCTCGATGCCCTGCTCGCCGCCGATCCCAGCGGCGAGCTGGCCATCGCCAGCACCCTGGGCAACAGCAGCTATTACCTGACCTACCCAGAAGACATCCACCTGTTCGGTGCCAGCTTCGCCACCACCCTGCCCACCGGCACGGCCTGGAGCGGCGAGATCAGCTACCGCCCCAACGCTCCCGTCGACATCAACGGCACCGACGTCGGCGCTGCGGTACTCAACCCGGTCTACACCGCACTGACCGGAGCCGCCGCGGAGCCCACCGTTCCGAGCGTCGAAGGTCAGGTCAACGAAGGCTACAAGCGCAAGGAAGTGACCCAGCTGCAGAGCACCCTGCTGCACATCTTCGACCCCATGCTTGGCGCGGAGTCCCTGGTGCTGGTTGGCGAGGCGGCCATCACCCATATCGGTGGCCTGGAATCCCTGGACCGCCAGCGCTACGGCCGGGACTCGGTGTACGGCGATGTCACCAACTCGCGCCACGGTTACTACAGCGCGACCTCCTGGGGCTACACGGTCAGCGCCCAACTCGACTACAGCGACGTCTTCGCCGGCATCAACCTCAAGCCCAATCTGGGCTGGAGTCACGACGTGCATGGCTACGGCCCGGTGTTTAACGAGGGCTCGAAAGCCATCAGCGTCGGCGTCGACGCGGACTACCGCAGCACCTACACCGCCAGCCTGGCTTACACCAATTTCTTCGGCGGCGACTTCAACACCAACGTCGACCGCGATTTCGTCTCGCTGAGCTTCGGCGTTAACTTCTGAATAGGAAAACGAGCAGCATGAAAAACCGCAAACTGATGCAAACCGGCGCCCTCGCAGTCGCACTCTCACTGTTGGCCAGTAGCGTGACGGCAGCCGTCAGCCCTCAGGAAGCCGAACTATTGGGCACCAAGCTGACGCCGATTGGCGCGCAAAAGGAAGGCAATGCCGAAGGCAGCATTCCCGCCTGGACCGGCGGCCTGCCGAAGAGCGCGGGGCAAGTGGATGCCGGCGGCTTCCTCAGTGATCCTTTCGCCGCTGAAAAGCCGCTTTTCGTCATCACCGCTGCGAACGCCGAGCAGTACAAGGACAAGCTCAGCGTCGGCCAGTTGGCGATGCTCAAGCGCTACCCGGACAGCTACCGGATCCCTGTGTATCCGACCCACCGCAGTGCCGCGGTTCCCCAGCAGATCGCAGCCCTGGCCAAGCAGAGCGCGCTCAAGACCCAGTCGATCAATGATGGCAACGGTCTGGCCGAATTCTCCAGCACGGGCTACTACGCCTTCCCGATCCCGAAGAACGGCGTCGAGGTGGTATGGAACCACGTCACCCGCTACCTGGGCGGCAGCTTCAAACGCAGCTACATCCAGGCAACTCCCCAGGAAAACGGCGGTTTCACCCCGGTGCGTTTCGAGGAGGAGCAGGTCTTCCCGCCACAGATTTCCGGCCTGCCCAAGGACGAAGCGGACAACCTTCTCTACTACTACAAGCAGTGGGTCACCGCGCCGGCACGCCTGGCCGGCACCGTGGCAGTGGTGCATGAAACCATCGACCAGGTGAAGGAGCCGCGCCTGGCCTGGGTCTATAACGCTGGCCAGCGCCGAGTAAGACGCGCGCCACAGCTGGCGTATGACGGCCCGGGCACGGCCTCGGACGGCCTGCGCACTTCCGATGACCTGGATATGTTCAACGGCGCGCCGGACCGCTACGACTGGAAACTCGTTGGCAAGAAGGAGATGTACATTCCCTACAACAGCTACCGCCTGGAGTCGCCGCAGCTGAAATACGACGACATCGTCAAGGCCGGACACATCAACCAGGACCATACGCGCTATGAGCTGCACCGGGTCTGGGAGGTAGTCGCCACGCTCAAGCCCGGCGCCCGACATCTCTACTCACAGCGGCACTTCTACCTCGACGAAGACACCTGGCAGATCGTCGAAGAAGATCGCTACGACGGCCGCGGCCAGCTCTGGCGCGTCGGTGAAGGGCATATTCTCTATCGCTACGACCAGCAGGCTTCCTACGCAGCGGCGGAAACGCTGTATGACCTGCAGTCCGGACGCTATATGGTGGTGGGCCTGCGCAACGAGGAGCCGCGCAATACCCAGTACGGGTTCACCGCCAAGGCGTTCGACTACACCCCCGCTGCCTTGCGCAACGATGGTCTGCGCTGAGTCAGCGCCGCACCTGGAGAGCGGGGCCCGGCGGGCCCCGCTTCAGGTTTGCAGATCAAGGCAACGGCTTCGCCTCGGGGAACTTCCAGCTGCCGTCCAGCAACTCGGCCTGGGGACGATACAGACGCACCATGTAGTTCCAGCCCGGAGTGATCGGCAGGCAGTTCGCCTGCTTGCCATCGCAACCGCCAAACAGCACCTGCACCGAACCATCGGCGGCGCGCTTGGCCGTGAGGTTGTTCAGGGTGTAGGCGTTCTGCGGGTTGGCCTGGAAGTAGCCTGCGGCGTTGTACACACTGATCGACCAGAAGGCATCCACCGGTACCCGTCCGACCGTCAGCCCGTAGCGCGTGGTGCCGTCATTTCGCTCCGGCGTGACATTCAGGTACAGCGCATCGCGCTCCGGGTTACCGCCCCAGGCCGAGGCACTGCCGATCAGGTGCCGCAGCGGATCGACCTGACCGCGCGCGCCGAACATGCCGCGCGAATCCGGCAAGGTCGCCGCCAGGCCTAACAACGCAGTGCGAACACGTTGCTGACTGGCTGTATCCCACGAGGTCTCCTCATAGCGTCCGGGCCCTCCCGGTTGGCTCACCCGTACCTGCTGCTGCAGCGCATGGGCAGCCTGCAGGTCACTGGCATCGGTGGGGTCGACCAGAGTACGGATACCGACGAGCACATAGCGCGTGCCGACCTGCTGACGATCGAAGCGATAGGTGCCAGCGCCGTAGCCCATCGGTGAGGTGTACTGGTCCTGGCTATAGGCAACCAGCGAGAAGTAGCGCTTGCCGGCATCGGGCAGCGTGATGCTCACCGGGCCGGCGTCGAGGTCGAACACCGCCGAAGAATACAGCGTGTCGCGGTTAGGGCGGACAATCACCTGGCTGTCGATCGGTACCAGTGCGGCGTTGTGCACGAACTGGCCAAAACCGCCGCGTTTGACGGTCAGATCGAAGAAGCGCGTCGATTCGGCACGGGTGAAGTTGTCGATGGTCACCGTCGTTTCGGCGGCCAGCGCGGGCGCCTGGGCAGTGGCGACCGCCAGGACCAGGAAAGTGGCCTTGAATGCGGACATTGCGGTTTCCTTGTTGTTGTATTCAGTCAATGCGTTGCACGCGGGGAGCCTGCCAGTGGCCGTCGAGCGCTGCAGGCCTGGGCCAGTAGAGCCGACCGGCGATGTAGAACGGCCCATCGGGAGCGGGTAGCCAGTTCGCCTGCAGCGGTCCAGCCGGCGGCTGGTGCTGGATGTAAAGGGTCAGGCCGCCATCGGCATCGTGCTGCAGCGTTGGCAGCATCGCCGAGTTGATCAGGTAGCGATTCAGCGGGTTGGCTACCAGTAGGCGAGCCGAGTCGTACATCGTCAGCGACCAGAAGGCGTTGACCGGCGGCAGTTGGCCGGGAGCGAAGCGCAAGGTGTAGCGATGGCGCGAGGCATCCAGCTTTTCGCCGCTGCTGTCGAGGTAGAACGGCGGATAGAGGGTTTCTTCCTTGTCGTTGCCGTACAGCCCAGTGACGGTCGCCCGCATCCGATAAAGATAGTTGTCGCCCAGGAAGGCGCGGCTGCCGAGGAAGTTGCTGGTGGCGACCTCGCCGCGCGCCACGCGCTGGCCCAGGGCTTCGAAATCGCGCCAGGCGTCGGCCATGCCTGCTTTGATCGCCTCGCGCAAGTCCGCCGGCAGATTGTCCGCATCGAAATGCTGGCCCGAACCTATCCCCAGCCTGGCGAAGCGGGCCATCAGAGCCTTCTCGGATGGATGAGTCGGGCAGTACCCGAGCACGAAGTTGAGCTGCTCGAAGAACTCGAGACTGCTGCGCTCCGCCTCGGCGCTGAGCGGCACACGGAAGTCCACCGGCGGTACGGCAGGCGGCGCAGGCTGACCAAGGAACGCCGAGAGCGTCTGCACCTTGTAACCCGCCTGGACCTGCTTGACATTTTCCAGGTCGTCAGTCCCCTTGAGCTGGGTGCGATAGAAGACGAAAGCGAACTCGGTTTCCGAGCGGAATACGCGATCGATGCCCGGCGGTACAGCGCCGTCCCAGTCCGGACCGGCGAGCAGAAAGCGCCCACCACCATTGCCGGTGGTGCGGCTGCCGACGTAGCCGAAGTTGTAGGTGTAGGCATCGACGAACTGCGCCGAGTAGTAGCGCCCGTCCTCGATTACCGGCAGGGTCAGTACCAGCGGCTCGCGGCGCAAGTCGGCGCCGAGCTGGGAGTACGGAGTATCGGCATTGGGCGTCGGGTATGCCTTGTCTTCCGGGGTGTAGATGCGCGCGGTGTTGTGCAGAGTGTTCCAGGGTGCCTTGAATTCCGGATGCTGGCGGTCCTGGAAATAGGTGTACTGCACCCGGTAGTTGTCCACCAATGGGAAGCCGTAGATATAGGCCTCCCTGGCGATGGCCCGGGCCTCCTGCGGCGATGGTGCTGCGGCGTGGGCGCCCGAGAACGCCGTCAGCAGCATGGCAATGAGGAAAAAGGGACGTTTCTTGTTGTTCACGTTCGTCTCCTGGAGCCGGCCAGCGACGACCGGCATGGTGGGAAGGCTTGAGTCTGTCTATTTCGCGGGATCGATAGCCGGAACGTCAGGTTTCCAGGTACGAATGCGCCGGGCAGCCTCGCCCTCCTCGCGGTAGGCATGGCAGGTATTGAGGACCCAATGGCTTGGCATCTGGAACGATGGATCTGCGGCCGCACGTTCGCGCAGGCGCTTCTGTTGCAGGGGTGCGAGCGTCTGAATGGCAGTGGTGGCCATGGGGCCGAGCAGTTCGGTCAGGTGCGTGCAACCGACGGTTCCGCCAACCCGTTCGGCTACTCGTCGTTTGAAACCAGCGCCGATGCGCACCCCTGCCAGTGCGCGGTAAGCCTCAGTAACCTGGCCGCATTCGGGGGTCGGAGCCTGCTCGCTGAAGGCCTCGACGCTGTGGATCACCAGGTCCCAGTCCAGCACCATCACCAGACGCATCTGGTGCAGCACGCCGCTGGCAGCCACCTTGCCGTAGATGAATTGTGTCTCTTCGCCCTTGGTGTCGATCAGGCAGCCTTCGATTTCGAACAGCCCGTCCTCGCGATGGTAGCCACGGCACTGCACCTGGCGGTCATGCAGCAGGCGACGTGGCGGTCGTGAGTCTTGCATGGAAATTTCTCCGCTTGAGCAAAAGACCAGGGGCGCCGTGGCGCCCCTGTCATTCACACGGTGCCCAGGCCGCCACCGCAGACCAGGACCTGCCCGGAGACATAGTCGGACTCCGGAATGCAGAACAGGTACACCGCATCGGCCGCTTCGTCCGGGGTGCCCGGACGGCCCAGTGGGATCAGCGTCTTCGATGCCTCGACGGTCGCTGGGCTGATACCCACCTTGATCTGCCGGCCTTCGATGTCGATGAAGGTCGGATCGCCCTCCACCGGCTGGGTCTGGCGGGTCTCGATGTGGCCGAAAGCCACGGCGTTGACGTTGACCTTGTAGCGCCCCCACTCCTTGGACAGGGCCTTGGTCATGCCCAGCACGCCCGCCTTGGCGGTGGAATAGTTCATCTGGCCCGGGTTGCCGGCGGCCGATACCGAGGAGATGTTCACCACCTTGCGGTTGACCACCCTGCCCTCCGCTGCCTCCTGCTTGGCCAGGGCGCTGATGATCGGCTGGGCAGCACGCAGGATGCGGAATGGCGCGGTGATGTGGCAGTCGATGATGGCGTACCACTGCTCGTCGCTCATCTTCTGGATCACGCTGTCCCAGGTGTAGCCGGCATTATTGACGATGATGTCCAGCGTGCCGTAGGCATCCATGGCGGTCTTCACGAAACGATCGGCGAAGTCCACGGCGGTGACGCTGCCGATACAGGCAACGGCGTCGCCACCCTCGCTACGAATCTGTGCGACGACCTCCTCGGCCGGGGTCGCATCGAGATCGTTGACGACCACGCGGGCGCCCTCGCGGGCCAGTTTCAGCGCGACGCTGCGGCCAATGCCACGACCGGAGCCGGTGACCAGCGCCACCTTGCCTTCGAGTTTCTTCATCGGGGTTTCCTTGTTTCTTGTCATTGGAATCAGGCCAGCGCGACGACGGCCTCGCCGATCAGCTTGTCTTCGCCGTACTGGTTGCTGCAGCGCAGCGCCAGGCGCACAAGGCATTCACCGTCGGCCTCGTACTTGTCGATGACCCGTCCCCGGCAGGTGGGGACATGGCCCAGTTGGGTAATGCCGGTGAAGCGCACTGACAGCGCGCGGATCTGCGCCTGCGGGACCCAGCGGGTGAGCATTCGGCCCAGGTAGGCGACCGAGAGCATGCCGTGGGCAAAAACGTCGGGCTGACGCGCGCGGCGAGCGAAATCGAGATCGATGTGCACCTGGTTGTGGTCGCCGGAGGCACCGGCGTACAGGGCCAGCGTGGTGCGATCAACGGCTGGAAGTGACAGCGGCGGAATTTCGTCGCCGACCTGCAGGTCGTTGTAACAGGGTTGCTGCACGGCTCTCTCCTCAGCGTTGCACCAGGGACGAACGGATGTCCGCGACATGCTCGCCGCGCTGGTTGGTGACGCGGGTTTCCTGGACCACGAAAGTCAGCGCTCCACCCTTCTTCTCGTACACGTCGACCACCCGCGTGTCGAAAGTCAGCAGGTCGCCGGCGAACGCCAGCCGGTGGTACACGAATCCCTGCTCGGCATGCAGGATGCGGCCGAGGTCGAAGCCGAAGATGTCCTCGACGATATGGTCGCTATCGCGTCCTTCGCACTCCAGGCACATGAGAAAGCTGGGCGGCACCGGCAACGAGGGATGGCCGGCCGCGCGCGCAGCGGTTTCGTCCGTGTAGACCGGATCGGTTTCGCCGATGGCCTTGGCGAAGAAGCGCAGGCGCCCCTTCTCCACTTCGGCCACGGTGACGCCCAGTGACCGGCCGATCAGGCTCTTGTCTGGCATCTGCTATTTCCTCCGCAAGGAGACGCCCCGCGCCTGTGCGGCGGGGGCGTCCGAGCCATCAGCCGCGACCGAACAGGGTGACGATGCCCGCACCGCCCAGGCCCAGGTTGTGCTGCAAGGCGTGCTGCAGGCCTTCTACCTGGCGTGCACCGGCGGTGCCGCGCAGCTGGTTGGTCAGCTCATAGCACTGCGCAAGGCCCGTGGCACCCAGCGGATGGCCTTTGGAGAGCAGGCCGCCGGAGGGGTTGGTGACCACGCGGCCACCGTAGGTGTTGTCGCCGTCGAGAACGAACTTCTCGCCCTCGCCTTCGGCACAGAAGCCCAGACCTTCGTAGGTCAGCAGCTCGTTCTGGGCGAAGCAGTCATGCAGTTCGCAGACACGGATATCCTCTGGGCCGACGCCGGCTTTCTCGTATACCTCGCTGGCAGCCTGACGGGTCATGCCGACACCTACCGCGCTGATCATCGACGGCGGGTCGAAGGCCTCGGGCTGGTCGGTCACCAGGGACTGGGCAAGGATGGTGACGTCGGTGCGCAGGCCATGCTTTTTCGCGAAGCGCTCGGAGACGATGATCGCCGCGGCGCCACCGCAGGTCGGCGGGCAGGCCATCAGGCGCGTCATCACGCCGGGGAAGATGACCTGGTCGGCCATCACATCCTCGACGCTGACCACCTTCTTGAACACCGCGAGCGGGTTGTTCGCTGCATGGCGGCTGGCCTTGGCGCGGATCGCCGCGAAGGTTTCCATCTTCGTGCCGTACTTCTGCATGTGCTCCAGGCCCGCGCCACCGAAGAAGCGCAGTGCGTTGGGCATGCCGGCGCCTTCGGGGAAGACGATGTCGGCCACCGCGCACCCTTTGCCAACCGTGGCCGGGCGGTCGGTCCAATGGTCCTTCAGGGCGCCAGGCTGCATCTGCTCGAAGCCGAAGGCCAGCGCACAGTCCACCGCGCCGCTTTCCACCGCCTGGCGCGCCAGCCACAGTGCCGAGGAGCCGCTGCCGCAGTTGTTATTGACGTTGAGCACCGGGATACCGGTCAGGCCCACTTCATAGAGGGCCGACTGGCCACTGGTGGAGTCGCCGTAGACGTAGCCGGCGTAAGCCTGCTGCACCAGGTGGTAGTCGATTCCGGCGTCCTGCAGGGCCAGGCGTACGGCCTGGGCGCCCATCTCGATGTAGCTGGCGCTGGCGCCGGGCTTCGCGAACTGAATCATGCCGACACCGGCGACGTAGGTTTTCTGCGACATCACTCTCTCCAGAGTCATTGGACGGTGGCCAGCCGCCGCGGCATGCGGCGAACAGGCCAGGCTGGATTCGATGGTTGCGCAGTGCATGCGGGGCGCCATCCCCTCCCCTCGCCGATGGCGCCCCCTCCCGACGAGGGGGGAACCGTTGGAAGGCGCTCCAGGCACTCTCGCTGGCCACCCCCCCATCAGGGAGGGGGGATTGCGCCCCTCCGAGGGGAGGAGGTAGCTACCCGGCAGGTACAGGATGAGCTCGCCGTCGTAGGACGGCGCAAGCCACAGCAGCCGGGGCGCAATAGCCGCGCAAGCCACCTCACCGTCAGCCGCCCCGGCACTGTCAATTCCCGCGTCGGATGGGCTCCTGGCCGCTTCCGATGTCGGGGAAACACGCACTGGAGAACCGCATGACAATAAGAAAAACCGGAGTCTTCCAACCGCACCTGCTCGCCGCCGCCGTCGCTCTGGGCGTGGCCACGCAGGCTGCCGCCGTCGACTTCAACATCGGCGAAATCGAGGGCAAGTTCGACTCGTCGCTGTCCATTGGTGGCAGTTGGTCCACCACAGGCGCCAACCCGAACTTCATCTCCAACTTCAACTCCCAGGGCGCCAAGGGCAAGGCCGCCTCGCGCACTGCCGACGACGGCCGTCTGAACTTCCGCTCCGGGGAAAACTTCTCGACCATCTTCAAGGGCATCCATGACCTGGAGCTCAGGTACGGCGACAGCGGCGCCTTCCTGCGCGGCAAGTACTGGTACGACTTCGAGCAGGCCGACGGCAACCAGCATTTCTACGACATCGACGACAAGGGTCGCGACGAGGCCGCGCGGACCAAGGGTGGGCAGTTCCTCGATGCGTTCGTCTACCACAACTACAACCTGGGCGATCTGCCGGGCAACGTGCGCCTGGGCAAACAGGTGGTGAACTGGGGCGAGAGCACCTTCATCCAGAACGGCATCAGTTCGATCAACCCGGTGGACGTGGCCGCTCTGCGCCGGCCCGGTTCCGAGGTAAAGGAAGCCCTGGTACCGGTGAACATGTTCTACCTGTCCCAGGGTCTGACGGAGAACCTCACCGCCGAGGGCTTTTATCAGATCGAGTGGGATCACACCGTCGTCGACAACTGCGGCACCTTCTTCGGCGTGGACGGCATTGCAGCCGGCTGCTACGACCGCCTGGTGGTGACCGGCGACGACCTCGCCCCTGGCCAGGCGAACAACACCGGCGGCCCGGCCACACTGGTGCGTGGTGGCACCGACGATGCCTATATTCCGCGCAGCAAGGACCACGACGCCCGCGACGGCGGTCAGTACGGCATCGCCTTGCGCTGGTTCGTGCCGGAGCTCAACGACACCGAGTTCGCCGCCTACGCGATGAACTACCACAGCCGTTCACCGGTGCTCAGCCTGACCACCGCCACCAACCTGTCCAACCAGTTGGCGGCCATCCGCAGCGCGCGCTACTACATCGACTACCCCGAGGACATCCGCCTCTACGGCCTGAGTTTCGCCACCAACCTGGAAGGCGTCTCGCTGGGTGGCGAATTGAGCTTCCGCCCCAACATGCCGCTGCAGATCAACACCGCTGACCTCAACCTCGCAGCCCTGGGCAGCGCAGCGTCGCCGATCTACGTCAGCGGCGAGCAACGCCTGAGCGCCGGCGCCGACATCCCGGGCTACAAGCGCATGCCGGTCACCCAGGCACAGCTCACCGCCACCAAGCTGTTCAACCAGGTCCTGGCTGCCGAACGCCTGACCGTCGTCGGCGAGGTCGGCTACAACCACATCGGCGGTGTCGGCGACGCCGACGGCAGCGACATCCGTTTCGGCCGCAACCCGGTGTTCGGCGCCGGCCAGCTGTCCAACCAGGCCGTCTGCCGGGGCAGCGCGGTGGGCACGGCCAACGCCAGCAACCCGCAGCAGGAATGCAACGACAACGGCTTCTACACCAGTAGCTCCTGGGGCTATCGCCTGCGTGCGCAACTCGACTACCCGAACGTGTTCGCCGGCATCAACCTCGCGCCGAACCTGGCCTGGTCGCAGGACGTCAGCGGCTACGGTCCGAACTTCGAGGAAGGCCAGAAAGCAATCAGCGTCGGCCTCAACGCCGATTACCTGAACACCTACACCGCCAGCCTCGCCTACACCGACTACTTCGGCGGCCACTTCAACACCCAGACCGACCGCGATTTCGTCGCCCTGAGTTTCGGCGTGAACTTCTGACGCAGGTAACCGATCATGAAAAACTCGATGTTGATGAGCACTGGCGCACTGGCGCTGACCCTGCTGGCCTCCAGCGTCATGGCGGCTGTATCGCCCCAGGAAGCCGCGCAACTGGGAACCACCCTCACACCGCTGGGTGCACAGAAGGAAGGCAACGCCGATGGCAGCATCCCTGCCTGGACCGGTGGCCTGAAGCCTGACGCAGCTCCCGTGCAGAATGGTTTCCTGGGTGATCCCTACGCCCAGGAAAAACCGCTGTTCGTCATTACTGCGGCCACCGCCGCACAGTACAAGGACAAGCTGAGCGAAGGGCAGCTCGCGCTGTTCAAGCGCTACCCGGATACCTACCGAATTCCGGTCTACCCCAGCCACCGGAGCGTCTCCAACCCACAGGCGCTGTATGACGCAGCCAAGACCAGCGCCACCTCGACCGAACTGGTCAACGATGGCAACGGGTTGGCGCACTTCACCGCACGCAACTATGCGTTCCCGATTCCCAAGAGCGGCGTCGAGGTCGTGTGGAACCACGAGACGCGCTATCGCGGCACCAACTACCAGCGCACCACCGCCCAGGCCGTTCCGCAGGCCAAAGGCGACTACATGCTGGTCGGCTTCCGCGAAACCATGGGGCTGCCGCAGTACCTGCCCGACGCCGATCCGGCGAAGACGGCCAATACGCTGTACTACTTCAAGCAGGAAGTGATTTCCCCGGCGCGCCTGACCGGCACGGTCAACCTCGCCTACGAGACCATCGACCAGCTCAAGGACCCGCGTCAGGCCTGGACCTACAACGCCGGCCAGCGCCGTGTGCGACGCGCCCCCGAGATTGCCTACGACGGCCCAGGCACCGCTGCGGACGGCATGCGCACCACGGACAACACCGACCTCTACAACGGCTCGCCGGATCGCTACACCTGGAAGCTGGTGGGCAAGAAGGAGATGTACATCCCGTACAACAACTACCGGCTTTGGTCACCGTCGGTGAAGTACGCCGACATCATCAAGCCGGGCCACATCAACCAGGACCTGACCCGCTACGAACTGCACCGCGTCTGGGAGGTCGAGGCGACGCTCAAGCCCAACGAGCGGCACATCTACGCCAAGCGCCACATGTATTTCGACGAGGACAGCTGGGCGCTGGTTGGGGTCGACCACTACGACAGCCGTGGTCAACTCTGGCGGGTCGCCGAAGGGCATCTGGTCAGCGACTACCAGCACGGCATCGCCAGCTATGCCGCGCAGACGCTGTATGACCTGATCGCCGGCCGCTACGTGGTGCTGGGCCTGATCAACGAGGCCAAGCAGGGTACGCAGTACGACCAGAAGTTCACCACCAACGACTTCACGCCTGCCGCCTTGCGCAACGCAGGCATCCGCTGAGTCAGATCTGCTGCAATACGCACGCCCCGCTCTGCGGGGCGTGTCGTTTCTGCTGCGGTCGCTATGCTTCGCTGGTCAGCAGCCCGTGGAGCATCCGCGCGATCATCGCGGCGCTCTCGTCTTCCGCCAGGTAGTGCGGGCGCTCCAGGCGCATGGCCCGTGGCAGGGTCAGGAGTGTCTGGTACACGAAAAACCGTGCCTTCTCACGGTCCTTCACGCGGATTTGCGCCGCGAACCGCTCGAACAGCGCAGGCGTCGCGCCGGCAGACCAGCATTGCCGGGAGTCCACCAAGTCCAGGCGGACCAATTCGTCGTAGCGGGTCACCCGCTCGCTGAATTCCGGGTCCAGGCAGGACTTGCGGTGATGCACCGCCAGCCCCCTACGCAGCACCAAAAGCAACCCGTCGAGCAACGTCGCCGCTTCGGGCAGGGCATCAATGGCGGCCAGCAACTGCTCGCCCGCCTCGCGGCGGTAATCTTCGAACACCGCGGCAATCAGCGATTCCATCGCCGGAAAGTATTCGTAGATCGAGCTGATGGCCACTCCGGATACATCCGCGAGCCGCAGAGCTGTAAGGGCCTCGCGGCCCTCTTCCTCGAGAATCTGCCGCCCGGCCTGCTTGAGCGCCTCCACCAGGGCAATGGAGCGCGCCTGTCGCGGTTGCTTGCGCGGTTGCGGCGGCATGCCCAGCGGTATCAGCGCAGGATCCGCATCGTGGTGTTCCTGGTCTTTCGGCGGTTTGCCCATGGTTTCCAGCCCTCCGGCTGACTTGGCACCGCGCCGAGGCTGCACGGTGCCAAGGCGCTTCAGACGATCAGGGTCGACAACTCGCGACGGACCACACCCGGAATGCTCGCCGAACTGCGGCTCTCACGGTCGACATAGACATAGACCACTTCGCCGCAGGCGCAGGCCTCGTCTTCATCTTCACGGAACACACCCAGCTCGTAACGCGCACTGCTATGCCCCAGGTGGACGATACGCAACCCGATGCTGACCCGCTCGGGAAAGGTGATCGATGCGAAGTACGTGCAGTTCGAGGCCACGATCAGCCCGATCACCGGGCTGTTGCCGATATCCAGCGTGCCGCTTTCCACCAGGAACTGGCTGATCGCGGAATCATAGAAGGAGTAATAGACCACGTTATGCACATGGCCATAGGAGTCATGGTCGCCCCAACGCGTGGTCACCGGGTAGAAACGCACATAGTCGGCCCGACGCGGGCGCCCTGCCGGCTTCACAGTACCGCCTGATACAGTGCAAGCGCCGCATTCAGGCTGACCTCGCGCGGGTTGTTGGCGAGCAGGCGACCCTGTTTCAGCGCGTCCTCGGCCAACCCCTCAAGGTCATTCTCGGCTACCCCGACCTCTCGCAGGCGAGTCGGCAGGCGCAAGCGCAGCGGCAGGTCGGTGAAGTACTCGATCAGCGCCTGTGTCCTGCTTCGTGCGTCACCCTCCAGCCCCGGCAGGACGATATCCGCCAGTTCGGCATAGAGAGGCGCCGCAGCGTCCTGGTTGAAGCGCAGCACACCGGGCAGCATCAGCGAATTGGACAGGCCGTGAGGCACATGGAAGCGCGCACCCAACGGGTAGGCCAGCGCATGCACCGCCGCCACCGGCGAATTGGCGAACGCCATGCCGGCCAGGCAGGCGCCCATGAGCATGTCTTCGCGGGCCTGGATATCTGCACCGCTGCTGCACGCGCGCTCGATACTTCCAGACAGCAGGCGCAGGGCTTCACGCGCCAGGCAATCGGAAATCGGATTCTTGCGGTGGCGGCTGGTGAAGGCCTCGATGGCATGGACCATCGCATCGATCCCGGTGGCCGCCGTGACATGCGACGGCAAGCCGATAGTCAGGTCGGCATCAAGTACCGCGAGGTCCGGCAGCAACAAGGGCGAGATAACCACGCTCTTCTGCCCGTCGCCATTGGTGACCACGGATACCGCGGTCACCTCAGAGCCGGTACCCGCCGTGGTCGGCACCAGGATCAGCGGCAGGCGGGGCCCGCGCGCCACCTCGGTGCCGTAGACGCAAGCCAGCGACTCGCCGCTGCGCGCCAGCAGTGCCGCCAGCTTCGCAGCGTCCAGAGAGCTACCGCCGCCCAGACCGATCACGCAATCGGCCTCGCATTCCAGCGCCGTGGATACCGCAGCCTCGATCACGCTCTCCGGCGGGTCGGCCTGGACTTCAGCGAACACGCGCAGCGATAGCTGACTGCGGGCGAAATCGTCAATCACTGGCTGCAGCAGTCCGGCGCCCAGGACGCCCGGATCAGTGACCAGCAGTACCGAGCGGCAGCCCATGCTGCGCACACGTTCGGCCAATCGCGCGGACGCGCCGCGCTCGATGTGAATGGATGGAGTCGTATTGAAAGTCAGCGTCGCCATGGTGTCTTCGTTCCGGCTGGTCTGTCGCTTTGCGAAGGCGCCGAGGCGTGTCGGCGCCGGACGGCGCTCCCCGCTCCCACAGCCAGCATAGGGACCTCGACACGCCATCGGTCCCCCTCATCCGGAGGGGGCGTTCATGGCTCGCGGACACTTAGCCGGCAAATCCAGAATGCCCCTGGCAAGGATTTTTTTGCCTTCTGAAAACCCTTTATAAACAGTGCGTTACGAATTAACTCGCTACAACGAACCCGGAACGTGATGGGCAGTTTTCGTCCCTATACTGGCCCCTCGATACGGCCTCTGCCGGCCCCGGCCGCCGCCTTGTCGAAACGCTCCGGCGCCCCTCGCCGGCCCTGTCATTGGAGTAGCGAGTCAATCGATGACTGCATCGCTGGAACAAAGAACGCAGCTGCTGCTGAACGACCCCGTCGCCCTTGCTGGGCATTCCTGCCAGACCTGGAGCCACTTGCCGCGCGAAGAGGTCGATGCCCTGCAACTCGCAGGACTGAAGCTGCGTTTCGCCCAGTTGCGCGGACGAATTCCGGTGCTGAAGAAACTGGCCGATGGCGAAGGGCTGGAGCGCATCGATACGGTTGAAGATGTGGTGCCGTTGCTCTTCGAGCATACGGTGTTCAAGTCCTACCCGCCGTCGCTGCTGGAGAAGAACAACTTCGCCGCGATCAACAAATGGCTGGCCAAGCTGGTCACGCCCGAAATCGGCGAGGCGATCTGCGCCGTGGACGTCAGTGCCTGCCAGGGACTCGACGACTGGTTTGAGACCATGGATGCGGCACTGCCGCAACTGTGCATCAGCCATACCTCCGGTACCTCGGGCACCCTCTCCTTCCTGCCCAACAGCAACCGCGAATTCGAAAAGGCCTGCGCGGTGCGCAGCATGTTCGCCTGGAACCTGCAGGGCCCCGATTCGCCGCGCCCCGAGATGCACACTGCCTACCCGTACTACCGCAATGGCTACCTGAGTCATCTGCGCGGCAACGTGGCGCTGATGCAGCAGTTGCTGCCGAGCGAGGCGAACTTCCATGCCGCCTATCCCGACACCCTCTCCAGCGACGTGCTGCACCTGGGTGCCAAGGTTCGTGCGGCGCAAGCACGCGGCACCCTCGATCGGCTGGTGATCAACCCGGCCCTGCTGGCCAAGAAGAAGTCCTTCGACGAACAGCAGGCGCAGATGCCCCAGCACCTGGCCACCTTCTTCGACCGCATGGCCAGCGAGCTGCAAGGCAAGCGGGTGTATATCGGCGGCACCTGGAGCCTGCTGCACAACATGGCCAAGGCCGGTCTGGAACGGGGGCTGGAAGGCGTATTCCATTCGGACTCCTACATCGCCACCACCGGTGGCGCCAAGGGCGTGGTGCAGCCTGAAGGCTGGCGTGAGGAGGTGCTGCGGTTCACCGGTGCGCGGCGCATCAACGAGTCCTACGCCATGTCCGAAGTGGTCAGCGGCTCGCACTTGCGCTGCGAGCAGGGCAACTACCACTTCGCCCACACCGTGATCCCCTTCGTGCTCGATCCGCAGACCAGCAAGCCGCTACCGCGTAGCGGGCAGCAGACCGGCCGTGCGGCCTTCTATGACCTGGGCGCCGATGTGCACTGGGGTGGTTTCATCACCGGTGACGAAATCACCGTCGAATGGGACCAGCCCTGCACCTGCGGCCGGCCCAGCCGCTACGTGGTCGGCGCGATCCAGCGCTACAGCGAGAAAAACGGCGGCGACGACAAGATCACCTGCGCCGCGTCGGACAACTCGCACCGCGAGGCCATGGACTTCCTGAATTCCTTTGAGGGCTAAGCCGATGAGCAAACCCATTGCGCCGATGATCATTCGCGGCGAAGTCATTACTGACAACCTGGTCGAAGTCGGTGGCCGTGGCGGCGACCTGAGCTTCCTGACCCCGGACGCACACCAGTACATCGACAGGCTGCCACTGGGCAATCCAGCCAAGCTGGCCGATCTGTACCAGCTCAGCTTCGAGGACATCCTCGACTACGCCGGCGCCCTGGCCGAGCGACTTGACCTGTCGACCAACCCGTTTCTCCAGGAAGCCTGCGAACTTTCCTACCAGACCGCGCCGGTGACCCCGACCATGGTCAAGGCCGCCTACATGAGCCTGCGTCAGTACCTGGACCGCAACTTCATCGTGGAAATGGTCGAAAGCACCGTCGGCATCAAGTACCTCGAAGGCTGGGTCCACCAGCGCCTACTCGATGGCACCGAACTCGAGACCCGTTGCTTCGGCTCCCGCACCCTGCACATCGTCGCCGGCAATGCCGCCCCACTGTCGCTGGTGACCATCCTGCGCAACATGGTGCTGCGCAGCGACGCCATCATCAAGGCACCGTCCAACGACCCGTTCACCGCGCTGGCCATCGCCCGCACCATGGTCGAGATGGCGCCGGAGCACCCGCTCACCAAACACCTGTCGGTCGCCTACTGGAAAGGTGGCGACCAGGCCCTGGAACAACGCCTTTACCAGCCGCAGAACATCGAGAAGATCGTCGCCTGGGGTGGCTTCGCCGCACTCAAGCATGTAACCCGTTACATCCAGCCGGGTCTGGAGCTGATCTCCCTTGATCCGAAGCGCAGCGCGAGTGTAATCGGCGAGGACACCTTCGCCAGCGAAGTGTGCATGCGCGAAGCGGCTCTGCGCCTGGCCACCGATATCGGCGCGCTGAACCAGAAAGGCTGTGTCTGCGCGCGGGTCATCTACGTGCAGAGCGGCACCGACGAATCAGGTCTGGAGCGGCTCAACACCTTCGGCCGCTATGTCTACGATGCGCTGCAGACGCTACCCAATACCCTGAGCACTGCGCCCAAGCGCTACGACCAGGGGCTGAAGGCACACGTCGACGCGCTGCGTCTAGATGACGAATGGTACCGAGTGATCGGCGGCCAGGACGGCGAAGGCGCGATCATCTGCTCGCAGCTGCCCGAGCCCGTGTCCTTTGCCCCCCTGCTCGATGACCGCACCGCCAACCTGGTCCCCGTCGACGAGCTGAACGAGGTGCTGGATGCAGTGGATGCCTACACCCAGACCGTCGGCGTCTATCCCGAAGCGGTCAAGGACGAGCTGAAGAACATCCTGCCGCTGTATGGCGCCCAGCGCATCGTTTCGCTGGGTTATGCGGCGGCGATGAAATGGCAGGCGCCGCAGGATGCCATTGAGCCGATGCGACGCATGGGCAAGTGGATCTCCAACCAGATCGCCTCGCCGGAAACTACCGCCGCGCCCTGGCTGCGCCCTTCCCTTTGACTCTCCCCCCTTGACTCTCACCCTTTGAATCCAGCGTGCCCGGCAAGCCGGGCACACGCATCCCCTGCCCGGAGAAATCCATGAGCCATTGCCTCGCCTACGCCGCCCCCGCTGCCCACGCTCCACTTGCACCAACGCGCCTGCAACGCCGTGACCTGCGCGACGATGACGTGCAGATTGCCATCAGCCATTGCGGGGTCTGCCACTCGGATCTCCACTACCTGCACAACGACTGGAACAGCAGCGTGTTTCCCTGTGTTCCGGGCCACGAGATCATCGGCCGGGTCACCGCCGTGGGCCCGACGGTCAGCCGCTACCAGGTAGGCGACAGCGTGGCGGTCGGCTGTATGGTCGACAGCTGCCAGCACTGCGCGGCCTGCGAGGAAGGCCAGGAGCAGCTCTGCGCGATGATGTTCACCCCGACTTATAACGGCAAGGATCGAATCAGCGGCGACCTGACCTACGGCGGCTACTCGCAATCCATCGTGGTGCGCGAGAAGTTCGTCCTGCGCCTGCCGGAGTCGCTCGACCCCGCCAGGGCCGCGCCGCTGCTATGCGCCGGCATCACCGTCTGGCAGCCACTGCGCAAATATGCCGTGCAAGCTGGCACCCGCCTCGCGGTGGTCGGCCTGGGCGGGCTCGGTCATCTGGCGGTCAAGCTGGCACGGGCGATGGGCGCCGAGGTGACGGTGCTCACCACATCCCCGCACAAGGCCGACGACGCCCGCGCGCTGGGTGCCCAGCACGTGCTGCTGTCGAAGGACGCGGCCGCAGTGAAGGCTGCCTACGCCAGCTTCGACATCATCCTCGACACCATTCCCAGCCGACACGACGTCAATCCCTACCTGATGCTGCTGGCCCGTGGCGGTAAGCTGGTGCTGATCGGCGCGCTGGAGCCGCTGGAGCCGATCCACGGTGCGCTGCTGATGATCAATGACCGGTCCATCGCCGGCTCGCTGATGGGCGGCCTGCCGGCCACTCAGGAGCTGCTGGACTTCTGCGCCGAGCACCAGGTCCTGCCGGAGTGCGAGACCATCGCCATGCAGGATATCAACACGGCTCTGGAGCGCCTGCAGAAGAACGACGTGAAGTACCGCTTCGTCATCGACATGGGCAGCCTGCAAGGCGAAGCGCAGCGCTGATCGGCAGGCATGAAAAAGGCCACCCTGGGGTGGCCTTTGTTTTGCCTGCAACGATCAGGGCGTGGCGATATTGAAGTCCGGCGTGAAGGCATCCAGCATGCTCATCAGCTCGCCCAGCTTGCGCGGGTCCCCCTCCACCTTGGCCAGGCCCTGCTTGAGCGCGGAGGGGAAATCCAGCTCCTTGAGGCTGATGCGGTCCAGCGTAGCCTTGTCGATGCTCAGCGTCGCATCGGGGTGCGCGTGGCTACTGTTCTCGCGATAGGTCAGCACGCCGTTGCGCAGGGTCAGGGCAAAGCTCTGCTGGCGATCGGTGAAGGTCCAGTTCAATTGCATGTCGTGGCCTTGCGCCCGTTCGGCATTCAGGCGCACCGCCATGTAGTCGAAGAACATCGACGGCTCCAGCGCCTTGACCAAATCTGCCGAAGGCTTGCGAAGGCTCGCCTGGCGCACCCCATTGCGCAGCTCGACGGCTGCCGACAGGTACATGTTGCGCCACAACGAACTCTCGGCCTGGTAGCCCAGCTGTTCCAGCGCGTCGGCCTGTGCGTCACGGGCCGCACGATTGTCCGGTTGGGCGAAAACCAGGTGGTTACCCAGCTCTACCGCCCAGCGGTAATCGCCCTTGTCCATCGCAGCGCGCATCAGCTCCAGCACGTGCTCCGCGCCTCCCAGCGCCTCGACATAGCGAGTGCCGGCGTCCTGCGGCGGCAATGGGTCGAGGTTGGCCGGGTTGCCGTCATAGAAACCCATGTAGCGCTGGTACACCGCACGCGAGTTGAAGCTGAGCGAGCCGTAGTAGCCTCGGTTGTACCATTTGCGTTCCAGGTCGCCCGGCAGCTTCTGCATCGCTGCTGCAATCTCTGTCGGGGTCAGGCCCTGGTTGAGCAGGTGCAGGGTGTGGTCGTTGATGTAGGTATACATGTCGCGCTGGTCGGCCAGCAGCGTGCGGATCCGCTCGCCGCCCCAGGTCGGCCAGTTGTGCTGGGCGAACATCACGTCGGCACGGTTGCCATAGCGCACCAGGCTGTCGTCGAGGTAGCGGCCCCAGGCCTTGGCGTCACGTACCAGCGCACCCCGTGGGGTGAGGATGTTGTGCTGGGTGTGGGTGGCATTCTCGGCCATGCACAGCGCGCGCATCTGCGGTAGGTACAGGTTCATCTCCGCCGGCGCTTCGCTGCCGGGGGTCAGCTGAAACTCGATGTCGATGCCATCGACGCGCACCTGCTGATTGGACTTGTCGATCAGCACGGTCGGGGCGATCAGGCCAATGCTGCCGCCGGTTGGGCCGCCCTTGCCGATACCCGTATCCACCTGCCCTTTGTCCCCTCGCGGCACCAGGCCGCCTGACTGGTATTGGGCACGGCGGAACATCGCGGTGCCGGCGAAGACGTTTTCGCTCGCCGCCTCTTCCATGAAGCCGCTGGGCGCGTATACCTGCACCTTGCCGGCGACCACATCGGCCTCGTCGATGACTCCGCGAACGCCACCGAAGTGATCGATATGGCTGTGCGTATAGATCACCGCCGTCACCGGACGCTGCGGGCGATTACGGTAGTACAGGTCAAGGGCGGCACGCGCCGTTTCGCTGGTCATCAGCGGATCGATGATCACCAGGCCCTTGTCGCCCTCGATAATCGTCATGTTCGCCAGGTCCATCCCGCGCACCTGGTAGAGGCGCTCGGCAACCTGGAACAGCCCGGCGTTGCTGTTGAGCTGGGCCATCCGCCAGAGACTCGGGTTCACCGAATCCGGGGCCTGCTCGGCGTTGAGGAAGTCGTACTGGTGGGTATCCCAGACCACCTTGCCGTTGGCGTCCTTGATCTGACCGGAGAATGCAGCGACCAAGCCGCGGCTGGCATCTTCGTAGTCCTGCCGGTCGGTGAACGGCAGCGCCTGCAGCACTGCTGCGTTGCTGGCACGGGTCGCCGCGCTGGCCGGTTTTGCCAGGGCCTGGCCGTTGTCCGCCTCCGCTGCGCTGGCCATACCCGTGCATGCCAGCAGGACGGCGAGCGCCAGGGCATTTCGGCGGCACATGCCCGAGGTAGTGAGGGAAATCATTATTGTTCTCCGTAAGTCATTGAATTCATCGTCGCCGACATGGCAGCGTCCGCGAGGGCCGCCTGCTGCCGCTGGGTGCAGTAAGCTTCATGGCTGTCAGCGCTGCCCAGGAGCAGGTCTGCGACTACCGCGCGCTTGAAGTAGTGGCCAACGCTGCACTCCTCGGTAGTACCGATCCCGCCATGCAACTGGATGGCCTGCCCGCAGACGAACTTAGCCGCGCGGCCGACCTGCGCCTTGATCTGCGAGGTCCGCAGCTGCAGGTCGTGGATCTGCGGGTTGTCGATGGCATCGAGCAGGACGAACAAGGCCGATCGTGCCAGCTCAAGCTGAGCTGCCATGTCGGCCATGCGATGCTGCAGGGATTGGAAGCTGCCGATGGGTACTCCGAACTGCTGGCGCACCTTGAGATAGTCAGCGCTGATCTCGATGACCCGCTCCATGCCGCCCACCAGCTCGGCGCAGAGGCAGGCAGTGGCCTGGGCCACGCCCTGGCGCAGCGCAGCCAGGCCCTCGCCCGGTCGTCCCAGTACGGCGGCTTCGCTGACGTCGACCTGCGACAGTTGCAACTCCACCACCCAGCTGCCGTCGTGCAGCGGTACCGGGATCAGGCCCAGACCTGGGAGGTCAGCCTCCACCAGGAACAGCGTGCAGCCCTCCTCCGCCTGCGCGGAAATGATGAACGCATTGGCCTGCGTGCCGCCCATTACCAGCGTCTTGCGGCCGTTCAGCCGATAGCCGCCAGGATGGCGTTTCGCGCTAGCGCGTTGCCTCTCCACCAGCCCACGGGTCTGCACCTCGGCATAAGCCAGGGCCAGCCGTGCAGAGCCATCGGCCAGGGCCGGCAACCAGCGCTCCTGATGTTCAGGTGCTGCCGCGGCGACCAGGGTCTGCGCGGCCAGCACGGCGCAGCCGGCATAAGGCGCGAGAACCAGTCCGCGACCCAGTTCCTGGGCGATCACCACACTGTCGACTATGTTGCCGCCAAGGCCGCCATGGGCCTCCGGAAGTGCGGCACAGAGCCAGCCCTGTTCGGCAAAGGTAGTCCAGCTGGAATCGCTACCTTCACCCGCCTGCAGGCGGGCGACGCGAGTCTCGAAGCTGTACTCCTTGTCGATGAAGCGGCGCACGCTGTCCTGCAGCATCTGCTGCTCGGAAGAAAGTTCGAAATTCATGGTTGCTGGGCCCGTTCAGAGTTGAAACAGCATCTTGGCGATGATCCCGCGCTGGACCTCGCTGGTGCCGCCGTAGATGGTCGAGGCGCGGCGGAAGAACATTTCCATGGCGATGCCACGGGCCAGCGCTTCCTGCGGCAGTTCCGCGCCGGGGGGGGCCTCGGGCTGATCCTCAGGAGTCGGATAGGCGATGGCGCCGGAGTCACCCAGCGCCTGCACCATGAACTCAGTGATGCGCTGCTGCAGTTCGGTACCACGCACCTTCAGGATCGACCCCAAGGCGTGGGCCGCCGGGCTGTGGTCGCCGGCCTGCTCCATCGCCGCCACGCGCTTGACCAGCATGGCGACCGCATCGACCTCGGCCTCAAAACCTGCGAGTTGCCGGGCGAACCCTGTCTGTTCGCCGAGCCACCCGTCACCTGCCGGCAGGCTGCGCGCCAACTGGCGCAGTTGCATCAGGTAGCGGCGCAGGATCGGCAGGTCGGCGGCGGTGGCGTGTTCGTTGTTGAGCAGGAACTTGGTGATCTTCCAGCCATCGCCTTCGTTGCCGATGCGGTGAGTCACCGGCACACGGACGTTGTCGAAGAAGGTCTCGTTGAGGTGATGGCAGCCGTCGATGCTGTGGATCGGTCGTACGGTGATGCCCGCGGTCTTCATGTCCACCAGCAGGAAGCTGATGCCGGCTTGCTTGCGGGCGCTGGAGTCAGTGCGCACCAGCAGGAAGATCCAGTCGGCCTGGTGGGCATAGCTGGTCCAGATCTTCTGGCCATTGATCACGTAGTGATCGCCATCCAGATCAGCGCGGGTACGCAGCGACGCCAGGTCCGAGCCCGAGCCCGGCTCGGAGAAGCCCTGGCACCACAGGCGCTCGGCCTTGAGGATCAGTGGAATCTGCGCGGCCTTTTGTTCGGCGCTGGCGAAGTGATTGATCACCGGCCCGAGCAACTTGTGCGCGAAGCCGTCGAGGGTTGGTGCACCGGCAGCGACGCATTCCTCGTCGAAAACCAGGCGTTGCAGCACACTCCAACCGGTGCCGCCATGCTCTTTCGGCCAGTACGGCGCGCCCCAGCCGCGCTCATCGAGGATGCGTTGCCAGCGCACCAGGTCGGGCAGCGCGGAACGGATGCTGGAGCTCGGTTTGCCCGCCAATTCAGCCGGCAGGTGCAGGCGCAGGAACTCGCGGATCTCCTGGCGGAACTGGTCCAGGCCGGCGTCGGGAAGAAAATCCATGGCGGCGTCCTCAGTTGCGGTACAGGGTGACGACGCAGGCGCCGCCGATGCCGACGTTATGCTGGAGGGCAACGCGGGCGCCCTCGACCTGGCGCTGCTCGGCATTGCCGCGCAGTTGCTGGGTCAGCTCGTAGCACTGGGCAAGGCCGGTAGCGCCGATCGGATGGCCCTTCGACAGCAGGCCACCGGACGGATTGACCACGTAGCGGCCGCCGTAGGTGTTGTCGCCGTCGTCGATGAACTTCGCTGCGCCACCTTCGGGGCACAGGCCGAGGCCTTCATAGGTGACCAATTCGTTGTGCGCGAAGCAGTCGTGCAACTCGACCACGTCGATGTCTTCCGCGCCGATGCCGGCCGCCTCGTAGACCTGCTTCGAGGCGCTCAGAGCCATGCCGTAGCCGGCGGCATAGCGCAGGTCTTCCTCGAAACTGCGGCCGTCGTCGGTAGTCATCGCCTGGGCGGCGATCCAGACCCGCGCATCCAGACCATGGCGGCGCGCGTAGTCCTCGCTGCAGAGCACCGCGGCGGCGGCCCCGCAAGTCGGCGGGCAGGCCATCAGGCGGGTCATCACGCCCGGCCAGAGCAGTTGGTCGTTGAGCACGTCCTCGGGGCTGACTTCCTTGCGGAACACCGCCAGCGGGTTGCGCGCGGCATGCCGGCTGGCCTTGGCGCGAATCTTCGCGAAACTTTGCAGCGGCGTGCCGAAGCGCTGCATGTGAGCCAGCCCCGCACCGCCGAAGATGCGCAACGCGGTGGGCAACTCGGCGACGTCCAGAAGCGCGTCGCAGCGTTCGATGAAGGGGTCGGCGGCGTTCGGCCGGTCGCTGTAGTGACTGCTCAGCGCGCCTGGATTCATCTGTTCGAAGCCCAGCACCAGGGCCACGTCGATGGCGCCGCTCTGAATCGCCTGGCGAGCCAGGAACAATGCGGTCGAGCCACTGGAGCAGTTGTTGTTGACGTTGAACAGTGCGATGCCACTCAGGCCGACGTGGTACAGCGCGCGCTGACCGCAGCAGGAGTCGCCGTAGATGTAGCCGGCATAGGCCTGCTGGATGGCACTGTACTTCACCCCCGCGTCTTCCAGCGCCAGGCGCGCGGCCTGGGCGCCCATCAGGTCGTAGCTCAGGCTCGCCCCCGGCTTGGTGAAGGGGATCATGCCGACTCCGGCGACCACGACTTTGTTCGTCATTTCCATTCCTCCCATGGTGGCCCGGTTTCACCGTGCCTTGCTTGTACCGGCATGGTAGGGAGGATCACGGAAGGCGCTGAGCCCCCCGTGTCAGGGGGAGTGGCGAGGGGCTCGCCGGCCCCGCAAGGGCCGGCAAGGGCCGGCAAGAGGGGGCTGGAGTTACTCGACGATTACCGCGCGACGGCTCGCACACCAGGCGTCCAGGCGCGCCTGGTAATGCTCTTCGATGAGGTTGCGGCGGATCTTGAGGGTCGGCGTCAGCAGGCCGTTGTCGACGTTCCAGGGTTCGCTTACCAGAACCAGGCAGGCCAGCCGCTCATGCGCTTCCAGCTGCTGGTTGGTCGATTCCAGGAAGGCTTCCAGCTCGGCTTCCAGAGTCGCCCGCCGTTCCGGGGCGGCCAGCGCGTTACGCGTGTCCGGCGAGACATTGATCAGCGCCACCGGTTGCGCCAGACCAACGCCGGTAACACAGGCACCCTCCACATGCTCGTTGTTGCCCAGGCGTGCCTCGATCGGAACAGGCGCCACGTACTTACCCTTGGCGGTCTTGAACAGTTCCTTCACCCGCCCGGTGATGCGCAGGCGTCCCGCTTCGTCCAGTTCGCCACGGTCACCGGTGCGGAAGAAACCGTCCTCGGTGTAGCTGTCGCGGGTCAGCTCCGGCTCCTTGTAGTAGCCGAGCATCTGTCCTGGACTCTTCACCAGGATCTCGTTGTTCTCGGCGATCCTGCACTGCACGTCGCGCACACTCGAACCAACGTAGCCGACACGTACCTCGCCAGGCTGGTTGAAGTGGGAGCAACCGAAGTTCTCCGACATGCCGTAGCCCTCCAGCAGCTCCAGGCCGAGCTGGCGATACCACTCCAGCACTGCGACTGGCAGCGGCGCCGAGCCGGACAGCGCGGTATGCACCTGGTCCAGTCCGAGCGCGCCGAGGATCTGCTGACGCATCGCCTCGCTGCGTTGCGGATCGGCGAAGGCAGCCTGCTGCACTGACTGTGGAATGCGCTCGCTGATACCGTGGTAGAACTTGCCCCACAGCCGCGGCACCGACATGAAGATGGTCGGCCGCGCCCGGCGCAGGTCGTCGGCGAAGGTCTCCAGTCCTTCGTTGAAGAACACTTGGCAGCCATTGAGCAACGACAGCGCTTCGACCACCGCGCGCTCGGCGGTGTGCGCCAGAGGCAGGTAGGACAGCAGCCGGTCGGTCGGCGCCACGCCAGCTCCGCCTGCATACATGCCAACAGTCGATTCGCAGCTGGAACACATGCTGTCGAAGGTGTGCATCACCCCCTTGGGTCGACCGGTGCTGCCAGAGGTGTAGATGATGGTGGCCAGGTCAGCACGACGGGTTTGCGCCACCGTCTGCAACGGCTCCCAGGTATCCATCAGGGACTGCCAGGATTGCCCTTCGCCAATTGCCAGCAATGGCAATTCGATCACCGGCAGGCTCGCCGGCACGCTGTCGCGCAGTTTCTCCCAGCCCGCGGCGCCGCCGTCCAGGTGGCCGAGGAACAACAGGCGCACTTCGGCGTGCTCCAGTACATATGCCACGGTATCGCGGTTGGCTGAGGGGTACAGCGGAACGCTGACGTGCCCGGCCATCCAGATCGCCAGGTCGGCGATGATCCAGTGCGCGCTGTTCTTGCCGAGGATAGCGATGCTGGAGCGCGCGGGCAGATCCAGCGATTGCAGGTACGCGGCCATGCGCCGGGCCTGTTCGCCTACCGCGTGCCAACTGTAGCTTTCATTGTGTCCCTGGCCTTGCGGTTGGTGCAGGTAGGGGGCGTCAGGCATAAGGCGTTCCCAGTGCAGGAAGCGCTGTAGCAATGTCGGTTTTTCTTGTTGATCGTTCATTGCGGGGTCCTACGGACTTGAGGGCGCAGGCGCGCCCTTCGGATTATTGTTCTTGACGGTCCTTCCCGATAGCGCGCTCAGTCGCGAGCATAGAGGGTCACCACAGCGTCGCCCTGCACGCCCTGGCTGTGCTGCAGCGCGTAGCGCGCGCCCGGCACCTGGCGGGTATCGGCGGCACCGCGCAGTTGGCGGACCAGCTCGACGCATTGTGCCAGCCCGCTGGCGCCCAGGGCATGCCCCCGGCCCAGCAAGCCGCCGGACGGATTCACCACGAGATTGCCGCCATAGGTGTTGTCGCCATCCTCGATGAGCTTCTCCGCGTCACCTTCGCGGCAGAAACCCAGGGCCTCATACAGCAGAAGCTCGGCGCTGCCGGTGGCGTCCTGAAGTTCGCACAGGTCGATTTCCTCCGGCCCCAGGCCGGCGCGCTCATAGACCAGGCGGGCGGCGGTCGCGGCGATGTCATAGCCTGCCGCACGGATTGCCGTCTCCCCACAGGCCCCTGCCGTCAGTTCGCCGCACTGCGCCTGGGCGATAATCCGCACCGCGCGCTTGTTGCCGCGCTTGCGGGCGAATGCGTCGGAGCACAGCACCACCGCGGCGGCGCCCTCGGCGGGAGTGCAGCACTGCGAGGCGCTGAGCGGGCCGAAAGTCTGCGGTTCGAGCAGGACTTGCTCCAGGCTGAGGGGGGCGCGCAGCAGCGCGTCGGGATTGCGAGCGGCGTGCTCACGGGCCTTCACCGCCAGCATCGCCAGACTTTCGCGGCGCGCAGCGTAGCGCGCCAGGTACTCTTCGGCAGCAGCGCCATGCAGCGCATTGCCCAGGGCGACTTCAGCGCTGGCGGCATGGGCCATGGCCGGCTCCACGCCGAGTACCAGCACGCATTCGGCCGCACCTGTCTCCACCGCCTGGCGCGCCAGCAACAATGCGCTGGCCCCCCCGGCGCCGTCGCTTTGCAGGTTGAACACGGGGATGCCGGTCAGCCCCAGCGATCGCCAGGCTTCCTGCCCGGCATGGGGCGCCGCGCCGGCGGCAGCGCAGTAAAGCGCGCCGACCAGGGCGAAATCGATCCCCGCGTCCGCCAGGGCCAGGCGCACGACCGCAACGGCCGAGTCCGCGCCGGCCCCACTGGCGCCCGCCAGGCGGAACGGGGTCAAGCCAACGCCAATCACATTGACGCGACGATTCATCTGTTGGTCTCTCCTGAGACGGGAACCGCCGCCAGAGCGGCGGTCCGAAGCCGATGGAGGGCACCGCAGTGCCCCCCATCGCCGGTTACGCCGGCACCTGCTCGAACAGTTCGACAGCGGCGTTCTTCAGCACCACCACGTCACGTTCCACGGCGCGCATCTCGACAATGATCCGCGTCGGCGACTCGCGCCACATGCGGGTTTCCAGGGTGTCGCCAGGCATGACGATGGCCGCGAAGCGCGCACGCACGCTCTTGAACAGGCGCGAGTCGTTGTCGCAGAACGCCTTGATCACGTGGCGGCCGAGATAGCCGAAGGTGCACAGGCCGTGCAGGAACGGCTTCTCGTAGCCCGCCTTGGCGGCGTAATCCGGATCGACGTGCATCGGGTTCCAGTCACCACACAGGCGGTACAGCAAAGCCTGGTTCACCTCGGTCTTGTCGGACAGCACGATGTCGGGCTCACGGGCCGGCGGTACGTTGACCTCTTCGTTGGCGACCTTCGCCAACCCGGCGCCCGGTACGCCCGGATAGAAGCCAGTGACCTCGTTGTAGAACAGCGGCGTGCCGTGCTCGTCGGTGGTCTCGATGGCCAGAACGGTGACGGTGCTCTTGCCTTTATCGATCGAGGTCTTCAGGCGCATGGTGTGCTTGAGCTTGGCGGCCGGCGGCAGCGGGCGGTACATGACGGTGTACTGCTCGCCGTGCAGCCCCTTGCCGAACGGCACGTTGAGACCCTCCAGTTGCGGCTCGCCGGACTTGGCGGCGCGCAGGAACACCTCAGTGGCCGGCAGCACGGCCATGGTCGGCAGGACGCGGAACTCGTCGCCGACGAATTCGTTGACGTAGCGCAGTTCAGCGCGATCCAGCGGGTCCTTGGCGGCGCCCACGGCCAGCGCGTAGAGCGCGGCGTCGTTCTGGTCGTACTCGGTTTCCAAGTAGGAAACGGCCTTGCCGGCCACTTCCATGTCGATGAATTGGTTGCCGCCCTTGGTGGCCGCCGTGTCCATGCGCTCGAAGAGTTCCTTGAAGCTTTCCGCGCCGTTCGCCGGGTGCACAGCGTGCTCGTCGAAGCGACCGATGCGCTCCCAGTTGTCACGTACCAGCTCCGGGCTGAGACCGTCGGTGTGCAGGAAGCGGCCTTGCGAACGTTCCCAGCGGTACTTGGCGTGGAAGCCGCCACCCACTTCGATCAGTTCGCCACTGTCCTGGCAATCCTCGTGGCACAGCCAACCCACCAGCGGCGCAACGTCCTCCACGCGCAGCTTGGCCTGCATCTCCTCGGTGAAGATGCCACTGGCGATGACCATGCGCGAGGCGGCGATCGGGGCGATGGTGTTGACGCGGATGTTCTTACTCGCGCCTTCGATGGCCAGAGAGTTGGCGAAGCCGATCAGCCCCGCCTTGGCGGTGGAGTAGTTGCACTGGCCGAAGTTGCCGAAGATCCCTGCACCCGAGGAGGTCATGACGATACGGCCGTAGCCTTTCTCGCGCATGATCGGCCACACAGCGTGGGTCAGTAGGAAGGCGCCCTTGACGTGCACGGCCTGGATCAGGTCCCACTGCTCCTCGGTCATCTTGTGGAACGAGGTGTCGCGCAGCACGCCGGCGTTATTGATCAGGATATCGACGGTGCCGAACGCCTTCAGAGCGGTGGCGACGATCTTGTCGCCCTCGGTCACCGAGTGATAGTCGGCCACGGCCTCGCCGCCCAGGGCGCGGATTTCCTCCACTACCGCGTCAGCTGCGGCGGAAGAGCTGCCCAGGCCTTCGGTGGTGACGCCCAGATCGTTGACCACGACCTTGGCGCCGCGGGAGCCCAGCAGCAGCGCATGGGCACGGCCGAGGCCATTGCCGGCGCCGGTGACGATGGCGACTTTGCCGTCGAAACGCAGTTCTTGTGACACGTTCGTTCTCCTTGGATAGCTCTTTCTTGTCGTTTATTCCCGGCCGGGCCAGGGGATCAGAGAGTGCGTGCGACCAGCTCACGCATGATGTCGTTGGCGCCACCGGCAATGCGCAGCACGCGGTGGTCGAGGTAGTGGCGAGCCACCGGGTACTCGAGCATGTAGCCGTTGCCGCCATGTAGCTGCAGGCACTGGTCGACCACCCGGGTGTACAGCTCCGAGCACCACAACTTGGCCGAGGCTGCGGCGTCCGGGGTCAGTTGGTGCAGCAGGCACAGCTCCATGCAGCGATCGACATAGACCTGCCCGTGAGCCAGGTCAGCGCGCAGGTCGGCGAGACGGAAGCGGGTATTCTGGAAATCGAAGATCGGCTGGCCGAACACCGTGCGGCCGCGGGTGTAGTCGAGGGTCTGTTCGAGCACTGCCTGGGCACCTGCAATGCTGCTGATGGCAATGGACAGGCGCTCCCAGGCCAGTTCCTTCATCAGGTGCACGAAACCCTGGCCGGGAATGCCACCGAGCAGGTTTTCCTTCGGTACGCGGACATCCTCGAAGAACAGCATGGTGGTGTCCTGGGCGTGCAGGCCGACCTTGCGCAATGGCTTGGACTTGCTGAATCCGGGGCGGCCGTCTTCCACCAGCAGCAGCGAGATGTCCTGCGCGCCCTTGCCGGTATCGCCGGTCTTGCACACCACGACGACGAGGTCGCATTGGGTGCCGTTGGAGATGAAGGTCTTGGCGCCGTTGATGACGTACTCATCACCGTCCAGTACTGCGCGGGTCTTCACCGCCTGCAGGTCGGAGCCGGTATTCGGCTCGGTCATCGCTACCGCGCCTATGGCGGTACCGGCGGCCATCCTCGGCAGCCACTGCTGCTTCTGCTCCTCGTTGCCGAAGTTGACCAGGTAGCCGGCAACGATATCGTGCACGCCGAAGCCGATCAGCCCGGAACACAGCCCGGCGCGATAGATTTCTTCGGTGGCGATCATCGAGAAAAGCCGGTCCAGGCCGAGGCCGCCATAGGCTTCGGGCGTAGTGGCATTGAGCATGCCCAGCTCGCCGGCGCGCTCCCAGATGGCGCGCGGCACGCGATGCTGCTCCTCCCACTGCTCGAGATGCGGCGCGCACTCCTCGGCAAGGAAGCGCCGCACCGTGTCGCGGAAGGCCTCGTGCTCCTGCTCGAACAGGGTGCGCGGGATCAATGGGGTCATCGGTGGACTCCTAACGGCAGGCTTAAAGGGTTCGCGCGACGAGTTCGCGCATGATGTCGTTGGCGCCGCCGTAGATGCGGTTGACGCGGCTGTCGAGGTAGTGGCGTGCCACCGGGTACTCGAGCATGTAGCCATTGCCGCCATGCAGCTGCAGGCACTGGTCGACCACCTTCGAATACAGTTCGGTGCCCCAGAGCTTGGCGGCGGCTGCCGCCTCGCTGCTGAGCTCGTGCCGCAGGCACAGCTCCATGCAGCGGTCGACGTAAGCCTGGCCAATGGCGATCTCGGTCTTCAGGTCGGCGAGGCGGAAGCGCGAATTCTGGAAGTCGATGATCGGCTTGCCGAATACCGAGCGACCGCGGGTGTAATCGACGGTCTGCTCCAGCACGGCCTGGCTCGCGGCGATACCGAGGATGCCGATGCTCAGGCGCTCCCAGGCCAGTTCCTTCATGAGCTGGATGAAACCCTGGCCCGGCACGCCGCCGAGGATCGCGTCCTTGGGCACCCGGACGTCCTCGAAGAACACCATGGTGGTGTCCTGGGCGTGCAGGCCGACCTTGCGCAGCGGCTTGGACTTGACCACGCCAGCGCGCTCAGCCTCGACCAAGATCAGCGACAGGTCGCGGGAGCCCTTGCCGCTGTCGCCGGTGCGGGCGACGACCACGATCACATCGCAATTGGTACCGTTGGAGATGAAAGTCTTGGCGCCGTTGATGACGTATTCGTCACCGTCCAGCACCGCACGGGTCTTCACCGCCTGCAGGTCGGAGCCGGTATTAGGCTCGGTCATCGCTACGGCGGAGATCACTTCGCCGGTGGCCATGGACGGCAACCACCGATGCTTCTGCTCTTCGGTGCCGAAGTTGATGAAGTAGCCGGCGACGATATCGTGCACGTTGAAGCCGTTCAGCCCCGAGGTGCCAGCGCGGGCCACCTCTTCGACCGCGATCATCGAGAAGCGCCGGTCCAGACCCAGCCCACCGTAGACCTCCGGCGTGGTGGCGTTGAGCATGCCCAGCTCGCCTGCGCGCGACCAGATCTCACGGGGAACACGGTGCTGCTCCTCCCAGTATTCATGGTGCGGCACGCACTCGTCGGCCAGGAAGCGGCGGACGGTGTTGCGGAACTCTTCGTGCTCGTGCTCGAACAACGTGCGGGGGATCATGCGGGCGTCTCCTCGGTGCCGATATGGGGCTGCGCTGGGCGCGGCTGGCTTGAGGTGACGATAGGTGCGGGGCCGGAGGGGTTGTACCCCCTCCCCCACCCTCACTTCGAGGGGGGTGACGAAGACTCGGGCGAGCCCCCTCGATACAAGGGGCGAACGGTGGACAAGAAGGCTTTATGCTGCGGCTACGATGGACCACCGGGTACTAAGCGGCCACGCACCGCTCGCATACCCGGTGGGGCCATCGATCTCAGCGGATCAGGCCGTGCTTGCGCGCCCAGGACATGGCGTCATAACGGCTGGAAACCCCAAGCTTGGCGTAGACGTTCTTCAGGTTCCACTTCACCGTTTCCTGGGAAATGTTCAAGGTCAGGGCGATACGCTTGTTCGACATCGCCTGAGCCACCAGCTGGATGATCGCCAGCTCCCGGGGCGACAGCGAGGCGCGGTCGGTCACCTCCTCACGGCGGAAACGCGCCAGCAGGTCGTCCAGGTATGCAGTTACATCGCCCTGGGAGGACTGCCGGGCACGCTGGGTGGAGAGCAGCTTGACCACCCCGGCCCCTTCGTCGACGAAGGTCCGCACCAGCCCGCCACGCCGCCCCAGTTGCAGCGCCTCGACCAGCAGGGACTCGGCTGCCACTTGCTGGCGTTGTGCGCTGCGCCCCAATGCCATCAGCAACAATGCAGTGACTTCCAGCTGACCACGCCCCAGGGCCTGGGCGTACTCGCGCACCGCCTCCAGTGCCGTCTGCGCCAGTTCGTGCTCGCCAGCGGCCAGTGCCAGGCGCCCGCGCGACAGTTGCACCAGCATGGGGATTTCGCTGAGGAAGCCCCTCTCGCCCTGATGTGTGATTTCCAGCGGTTCCAGGCGGGAGAAGCAGGCTTGTGCACCATCGCCGTCACCCTCCAGCAGACGGATACGCAGCTGCTCGGCCAGGCTGTGGGCAATTCCGCGCTCCAGGCCGATGCTGCGGAAATGCCGCTCCTGGCGCTCCAGGAACGCCAGGGCAGTCGCCGCGGATTCCTGCAGGAGGTCCAGACGGGCGCGGCAAATAGTGCCGCGGATCATGGTGTCGGGCATTGCCCACTGCAGAAGGCCAACGCGGTTGGCGAGTACTTCGCGCGCTTCGTCGATGCGGTCGAGTTCGCAGTACACCACGGCCAGCGAGGCCGCACACAGGTAAGCGCTGGCGGACCGGTGGCCATGGGCGGACACCGATCGGGAGAACAGGTCCTGGCCGACGCGCAGGGCATCCGCCATGCGCCCTTCCAGCAGGTGGCAGAGCGTACGGGCACCCTCGACCACCAGGGCCATCTCGTCGTTTCGGTCGGCCTCGGCGATGGGGTGTTCGTCCAGGTAGCGCAAGGCGTCGATGTGCCGGCCCTCCGCCGCGTAGGCGATGGCCAGCAACGCCGAAGGGCCATAGCGGACCACCGAGTAATCGTCGTCGAAGCGCTCAGCCCCCTCCAGAACCGAGACGATCTGATCCGTGCGATCACGTTGAATGGCGATGGACGCCTGGACCAGGCGCAAGTGCTGGAGCAAGTCTCCTTCCTGGCTGGCCCCGCTGCGCTTGTACTCCTCGAGCCAGGACTCGGCCTTGGCCGGGCGGGCGGTCAACGCATAGGCCAGGCAGCCACGGAAGAACAGCCGCGGGTGGCTGAACAGGGTTTCCTGGGGCAATCGGTCGAGCAGGCGCAGCAACGGCCCGACCTGGTCCAGGCCCCAACTGGTGGGCGCCGAGCGCTCCACCACTTCGGCTGCGAACTCCAGATCACCGCTCTCGGTCGCATGTCGCAGTCCCTCGGCCAGCAGCTTGCGCTCAGCGAACCAGCGTGCAGCGCGACGATGCAGGTCATTGACCAGAGTGGGATCGCGGCGCTCCAGGCGCGCGGCAAGGAATTCACCGAACAGGGGGTGGAAGCGGTACCACGGCTGGCGGTCGTCGCCGACGATGCGGAACACCAGCAGGTTCTCTTCCTCCATTCGCGCCAGCAGTTCGCCTGCATTGTCGTGGCCGGTCAGGTGCGCTGCCAGCGATGCATTGAAACGCCGGCACAAGCTGACCCGTTCCATGAAGCCGGCCAGCTCGGGAGGCAAATGCACCATCACGTCTTCGGCCAGGTAGGTCTGCAGGTCATCGGACATCCAGCCCAGGTCGCGCAGGCTGTTGCGTGCCTCCGGGCGGGCGCGCAGCAGGAGCACGATCAGTTGCAGGCTGGCGGGCCAGCCACTGGTGAGGTCCTGGATCAGGTGGGACTCTTCGCTGCTCAACTTGAGCGACGGCAGGTTGGTTTCGAGGAAGCTGCGGGTTTCCGCGAGGTCGAACGGCAGGCCCGCGCAATCCAGCTCCAGCACCTGGTCCTGCAGGCGCAGGCGGCTCAGGCTCAAGGGCGGGTCGGCGCGCGAGGCAATGATGAAATGCAGGTTCTGCGGGCAATGGTCCAGCAGGCGCTGGACGAGGCGATGGGCACGCGAGTCGCTCACCAGGTGGTAGTCGTCCAGCACCAGGTAAAGCTGCTTGCTGACTGCTGCGGCGCCTTCGACGATGCTTGCAACCAGGCCATCGAGGGACTCGCCACTGGCACCTTCCAGCGGAATGTCGTTTTCCAGGGCAATACCGAGGTGGTTCAGCGCCGCACGCAGGTAGACGAAAAAGGAAGCCAGGTGGCGGTCTTCGGTGCTGAGCGTCAACCAGGCCACCTCCGCGCGCGCCTTGAGCATAGTCTGCCGCCACTGCACCAGCAGGGTGGTCTTGCCGAAGCCGGGGCCGCCGATGACCACACCGACGGTGCAATGCTCCATGCGCTGCAGTTGCTCCAGCAGGCGTTGGCGGGTGATGGCGTTAGGGCTGACGCGCGGCGGCGCCAGCTTGGTGGTCACGAGCAGTTTGTCTGGATGCATTGTTATTCTTGGCCTTTCTGCATAACTGGCGCGCCGTTGCCCGGCGTCATGGACGCGAGGAGCCTCGGGTGTACCGGGATCGATATTGCCCCCCCTCCGCGCAAAGCACACCCCCCTCGCTACGGGGAGAGACATTACCCGCTGCGCCACGCCAGGCGATAGGCGATCCGACCAATGAGCCCACCCCAGCGGGGTGGGGGCCGTCGGGCGATGGATTGGGATTCAATTCCGGCCACCTTATCCCCCCGGAGCCCCACCATGAGCGAGTACTCAGCCCCCCTGCGCGACATGCAATTCATCCTCGACGATCTCGGTCTGCTCGCACGCCTCCAGGCGCTGCCTGGCCAGGAAGAGATCGGCAGCGACCTAGCCCAGGCCATTCTGGCCGAGGCCGGGCGCTTCGCCAGTGGTGTTCTGGCGCCGCTCAACAGTGTCGGTGACCGCCAGGGTGCGCGCTGGAATGACGGGGCCGTGCGCACCGCCGATGGCTGGAAGCATGCCTACGAGCAATTTGTCGAAGGCGGTTGGAATGCCCTCTCCTGCTCGCCGGAGTTCGGTGGCCAGGGTATCGCCCGGCTGCTGTCGGCAGCGGTGGAGGAAATGTGGAACGCCGCCAACGTCGCTTTCGGCCTCTGCCCGATGCTCACCCGCGGCGCCATCGAGGCCGTCGAACTGCACGGCAGCGCTGCACTCAAGGAAACCTGGCTGCCGAAGCTGATCAGCGGCGAGTGGACCGGCACCATGAACCTGACCGAGCCGCAGGCCGGTTCCGACCTCGCCGCCGTGCGCAGTCGTGCCGAACGCAACGGCGACGGCACCTATCGGGTCTTCGGCCAGAAGATCTTCATTACCTACGGCGAGCACGATCTCACCGAGAACATCGTGCACCTGGTCCTGGCACGGGTTCCTGGTGCGCCCGAGGGGGTCAAGGGCATTTCGCTATTCCTGGTACCGAAGGTGCTGCTCGACGCCTCGGGCAAGCCGGATGCGCGCAACGATGTGCGCTGCGTGTCCATCGAGCACAAGCTCGGCATCCATGGCAGCCCCACCGCAGTCCTCGCCTTCGGCGACCGCGACGGTGCCGTCGGCTGGCTGGTAGGCGAGGAAAACCGCGGCCTGGAATACATGTTCAGCATGATGAACGCTGCGCGGTTCTCGGTCGGCATCGAGGGCATTGGCCTCTCGGAGCGGGCCTATCAGCGCGCCCTGGCCTATGCCCGCGAGCGCCGCCAGGGTAGCGAACTGGGCAGTGCGAGCCGCGAGAAGGTCGCAATCCTCCGCCATCCGGATGTGCGCCGCATGCTGCTGTCGATGAAATCCCGCGTCGAAGCGATGCGTGCACTGGGCTGCGAGGTCGCTCTGGCGATGGACGTCGCCAGCGGCCACCCGGATCCGGAGGTGCGCCGGGAACAGCAGGCCTTCGTCGACTTGCTGATCCCGGTGGTCAAAGCCTGGAGCACGGAGAACGCCATCGACATCGCCTCGCTGGGCGTGCAGATCCATGGTGGCATGGGCTTCATCGAGGAAACCGGCGCAGCCCAGCACCTACGCGATGCCCGCATCACAACGATCTACGAAGGCACCACCGGCATCCAGGCCAATGACCTGGTCGGCCGCAAGATCGCACGGGATCGCGGTGTCGCGGCACTGGCGCTGATTGCTCGGATGCGCGATTGCGCCCGTCGCCTGCCGCGCAGCGAGGACGCCCTGGAGCCGATCGGCCATGCGCTCGACCTGGCGCTGGACGCCCTGGAGCGTGGCGTGTCCTGCATCGTCCAGCGCTACGACCAGCAACCACGCGAGATTGCCCTCGGCGCAGTGCCTTTCCTGCAACTGTTCGGTCTGGTAGCTGGTGGTTGGCAACTGGCCAGTTCAGCCCTTGTGGCCTGGCAGCGCCTGCAGGACGGCACGGGCGATCCCGCGTTCTATCGCGCCAAGCTGCACACGGCGCAGTTCTATGCCTGCCACCTGCTACCCATGGCGGACGGTCTGGCGCGGGTGCTCACCGACGGAGGCGAGTCGGCACTGGAGATGGACGACGAGAGCTTCTGATCCGCTACCTGAAGCCCGTCTTGCGGTCGCTGCATGGCTTCCCCCCTCATAGGGGGGAGGTCTCGTCTCCCGAAGGGCGCGGGTAGCATCCAGGCCATGTGTGCACACGGTTGCACGGCCACTGGATTCGCTCATGTCGCGTGTCACCCCGCCCCCTTTCGCGACCACGCGGACCACCGCCAAAGACCTCGCCGTGCGCCTGGGCGTGGCGACCTCCACCATCACGCGCGCATTCGACGAAAACTCGCGGATATCGCCTGAACTACGCGGGCGAATCCTCGCCATCGCCGATGAGCTGGGCTATCGACCTAACGCCATCGCCCGCTCCTTGAACCGGCGCAAGACTGGCATCGTCGCGCTGGTGATCGGCAGTCTGGGCAATCCTTTCTACCCGGCACTACTTGAAACCTTTGCCCTGCGCCTGCGCCAGGACGGCCGGCAGTTGCTGATGTTCGTCGTGCCGCCGGGCGGCGATGCCGACCAGTCGATGCCGCAACTCCTGCAGTACCAGGTCGACGCCATCGTGGTGACCGCCGCGAAGCTCTCCTCGCGCATGTCCGAACTCTGCGCGCAACAAGGCATCGCGGTGGTGTTCCTCAACCGGCGTGTGGAAGACCCGAGCGTCTGGTCGGTCTGCTGTGACAACCAGCGCATGGGCCGCGAAGTCGCCGTTTACCTGGCCGGCAGCGGTCGCCGAGCCTGCGCATTCGTCTCCGGTGACCCTGGAATTTCCACCACCGCCGACCGCCTGTACGGGTTCAAGCAGGGCCTCGCGGAGCACGGCCAACAGCTCGTTGCCTGCATTGCGGGTGGCTACACGTACGACGGCGCACGACAAGCCGCCGGCCAGCTTTTCAGCAAAACCGCGCCCGCCATCGACGCGGTGTTCTGCGCCAACGACGTGATGGCCCTCGGCGTACTCGCCCACGTTCGCCAGAACACATCCCTGCGGGTCCCGGAGGACGTGGCGCTGGTCGGTTTCGATGACATCCGCGACGCGGCCTATCCGGAGCACTCGCTGACCACGGTGCACCAGCCGCTGGACAGGATGATCGATTGCGCCATCGAGCTGCTCGGCGCAGGGCGCCCCAACGGCAGCCTCACCGATGCGCTGCGCGAGGTGCCAGGGCGCCTGGTACTGCGCTCCAGCGCCTGAAGCTTCATCGCATTTCCCGTCACGCCTACCCAACAACGACAACAAGGAGACAGGCATGAACACACAAGTGTCCCAGGACGACAACGCGATGTACCTGAAGATCAGCTGGCGGATTATGCCGCTGCTGCTGGTGGCTTACGTGGTGGCCTTCCTAGACCGGATCAACGTCGGCTACGCGCAGTTGCAGATGAAGGAAACGCTGGCATTCAGCGATACCGTCTATGCCATGGGCGCCGGGGTGTTCTTCATCGGCTACCTGCTGTTCGAGGTACCGAGCAACCTGATGCTGGAACGGGTCGGCGTGCGCCGCACGCTCCTGCGCATCATGGTCTGCTGGGGTTTGGTGGCGATGGCGATGATGTTCGTGCGCACACCCTTGCAGTTCTACGTCCTGCGCTTCCTCCTGGGCGCGTTCGAAGCCGGCTTTACCCCGGGCGCCCTTCTCTATCTGACCTACTGGTACCCGCCGGCACGGCGTGCGCGGATGATCGCCGTGTTCCTGCTTGGCGCCATCATCGCCGCGCTGGTTGCCGGCCCGTTGTCGGGCGCCATCATGAAGTACCTGCACGGCACCAACGATTGGCATGGCTGGCAGTGGCTGTTCCTCCTGCAGGGTCTGCCTGCCCCGCTGCTCGGCCTGCTGGCCTGGTACGTGCTGGTCGACCGCCCCGAACAGGCCAACTGGCTGAGCGCTGATGAAAAGGCCCGGCTGCGCCAGCAGTTCGACGAGCAGGCCGAGGCACCAGGCAGCGCTCGCCATGGCTCGTTGCTTGGCCTTCTAGGCGATTTCAAGGTCTGGGCGTTGTCGCTGGTCTATCTGCTGATGGTCGCCGGTACCTACAGCATGGTGTTCTGGACCCCGACCCTGATTCGCAGTTGGGGCGTCTCCGACGTCTTGCAGATCGGCGTATACGCCACCGTTCCACAACTCTTCGCCATCGCTGGGGTGCTGCTGCTCGGCCGCAGCTCGGATCGCCACCGCGAACGGCGCTGGCACTTCGGCTTCGGGGCGCTGACGGCCATGACCGGCCTGCTCGTCATCACCCTTGGCCAGGGTCAGCTGGGCATCTCCCTGGCCGGCCTGTGCCTGGCGATCCTGGGGATCGCCGCGGTCACGCCGGTGTTCTTCGCCCTCGCATCCGAGTACCTGCCGCGCGCCTCGGTAGCTGCCGGCATCGCCCTGATCAGCAGCATCGGCAACCTGGGCGGCGCCATTAGCCCGCCGATCACTACCGCCCTGAATACCGCCAGCGGCGGCACCAGCTACAGCCTGCTGTTCGTGATGGGGCTCTACCTGCTGGCCACCTGCATCGTCCTGACGGTTGTGCGACCGGCCGCCATCCCTCTTCGCGCCGCCTGAGGCGGCGACCACTGCCCATAGGAGCCCTAAATGATCCAACAACTCAAGAAAGGCCAGTCGGCCCAGGCCAAGGCCTCCGACCAGGCACAGGTGCGCAGCACCGTCGAAGCCATCCTCGCCGACATCGAGGCGCGCGGCGACGCAGCGGTGCGCGACTATTCCGGCAAGTTCGACCGCTGGACGCCGAGCAGCTTCCGCCTGACGCCGGAGCAGATCGCCGCCTGCATCGCCGGCCTGCCGCAGCAGACGCTCGAGGACATCCGCTTCGCCCAGGCGCAGATCCGCCGTTTCGCCCAGGTGCAGAAGGACTCTCTGCACGATGTCGAGGTGGAAACTCTGCCGGGCGTGGTGCTCGGCCATCGCAATATCCCGGTCAACTCGGTGGGCTGCTACATCCCCGGCGGCAAGTACCCGCTGATCGCCAGCGCGCACATGAGCGTGCTGACGGCCAAGGTGGCCGGGGTGAAGCGCGTGATCGCCTGTGCGCCGCCGTTCGAAGGCCAGCCCTGCCCCGAGATCGTCGCAGCCATGCACCTCGCGGGCGCGGACGAGATCTACTGCCTGGGTGGCGTACAGGCTGTAGCGGCGATGGCCATCGGCACTGAAAGCATCGAGCCGGTGGACATGCTGGTCGGCCCCGGCAACGCCTATGTCGCCGAAGCCAAGCGCCAATTGTTCGGGCGCGTCGGCATCGACCTGTTCGCCGGCCCGACCGAGACCCTGGTGATCTGCGACGACAGTGTCGACGCCGAACTGGTCGCCGTTGACCTGCTGGGCCAGGCCGAGCACGGCCCAACCTCACCGGCCTACTGCATCACGACCAGCCGGCAGATCGCCGAGGAACTGCCGGCCGCCATTGAGAAGGTACTGTCGCGCTTGGACACCGCGCCGATCGCCAGCGTGGCCTGGCGCGATTTCGGCGAGATCCATCTGTGCGACAGCGACGAGGAAGCCCTGGAGGTCGCCGAGCGCCTGTGCTCGGAACATGTACAGGTGATGACCCGCGACCCGGACTGGTATCACGCCCGCATGACCCGCTACGGCGCGCTGTTCCTCGGCCACCGCACCAATGTCAGCTACGGCGACAAGGTGATCGGCACCAACCATACACTGCCGACCATGGGGGCCGGGCGCTACACCGGCGGGCTGTGGGTCGGCAAGTTCATCAAGACCCATACCTACCAGCGGGTGCTCACCGACGCAGCAAGCGTGATGGTCGGCGAATACTGCTCGCGCCTTTGCGGCTACGAGCACATGTCCGGGCACAAGGAGCAGGCGGACATCCGCGTGCGCCGCCTGAAGCAGGAGGCCTGATGCCATGGGCAAACCCACACCGAATGAGCGCACCGACTACCGCTATTTCCGCGACATCACCACGCGCTGGATGGACAACGACGTCTATGCCCACGTCAACAACGTCGTCTACTACAGCTGGTTCGACACCGTGGTGAATGGCTGGCTGCTGGAGCGCGACCTGCTGGACTTCGTCGAGAGCCCAACGGTTGGTCTAGTGGTCGAAACCACCTGCAGCTACTTCTCCTCCATCGCCTTCCCCGATCTGGTGCGAGCCGGCCTGCGGGTCACGCACCTGGGCACCTCGAGCGTGCGCTACGAGGTTGGCCTGTTCGCCAACGACAATAGCGACGCGTCGGCACAGGGGCATTTCGTGCACGTCTACGTCGACCGTGTGACGCGGCGTCCGGTAGCGCTGCCGGTGGCGCTGCGCCAGGCCCTGGAAAGCATCCAGGTGGCGCCATGATCGACTTCGAGGGGCGCGTGGCGGTGATCACCGGAGCAGCATCAGGGCTGGGCAAGGCTTTTGCCGAGAGAGGCTTCGAGCTGGGCATGAAGCTGGTACTGGCCGACATCCAGGCCGATGTGCTCGATGCAACGGTCACCGAACTGCGGGAGCGCGGAGCCAGTGTCATCGGCCTGCGCACGGATGTTTCCCGTGCCGATCAGGTTCAGGCCCTGGCTGACGGCGCGCTGGCTGAGTTCGGCGCGGTCCACTTGTTGTTCAACAATGCCGGAGTGCTGGTCGGCGGCCTGGTCTGGGAGAACAGCGAGAAGGACTGGGACTGGGTGCTGGGTGTGAACGTCCGCAGCGTGATCCATGCAGTACGCATCTTCACCCCGTTAATGCTGGCGGCAGCTGCCTCCGACGCGGCCTTCGAGGCGCATATCGTCAACAGTGCCTCGATGGCCGGCTTGCTCAATGCGCCGGCCCAGGGCGTCTACAACCTGAGCAAGCATGCGGTGGTATCGCTCAGCGAGACGCTTTATCACGATCTCGCCCTGGTCGGCGATCAGGTTCATTGCTCGGTGTTGTGCCCCTACTTCGTACCGACCGGTATCAGCCAGTCCGCCCGCAACCGACCCAACGAGCTCAGCGATGCCACGGCACCCACCCGTTCCCAGCTGGCCGCCATAGAGCAGAACCGCAAGGCCACCGGCGCCGGGCGGGTAAGTGCCGAGCAGATTGCCAGGCTGACCTTCGAGGCCATCGGCCGTCGCGATTTCTACATCTACTCGCACCCACATGCCATGGGGGCGGTGCGCGCCCGCCTTGAAGCCATCGTCGAGCAGCGTAACCCGCCCGACCCCTTCGCCGAGCACCCGGAGCTACGCCGCCAGTTGGTCGAGTCCCTGCGCAGCTGAAACATCGTTCCATTCAACTCCAGAACAATAACGAGGCTGATCATGATTCATCCCATCAAGTGGCTGATTACCCTACTGAGCGTCTGCACAACTCTACTGGCGAGTTCCCTGGCCCAGGCCGGGCCGGCCAAGCCCAACATCCTGGTGATCTGGGGCGACGACATCGGCTGGCAGAACGTGAGCGCCTACGGCATGGGCACCATGGGCTATACCACGCCGAACATCGACAGCATCGGCATGGCCGGCATCCGTTTCACCGACCATTACGGGCAGCCTTCCTGTACTGCCGGCCGCGCGGCCTTCATTACCGGGCAGTACCCCATCCGCTCCGGCATGACCACCGTGGGGCAACCGGGCGACAAGCTCGGCCTGCAGGCGGCCTCGCCGAGCCTTGCGGAAGTCCTGAAACAGGTCGGCTATCGCACTGGCCAGTTCGGCAAGAACCACCTGGGCGACAACAACCCCAACCTGCCCACGGTGCATGGCTTCGACGAGTTCTACGGCAACCTGTACCACCTCAATACCGAGGAGCAGCGCGAGCATGTCGACTACCAGAACTTCGCCAGCACTTATCCCGGCGGACCGGAAGCCTTCGCGAAGAAGTTCCAGACCCGTGGCGTTCTCCACACCTTTGCCAGCGACAAGGACGATCCGACGGTAGACCCGCGATTCGGCCGTGTTGGCAAACAGACCATCGAGGACACTGGACCGCTGACCATGGCACGCATGGAAGATTTCGACGGCGGCGAGGTGATTCCTCGGGCAATCGAGTTCATGCGCAAGGCGCAGAAGGACGACAAGCCATTCTTCGTCTGGCTCAACACCAGCCGTATGCACCTCTATACGCATCTCAACGAGCAATGGCGCCACGCTGCAGCCAAGTACACGCACGAAGAGGATGCCCAGGGCAGCGGCATGCTTCAGCATGATCACGACATCGGCCAGGTACTCGACTTCCTCAAGGCAAACGGCCTGGAGGACAGCACTGTTGTCTGGTATTCCACCGACAATGGCCCCGAGCACTCGTCCTGGCCGGATGGCGCGACCACACCGTTCCGCGGCGAGAAGATGACCACCTACGAGGGCGGCGTCCGTGTGCCTTCCATGCTGCGCTGGCCAGGTGTGGTGAAGCCCGGGCAGATCCTCAATGGCATCCAGGCACACCAGGACATGTTCACCACCTTCGCCAGCATCGCCGGCGTGCCCGATGTGGTTGAACGAATGAAGACCGAGAAGAAACAGTACATCGATGGCATCGACAACCTCGACTACTGGACCGGCAAGGCGCCGGAGAGCAAGCGCACCAGCATCCTCTACTACATCGAAGGCAAGCTGACCGCGGTACGGATGGGGCCGTGGAAGCTGCACTTCTCCACCAAGGAGGATTACTACGCCCCGGTGTTGCCGCGTTTCGCTCCGCTCATGTTCAACCTGCGCAGCGACCCCTTCGAGAGCTACGACAGCAAGGACTCCTATGGCCACCTGATCCAGAAGTCCTCCTGGATCGCCGGCCCGATGGGCGAACTGGTCAGCGCGCACCTGAAGACGCTGATTGACTATCCACCCGTGCAATCCCCCCGATCGTTCGATCGCTCTAATCTGGTTCAGGAGACGTTGCAGGCACAGAAAAAAGCGCAATAACGAGGCAGCAGAACTGCTACGACCACGCACAGTTCGCCGAGGCCTGAAATAGCATTGCGGTCAGTCGCATCCTGAAACGCAGATCCAGATCCAATAGCTGCCGTCGCGGCAGCTATCGCTCAGGAGTGGGCATCGCGGGCCCCTTGAATCAAAGGCGATTTACACTGATCAGGATGCTCCCAAGGGATACATGGAATAATCTTGCACCAAGCAATCAACCAAAAAGCTGTGAACTGAACGATGGGTTTTGAACAACTAGCTGTGCTCCGCGACCGCCTGCGGGCTGAAAAAGAGCAGGCAAAAGCCGAAAGCGCCAAGCACCACCAGCGGAAGTCTTCCCCTCAGGTAAAGCCTCGTGACCAAGATCCTGCGGTGGAAGCGATCTGGAGATTGCAGAAGCACTTTCCATTGGCCTTCCCTGTCAATCCGCATCCCAAGGTGCCGCTCAAGGAGGGCATTCTCAAGGATGCTGAGCAACACCTGCAGCTGCTCGGAATAACCAGCGAACAGCTCAAGCTGGGCATCGCCACCTGGTGCCGAGGAATTCGATACTGGGCCAGCATGGTGGAGAATGCACCGCGCCTGGACTTGAACGGCCAGGTAGCCGGCACTGTGACATCTGCTCAAGCGTCGTACGCGAAGCAGCAGGCTTCTCGGCAGCGCGCCCTGGACCGACGAAATCGTGCGAAGGTAGAAACTGCCGGCGCGGCTCCCGCACCCGATACCGTGGTGAAGTAACTTTCGGAGCCGAACTCGGTCGCACCCTGCGTCGCGTGACCGACCGTTTAGATCACTGGCAAGGTACCTCGCAGCTGCCTGAAACGTCTGTTTAGAGTCGGGAACGGACATTGACCAAGGGCAGCTTCCGGCCAACAGCGGACAAATGAGGCTGAAACTGCGATCTTCGCACTAGTGGAGCGATGCTCCGGTTAAAGGCTCTGACCGTCGCTCCGACGGCTAATTAAACGGAACGCCATGCCGTCGCGCCCATGGAAAGGAAGGGAGCCAGAAATACCTGGCTCCCTGGCGCGGTTAGCCGCGAATGAACGCCAGCAAGTCTGCGTTGATTGTCTCAGCTTCGGTGGTTGGCATCCCGTGGGGGAAGCCAGAATAGGTTTTGAGAGTCCCGTTCTTGAGCAACTTTGCTGAAAGCGGCCCGGAATCCTCGTAGGGTACGATCTGGTCGTCATCCCCATGCATCACCAGCACGGGAATGGTGATGCTCTTGAGATCTTCCGTGAAGTCCGTCTGGGAGAATGCCACGATTCCGTCATAGTGAGCCTGGGCACAACCCATCATGCCTTGGCGCCACCAGTTCCAGATGATGCCTTCGGAGGGTTTCGCACCCGGGCGGTTGTAGCCGTAGAACGGCCCGGCCGGCACGTCATAATAGAACTGGGCGCGATTGGCCTTGAGCTGGGCCTGAAGGTCGTCAAACACCTCCTTGGGCAGGCCGCCAGGATTGCTCTGGGTCTTGACCATCAGCGGAGGAACCGCGCTGATGATCGCGGCCTTGGACACACGGTCCTCGCCGTGACGGGCGATGTAGTGGATGACCTCTCCGCCGCCGGTCGAGTGGCCCACATGTACCGCCCCCTGGCTACCAAGGTGATTGACTACCGCGGCCACGTCGTCAGCGTAGTGGTCCATGTCATGTCCATCCCACACCTGGCTCGATCGTCCATGCCCGCGGCGATCGTGAGCAACGACTCGGAAGCCGTTCGCCACGAAGAACAGCATCTGGGCGTCCCAGTCGTCGGCACTGAGCGGCCAGCCATGATGAAAGTGGATGACTGGGGCGTTCCGGGGGCCCCAATCCTTGTAGAAGATCTCGACACCATCTTTGGTCGTGACGTATCCCATGTTCGTGTCTCCGGATTATGTGTAGATCGATGAACCGGCGCCTGCACACGTGCTGTGGCCGGGAGCGTTATTCCATCCGTCGGCCGGAACGAGAGGCGAAAATCGACCCAGACTGACTCTGCAGCGATACCACTACGCCCCTTGTACTGGCTGCTCCGCAGCGTGCCGTCCGATGCACGAACGACCGCCACCATGCGGAGCCTCCTTCGCGTCAATCACAGCGGCAGCGTTACCTCCGAAATTGCGCGTCCGACTACCACGCACCGCTGTTCGGTTATTCCAGGAGCAAAACCCATCTGAGGGTTCATCGGGTCTCCAGGGCCAACAATTGGTTGTCTTCAGGCGCTCAGTACTGAAATGACCCGTTTGGCAGTGACCTTGGCTGACTGAGGGTTCTGCCCTGTCACCAGGCGGCCATCCACCACAGCCTTCGGCGTAAAGGGAACCAGCGCCTTTTCGAATCGGGCGCCACGTCGCTTCATCTCTTCCTCGGCGTTGTAAGGCACCTGTTTAGCCACCCCTGCCAGGATCTCTTCCATCCAGGTAAAGCCGGTCACGCGTCGCCCTGCGACGAGCAACGAGCCGTCCGATAGCCGAGTGTTCAAAAGGCCGCAGTAGCCATGGCATACGGAGGCAACGATGCCTCCATGCTCATAGACCTCGCGGGCGAGTCGCTGCAGCCCTTCATCATCCGGATAGTCGTACATCACGGCGTGACCGCCGGTGAAGTAGATCGCATCGAAATCCTTGCCGCATAACTCTCCCGGCGAGGCGGTGTGCGAGAGCAACGCCATGCTGGCGGGGTCAGCCAACCAACGTTTAGCGGAGGCATCGGCGTTCGGCCATTTGAGTGAGCGTGGCTCCAGAGGTATTGCTCCCCCCTTGGGGCTTACCAACCGCTGCTCGTAGCCCTGGGCAGCAAAGAGGTCGTAAGCGTGAGAGAGCTCCGACAGCCACAAGCCGGTTGGCTCGTCGGGATTGTCGAAGTGAGCCACGTTGGAGACGACATGGAGAATGCGACGGGGCATGACGGTTTACCTTTCAAACGGATTCGGGCTGGATTCTGCAAAGAGCTGCTCGAGCCCTCGGCGATAAGTGGTCACCTTGAACTCCGGGAAGCGCCGCTTGAATTTCGCCGAGTCGAACAGGTTGTCGCGCTCATAGCGCGGCAGTAGCTCGCGAAGTTCGCGGACCTGCCGGGATAGCAGGCCGGCGGCTATCAAAGTCCACTTGCCGAGCACTCGATAAGAGGGCTCACGACCGACCAGTTCGGATGCCAACGCCACGATCTGTCGGTAGGTCAGGCGATCATCGTCGCAGGGCAAATGCCAGGTTTGCCCGAACGTGTCCGCGGCGTTACCCAAGGCCGCCAGCGCGCGGCTCGCGTCGGGAGTCCAGATGAGCGTGCGCCGGGTGTCGTCGCGCACCGGCACTCGCGGCGTCTGGCCCAACTTGATCTTGTCGATGACCAACGTATTGGTAATGCTCTGCGTCTTGTCAGGACCGTAGAACTCGGGGGCTCGTCCGATAACGACGGGGATTTCGCCCCGTGCCGCCTCCTGCAGGACCATCGACGCCATCGCAGCACGCACCTTGCCTTTGCGGCCTAGGGGTTCGAATACGGATGCTTCGGTCAGTACACGGCCATCCTGCGGGTACATGTAGGTGTTGTCGAAATAGACGAACTTGGCCTTTGCTGCTCGGGTCGCATCCAGCGCGTTCTTGAGCATCGTTGGAAACTGCTCTTCCCACAGCCGCGTATCCGGCGGCAGCCCCGCAGTGAAGTAGACGATGCTGCTACCCTCTACCGCCCTGGCAGCCTGGCCGGCATCAAGCAGGTCGGCCGGCACCAGGGAGTCGGAGTCGTTGACCTTCTCAGGTCGGCGGCTCACAAGTCGCAGATTTGTTGTATAGGCGCGGTTAAGCTCTAGCGCCAGTTCCACCGCAATCTGGCCGGTGGCGCCCAAGATGGTCTGCATGCGATTTCCTCACTTGGCCCTGGGAACCCGCAACACTCAATCGCGCGGCAGCATCGTCTGCAGCGGTTCCGGCGCATACAAGGCACTCTGGAACTGCGGCACATACTCGTACTTCAGCATCGACCCCAGTTTCAGTGACTTGATGTAGGTCGACAGGCTGCCGTCGCTCAGGCTCAGCTTGACGGCGTCCGAGCTTGTCGTGGAGGCATGGCGCAGCTGCCGGGAGACCGCATAGCCGTAGCTGAGCTCTGCCTTGTGATCGAGATTAGTGAAACTGTTGGTGACCAGTTCGACGTCCTGCGACAGATCAGCAAGCTTCGCTGTTTCCAGGGTCACGTCGACCTTGCCGGTCTGGCTATCGCTGATGCTCACCACCACCGATTTGTCCGTCTCACGATAGTCGATAGGTGTCAGCCATTTGGGCAGGTTGTAGCCGACCACGCCGCGCACTCTGGCCAGCTCGGTGTTGACCGGCAGCTTCAACACATACCCCCACAGGTCCCTGCTCATCGACTGGCTGATCAGGCTGATGGGCCCCAGGTTGCTGCGGCCTGGCTTGTTGGTGACGATGGACAAGGCAATTTCGTTGTAACTGTCGTTGTCGCAGTAGTGATAGGCGTAGGCAGTCAGCGCCACCAGACCTCGGCCAGGCCAGATCTGCAGTGGCTGCACCTGCTCCAGGACCTTGGCGGGCATCAGACCCCGGAGTCTGTCCAGATCGGCTGTGAAGACCAAGGTGACCCGGCTGTTGTTGTAATAGAAATTCGGGGAATAGGACTCAAAGCCCATGTCGACCTTGGTCTTTGTCAGGGTCTTGAACCAGCTCAGGTCGATATCCGGAGCCTCCTGAGCAATCACCGAGAGTGGCGGATTGGAGTGGTAGCGATCGTACAATCCCCCTTTCACGACAGGGATGACTTGCCCGGCAATCGTCGTGGCGGCCTGGGCGGCCGCTGGATCGGTTGGTTGTGAAGCCCAGGAAGGCACCGCTATGGCGGCGCTAAGAAGGCCACAAGCAAGGGCAAGTGAAACAGGTTTCATATCGAAGGTCTCCGCGTGTTGGGCTGGCTCCGTCAGAGGAGGCAGCATCTGTGCACCGACTCAGTTGGCGGTGTCTGTGCGGAACCCTAAGATTAAAGTTAGCTTTAAGGTCAAGGAGCCTTGAGAGTTATTAACGGCGCGATGAGAGAGAATAAGAGCGATGAATGACAAGCGTCTGGTTGGTTGGGGACCATGCAACGCTGCCAATGGGCAAGCCCAATAGTCTAGAAGTGCACGTCCGCTATGGGTCGGAAGCAGCCGGCCCTCAAAAACAGTATGTCGCTGTTGCATCTACCGGTTGAACCCAAAGCAGGGAAGCGGCCGTTAACCATCGTTAAAGCCAGTAATCAGCGAGCGCACCGGCTAAGACGAGCGAACTATGCGCCCTTCGTCGATTTCTGTTATTAGGTCTTCGAGCATATCGGCGTCTAGCTCCAGTTGTGCAGCCAAAGCCCAAAGCTCCTTAGTAAGCCCGGGCATCATGTAAGCAAACGACTTTAGCCTTTCAGCAATTAAGGCGTTGTTGAACGACGTCGTCCGCAGAGTCTTCAGCATTTGCAATTCAGCTGCATTCAATTCAACACCTCTATGGGACTGTCTTAAGTTCTTTCAAAGAGCGTTCTTAGCTTCTTAGGATCCTGTTGCTAAGCAAACAATCTGCTCCGAAGCTTTTATCAACACTTCGGGTGGCACCAGAACGCCAGAGAACCCTTCTCAAATTCGCTGAGCGTTTTCGCATCGATCGGGTGGGCGTAGCTGATCGGTCCTGGTCTGCCCGTTGTCAGGTGGATATGTGCAATCTCAGCTGTCCTGAATCCAGGTATCAGAAATAGACCATGCGACGTGGCCCTTCCATCGCAGCTCATCAGCTCAAACACGAAATGCCAACGAACAGCCCTTCTGCGGCTTAAGCGAGGTCGTGAGGCTCCATCACCTGCCGACGCCTGCCGCCGCCATGCTGGCACCCGCGGAGTAAGGCTACGGGAGGCCGGTCTGGACCAGGACACCGGCGAAACCGACACTGAGCACGTAGTCCCGCTTGTCCAGGTCGTTCTGAGGTAGGGCGTAGAGACTGTCGGAGTAGGCGCTGACGTTGTTGGTCAGGTCAGCGAGGCTCTGGCCAGTTGACCCATGTTTACTGCGTCGGCGTCCGCCCTACCGGCAGTCGCATTGGTGATCTGACGCTCGTTTACCACACTGCCTACGCAAACGCTTTTTTTCGCGGTTGGCTACCGCGTTGGCGCCCACGGCAACCAGGTTCTTCGCCGATTTGCTAGAGCCATTGCCCCAACATGGGGGCAAAAATGGCCGCAATGTCGCTTACTGCTTGACGGCAGCCAGCAGAGGTTTCACCGCCTCGGGGAAGTAAGCCACCTGCAATGGATACTCCTGCCCAAGCAGCTTGCCGTCGCCATACCAAGTCATGCCGTTCTGCTTGAGGACCAGGCCGCTGTCGGTGGCGTACTTGAAGTACACGCCCAACGAACTGCCGAAGGCGAAGCGCTCAGTGTCCAAGCGTTTCAGTTGGTAAATCGCTCCATCCGGCGGTAACTGGTCCTTGATCCGCTGCAGATACTGCGGGGCCAGTCGGGCGAAGAGCTCACCAGCCTGCTTGCGATACTCAGCCACTGTAAGACCCGGCCGCCGTTGCAACTCTGCAGCGATCAGCGCGAATACATCACCAATGGCCTTGGCCTCGGCCACCTTAATCGGCAGCACTTGGCCCAGGCGAGCAGGGTCCACTTGCAGCGTCGGCTGAGTTGGCTTCCCCCCCTCTTCCGGCATCGTCACGCTCTTCATGAACTCTCCGGCGTCCACTGGCTGCAGCACGGCCGTCGCCAGGTAGGCGGCACAAGACGTCGCCTGGCCTGCCTTGTCACCGTTGTGCAAGAGAACGGTAGCGTCCTTGGCCTTGTCGTCGAGCTTGGTTCCAGCCTTCTTCAGATTCTCATCGACCTGATGCTGGGTCAGCTCGCCGCGGGCCAGACCGCAGACCTGAGTCATCAGGCCTGCATCGCGCTTGCCACTGAAGGTCGGCTTCAGGGCGCTGACCGCGTCCTGGATGATCGGCAGCGCCGGCACGCTGACCCAGTTGCGTTGCACGACCTGCTCGTCAGAGCCTGGCTTGCAACCGGCGGAAATGACAAGGGAGCCCAGAAGTACGGCGCCAAGGAGAGGTTTGATGTTCATGGTGGGACACCTCGATAAACGAAACAGATAGGTTTGAAGAATCAGTGAGCCATTGCCTGGTGCCGTTCGACGGCCGGCGAGATGTGCGTCAGGCCATCCAGGCAGCCCTGCGGGAGGGCAAAGAAGGAGCGCGCCACCAGGTGGTCGTTGAACAGCACCTTGTACTGGCAGGTACGTTGCGCCGCGTTGGCGGAGGGACGGATGCGGAGCACGTAGTCCCATTCACGGACATCGAACATACCCTCGGCAAAATGGGGAGGGCCGATGAGCTCTCGTACCTGGGCCTTGGTCATGCCCGGCATCACCTTCGACAGGTTTTCCAGGTTGACGTAGGTGCCTTCGGGGCGGTTGGCATCTTGGACGGCCGGAAACACCGGCCTGTCGGTAGCGCCTTGGGTATCGACATCGCTGAGCATGCGGGTGCCGCAGGCGCTGAGGCCGGCAGCCATCAGCATGACAAGGCTTACGACTACGGTGCGCTGGAAGAATGTGGTCATGATGCTTACCTCGAATTCGAATCACTCGGACAGGGCCCGGCTCGCACCGGGCCCGAATGGGATTACCACTGATAACCGACGCCGACAGCGACACCGACTTCGCCCTGGGAATCCGCGCTGCCCTGCAGCTTGGTTACCCATTTGCCGTTGTCGGAGATCCGCGATACGCCCACCGCCAGCGACGATTGACCGCGGTAGTTGCCGACCCCCGCCGCCGCCATGCTGGCGCCCGGACTGTAGGGTTGCGGCAGACTGGCCATGGCCATGGCACCGGCGATGCCCGCACTGAGATGATCGTCCATCTCGTTGAGGTCATGGCGCAGGCCGTTAACCTGGGCATCGGTGTAGGCGTTGGCATTGTTGGTGATGTCCGCCACGCTCTTGTTCAGCTGGCCGAGGTTCACCGCATCGGTTTCGACGGTACCGGCCGCGACGTTGGTGATCTGCCGCTCAGCACCTGCACTGCCCACCGAGACGCTGTTTTCTCGATCAGCCACCGAATTGGCGCCAATTGCCACCGAGTTGCGGCTTCTGGCCTTGGCGTTGGAGCCGATGGCAGTGCTGTTGTCAGCGACCGCTTCGGCACCGGCGCCGCCGGCGGTGGAGTTTGCGCCGGTGACCTTGGGCTTGGGCAGACGGTTGGTGTTGTTCACCTGGAACATGCCATCCGTGCCGTTCTGGATGTTGGTGACATCGCCCTCGACCTTGCTCACGCGCTTATCGACGTTGACCACGGTGTCGTTGATGGTCTTCACCGAGTTGTCGGTGTAGGCCTTCGACTCCGCGACGGCGCCGTCGAGCTGACGAAGGTTCACGGCGTCGGTGGCTTCCTTGCCGTCAGCGACATTACTGATGGTGCGGGTCTCGCCAGTTACCGCGTTGCCTACCGACACAGTGCCGACGCTGGCATTTGCCGCGTTGGAATACTTGCCGGTGTAGGTCTCGGCACCACGCCCGTTGTCGCTGGCACCCTGCCCCAGGGCCATGCTGCCATCGGCCGAAGCTTTGGCACCGTCCCCCACGGCCATGGAGCCTTTACCGCTGGCCTGCGCGTTCGGGCCGATCGCCACCGAATCCACACCACTGGCTACCGAGTCGGCTTTGGTGGAATTGGCGTGGAAGTACTTGATGCCGCCGCCGTTGTTGATGTTGCTGATGCTGCCTTCGATATTGGTCACGCGACCGTCGATGTTGGTGACACGCTCATTGGTCTCGTTGAGTTGGGACATGTTCACCGCATCGCTGTCATCCACGCCGCGAGCGACGTTGGTGATCTTGGTGCCGCCCACTTTGGTCACGCTGTTATAGGTAGGACCTCCCAGGGTGATGCTGTTGTGGGTGCTGTTGTCGTACATCACTGCATCTGCGACGGAGCCACTGGTGATGGCTTTCAGCTGGGCGACGTTGACTGCATCGGTATCGTCCGCACCCGCCGACAGACCGGTGATGCGGCGGTCGCCGATGTTCACCTCGCCAGTGGCGGTACCGCCCACCAGGTAGGCCTGATTGCCCAGGGTGCTGCCATCCGCGATGGAGCCGGCGCCCAGGGCGACGCTGCCGTCATGGCTGGATACCGCCCCCATGCCGATAGCCACCGAGTCCACGCCCGAGGCGACCGAATCGGTGCCGGTGGAGTTGGCATGGAAGTACTTGGTGCCGGTCTCGTAGACGTTGGTCACACGGCCGTCGAGGTTGGTCACATCGCCCTGCAGGGTAGTGATGTCGCCTTCGACGTTGGTCACACGGCCATCGAGGTTGGTGATGCTGGTGGTATTGGCGTCCACTTGCTGGTTGGTCGCATACAGTTGCGAGCCATTGACCGCATCGACGGAGGTCGCGTTGACTGCACCGGCTGCCACGTTGGTCAGCACCTGCGCGCTGCCCGGGTTGCTGGCATCACCGCCGGCGGCGATCAGCGACAGCTGATCCGAACCCGTGCGCTGTACCGGGCCGATGGTGCCGTTGTCGATATTGGTGGTGAGGTTATTGATGTTGGTGTTGAGGTTGGTGACGCTGGTGTTGGTCTCGTTCAACTGAGACATGTTCACCGCATCGCTGTCGTTCACGCCGTTGGCCACATTGGTGATGGTGGTGCCGCCGGTGTGCGTGCTGTTGTCGTAAGTATCACCACCCAGGGTGATGCTGTTGTGGGTACTGTTGTCGTACATCACCGCATCAGCCACCGAGGCAGAAGTAACAGCCTTCAATTGAGCGACGTTGACCGCATCAGTGTCGCCCGCACCGGCCGACAAGCCGGTGATGCGGCGGTCGCCGATGTTTACCTCGCCGGTGGCGGTACCGCCCACCAGGTAGGCTTGATTGCCCAGGGTGTTGCCATCCGCGACGGAACCGGCGCCCAGGGCGATGCTGCCGTCATGGCTGGCGACCGCCCCCATGCCGATGGCCACTGAGTCCACGCCCGAGGCAACCGAGTCGGTGCCGGTGGAGTTGGCGTGGAAGTACTTGGTCCCGGTCTCGTAGACGTTGGTCACGCGGCCGTCTAGGTTGCTCACATCGCCCTGCAGGGTGGTGACGTCGCCTTCAACGTTGGTCACGCGACCATCGAGGTTGGTGATGTTGGTGGTGTTGGCGTCCACTTGCTGGTTGGTCGCATACAGTTGCGAGCCATTGATCGCGTCAGAGGAGCTGGTGCTGATTTCACCCGCGGCGACATTGGTGATCTTCTGCGGATTAGCCGTGCCGTGGCTGGCATCGTACGCACCCAACGCACCATTCCACTGCAGCGCATCCTGCTGCAGGGCGGTGATGTTGGTGGTGTTCTGAGTAACACGACCATCGATGTTGGTGATGGCATCTCCGACATTGTTCACGGTGGTGCCATCGACGTTATAGGTCGGAGCGGAGATCGAGCCGTCCGGATTGACCGCCGAACCGCCACCCATCGCATTGGCGGTGGAACTGGCCAGGCCATACAGCTGCGAGCCGTTGATCGCATCGACGGAGCTCGCGCTAACCGCACCGGCCGCCACGTTGGTCAGCAACTGCGCAGCCCCCGGCGCGTAGGAGTCGCCACCAGCCGCAATTAGCGACAGCTGATCTGTACCAGTGCGCTGCACCGGACCGATCGTGCCGTTGTCGATATTGGTAGTAAGGTTGGTGACATTGGTGTTGGTCTCGTGCAACTGCGAACCATTGATCGCGTCAGAGGAGCTGGCGCTGATATCGCCTGCAGCTACATTGGTGACCTTCTGGTTAGCCGCATCTACACCGGTGATGGTGACGCTCGGGCCGCCGTTGATGGTCAGACCGTTGGAATCGACCTTGGTATTGCCGGTGGTCATCGATTCGAAGATGGGGTTATCGGCCATCAGCAATTGCAGGTTGCCGCTGGCGTCCACCTCGGTCTTCAGGTTGTTGCCTGAATAGGTGCCCGCCGTGGTGGATGCCCCCTGAATGATGAAGGTATCACCCAGCTTCTTTTCCACCGAGCCGCTGTTGCCAGCGAAAGTGATTGGTGTATGGGCCAGGTCGTTCAACTGCGAAACGTTCACCGCATCGCTGTCAGCTACACCGTTCGCCACGTTGGTAACAGTGGTGCCACCGGTATGCGTGCTGCTGTCGTAGGTGGCGCCACCCAGGGTTACGCTGTTGTAGTTGACGCTGCCATCAGGGTTGACGTCGTACTTCACAGCATTGCTGGTCGCCCCTTTCAGCTGGGCCAGGTTGACCGCATCGGTGTCCACTGTACCGGCAGCCACACTCGTGATCTGGCGGGTATTGCCTTTTGCCGCATCACCGACGCTGACAGCACCCAGCGTGCTCTTCCAGGTTGCGCTGGTGTTGGTGGAGGCCAGTTTTGTCGAAGGGTCATACCCCGCGACCCCGGCAGCGGTGTTGGCAACCGAGCCCGAACCAAGGGCGATACTGCCACTGACCGAAGACGTTGCACCGCTCCCCAGGGAGACGGCGTTGATGGCTCCGGTCGTGGCTGCAGCGCCGATTGCGATGGCACTGGTCGCGCCAGTCTGCGCTTGTGCGCCATTACCAATGGCAAGGGAGTTGGTTGCCAGGGTGGCGGCCTGATAGCCGATCGCTGCCGAGTTATCGCTGGCGGCATTCGACCCATTGCCAATCGCAACACCGCTCCCCTTGGAGGCAGTGGCATTCGCGCCCAGAGCGGTGCTAAATGAACCACTGGCAGCGGCATTGTGGCCGAAGGCCGAAGCCGCGCTTCCACTTGCCACAGCATTGGCACCCGCTGCCACCGTGTTGTTGCTCGTTGCGGCGGCAGATGTCCCAATGGCCAGCGCATGGTCGTTGGTAGCGCTCGCACTCAGGCCAATGGCGATCATATCGGTATACGCCGAATTGGCGTTTGCCGCCGTCGCGCTATGGCCTATGGCGATGGTGTCGGCATTGGAGGCTTTCGCGGCCTCCCCCACGGCAATGCCGCTGCGAGCACTGGCAGCCGCACCAACGCCTGCAGCAAGCGCATTGATACCGCTCGCGCCATCGTTGTTGTAGTTGCCGCCCTGCACGCCGTTGTCGTTTACGCTGTAGTAGTGCGTCTGCGTGGCCTTAAGCTGAGCCACGTTCACTGCATCGCTATCGGCCGTACCCGCGGCCACGCCGTTGATCTGACGGAACTGCTTGTTTGCCACATCGCCAACTGACACCGCGGCAAGCGTGCTCGTGGTTGCGGCGATGGCATTCACTTGTGCTTGCGGTACTCCTACTGGAGCGTATCCCGCTAACCCTTTATCCACACTGGCCACAGAATTGGAGCCCAGTGCTACGCTATCTTTGACGGTGCTGTTTGCCTGGAAGCCGAGCGCAAGCGACTGATCCGCGGCAGACTTGGCCCCCGAGCCAACTGCAGCAGAATTGACGCCTGCCGCAGCAGAACTACGTCCGATGGAAGTAGACGAGTTACCCGAGGCATTGCTACTGCGGCCAATGGCGGTGGCGTAGTCTGCGGCGTTGGCGTTGTTACCCACTGCAGTGGCTCCGCCAGCGATTGCCTTGGCCGAAAAGCCCACAGCGGTTGAATAACCCCCAGTTGCCCCGGAGTACGCCCCCAGTGCCGTAGCCCCCTGACCTACGGCCCCAGTCTCATAGCCGTATGCAGCGGACCCCGTGCCAGCTGCGTGTGCCCTATCCCCAATCGCCGTGGCACCTGTACCTATATCGCCCGCCGTCCCTGCGTCGGCTTCTGCGCGAGTCAAGTAGCCAATGGCAACACCGTAGCTGCTACTGGCCGTTGCCTGCTGACCGAGCGCCATAGCGCCTCCAGCGGTAGCAGCGGCAGTCTGCCCCATGGCCATTGCGTTAGCCTGAGTGGCCTGTGTGCTGGCTCCCAATGCGATGGACATATCGCCGGATGCCGAAGTACCGCCAGTACCGATGGCAGTCGCCCCCTTAGCAGTAGCCGAGACATTCGAGCCGATAGCGATCATCCCGGTTATCAGCGGGTCGTAGGTAGCGCTACCAGCAGTCGCGTTGCTGCCCAGTGCCACGGTGCGATCGCTGCTGGCCTTGGCATTCACACCGGCGGCCAATGCGTTGACACCGGTCGCACCGTCATTGTTGTAGTTGGCACCTGCGGCACCACCGTCGTTGACACTGTAGTAATGCGAGATTGGCAGTGCCTTCAACTGGGCCACGTTGACTGCGTCCGAATCCGCGGTACCGGCGGCAACCCCGGTGATTTGGCGGAATTGCTTCGTGGTGGCATTGGGATCGCCCACGCTTACCGCGCCGAGCGTACTCTTGGTGGCCTGGATTGCCGTCTGCTGCGCAGTGGTGGCGCCTGCCGGAACAAATCCAGCGACGCCTGCGGCAGTATTCGAGACCGAAGAGCTGCCCAGTGCGAGGCCGGAAGAAACGCTGACGGACGAACCATAGCCCACGGCTGTACCCAGGTCGCCCGAGACATTGGTATTCGTTCCGATACCAATCTGGCCACTCCCGCTGACAGGCGAGTACTTCAGCGCGTTGGTGCCGATAGCAATGCTGTTGCTCATGCCCGCTGTGGCCGCAAGCCCCATCGCGATACTGTTGGCGCCACTTGCGCTGGACTGGTCCCCAGCGGCCAGTGATTCGACCCCCGTTGCCATGGCGGTGCCGCCTAGGGCGGTGGCATGGGCCTGGTTGGCGAGGGCACCCGCCCCGAGCGCAACGCCGTAGCTCGCGCTGGCGGTAGCGCCTCCGATGGCGGTCGACAAACCACCTGTTGCGCTGGATGCAACGCCAAGTGCGGTGTCCTGGTTATTGCTGGCCTTTGCGTTGTAACCAAAGGCAGATGATCCGGCGCCTCTGGCCAAGGCACCGTCCCCGACCGCAGTCGTACCTGTCCCAGTCGAGGCAGCTGCCCCATAGCCAATGGCTACGCCGAACTGGCTTTGCGTAACCGTGGCGTTCGAGCCGATGGCGACGGCACCATTACTGGCTGCATCGATCGAGCTCTGATAGCCGAGCAGCATTGATGATTGGCCCTGGTTGGTTGAGTCGGATCCGATGGAGACAGACCTGTCCGCTCCCGCGGTAACTCCGCTCCCCAGGGCCACGCTGTATTGGCCGTTTGCATTCGCAGCATCACCAACAGCGGTGGCGTGAGCGGCGTTCGCGGTGGAGTAGGCTCCGACAGCCGTCGTGCGGTCACCACTGGCCGTTGTGCCAAGACCAATTGCAGTTGCGCCTCCGTTGGTCGAAGTAGCGCTAGCGCTGGAGCCAAATGCAGTGTTGTTGGCCTGGCCGCCGTCAACGGCTGCAGTACCCGGATTAAGAATGGAGCTTGGATTCACGGTATAGGCTTCCGCCTCACCACCCGCCATCGCTAGCACCACCGCCGCTAGGGCACTCGCCGCACGGCCTGCACGGCTACCACCCTTGCGGTGCGCCTTGGCAAATTCGCTGGCGGCCACCCAAGTATTGAGCGTGGCGTTCCAAATCAGTCGATATACCTTATTCATGGCGATATAACTCCTTCCAACCCAGAGAGTCGGAATGCAGTAAGAAAAGAGAGGAAAAGGGGTTAAATGGCGTTAGCGGGATGGGCGGGGCCGCTTGGCGATCGCCTTCTCAAGGAGCGGCCGCTCGATCGAAGCAGTGGGCTGCGACAGCTCCCTCTTGTAGAGGCGCAGCGCGGCGGGATGATCCCGGCGCACGTATTGCAGATAACCGCCCGCGAAGAACGCCGCCTCGGTGCGCGCATCACGCCGTTGCAGCGGGTCGACAAGGCCCATGCCGTCGATGGCGGAGAACACGGCGTCGACGCTGCCCTTGCCGGCGTAGAGCTTGGCGAGCGCGCGTTGTTGCGGGGTGGCGGCCTTGACCTCGGCTGCGGCGTTCGCAAGCGTTGCGCGCAGGGCAGCAGAATTGCCTTTGTATGTCCGCGCGGTCAGCCACAGCTGCCAGAGTTGGGAGTAACCGGCTTCGTAGACATCCTGGCTGGTCGCCAGTGTCGCGAAGGCTTTGCGGGCTTGATCAAATCGGTCGACGGCTACGAGATTCACCGCGGAGGGCACTGCGGCAGCCTTCGAAAGAGGCCCAGCTTGCAGGCGGTCATACCCTTTGCGGGCTTGGTTATGCCGACCGGCCGCATCATCCAGCAGGGCTTGTTCGAAGATAACGGAGGAATCATTACGATCGACTGCCGTTGCCTGCTGCAGCTTGGTCCTGGCCGCGTCCTCCTCGCCACTGACGAACAACCGATGAGACTCTTGCGCCAAGCTAGCGGCGGGCGTCGCCGCGAATGCAACGCCACCCAGCGGCAGACACGCCGTCAGCAAAACACAAGTGGCCTGGCGCAGCAGAGAGCGGACAGACGTCGAGGAGAAATTACTGCGGATCGGCTTAGAAGATCCTTGCCAAAACTTCGAGCCAGCCTCCCTAGGCTCGACGACAGATTGGTTAAATTTCATGACCGCGTACACAATGTGTTGAACATGTGCACAGGTTATGTAAGGGATTTCCTAGTCGATATCGGAAACAGAGTAGCGACGTGTAGGAATCTTCTTGCCGTTATTCTTTCCTATGGCGGCTCTGGATAATTTTTATGCCACCTTTCCTAGCACGGAGTCCATCACTAAACATGAGCTCACGGGTTACGCCCTCCTAAATTTCGCAGCGAAACTTGATAATGCAGGAAAAAGGTGCAAGCCCGGGAGTCCTGCCTGCGCCCGCTCGAAGAAACGCGGAAGCGAGTTTTACCTGTCTGAACGCATGGAAATCAGACACCGAACGTCAGAGAGGAGCACACAGCGAGCTCATTAATGCAAGGTGCCTGGGGCAAGCAGAAGTCCATCCAGCGCTTTGCGTAGTCGCGTAATGGAAAGCGGCTTTGCGATAACATCAAGCAATCCGACATGTTTTTCCCACGCCCACTCGAAAAGGCGATAGCGCTCATAATCAACGACGTTACTAACTAACACTACGTTTTCGAAAGCCCTTGCCCTACTCATCGCCTCGAGTTTTAGGAGATAGTCAATATCGGGAGTGAGGTCATCAAGAAGAAACAAATCAAATGATGACCGTTGTTGCGAACAGGCCCGCTGAGCTTCGGAAAATTCCGAACACAGCGTCATCCTAAAAAATCCCAAGTAATTTAATATTGCGCTGTAGATGAGTAAACGACCTGGATGTGTACATAGCACCAGAATCCTTGCAGAAAAGCCGAACATGACTGTCACCTGAGAGTGGCGTGGACCTTTCTCTACTCTAAGAAGGCAATAGCTCAAGCCATAGCGGAATGGTCTGACTTAAAAGTAGGAAACTGCCGACAGCCGCCGCGAGTTTCAGAGGATGCAGTTTCGAGCTACTTCACTGCTGGCAAAATCAGTTTTGCACAGACACACGTACCCTCTCCCGGATTACTGAGCAATTCAATCTGGCCATTCATTCGCTCTACTAGGCGCTTGCAGAGGGCCAAACCAATTCCACTGCCACCGCGCCGAATACGCAGGTCGTCCAGCCGCTGACTGAATGCTTCGAACATGCGTCCCTGGTCCTCTTCTGGAATGCCAATGCCGGTATCACGCACTATCAACTCAACCTTTACCAGCCCTTGGCCAAGTCCGATGCAGTGGAGTTCTACCGTAACTCCACCCCGGTCTGTGAACCTCAGTGCATTGCTCAGCAGGGCCTGGGTAATACGTGTAAACGCATGGGGGTCGAGCCAGGCGCTAGTCTGAAAGCTACCGACCGTGTCGAGTTGCAGACTCAGCCCTCGCGCCTGAGCGGATGGCTGGAATTCATTCACGAGTCTCTGGGTTAACACCTTGACGTCCAGTAGCTCCGGCGTAAGAGCGTGCTTGCCCGCTTCCAGGCGCAGATAACTCCGAAAATCTTCGAGCAGATTCTGCATTCCCTGCGTCGCGGACTGTGCGATGGCAATAGCCTCGGCTTTCTTCGCCAGCTCCAGCGGACCGCTAGCGAGATCGAGCATGGCGGCAATATTGTTAAGCGGAGCAGTCATCTCATCGGTCACCCACTCCATGAAACGCTCCTTAGCCTGGATTGCCACCTCCAGACGTGTGCTGCTGTCCCTCAGGTCGAGCAGCACGCCATCCCGGTCAGTGACATCCACGTTGCCGCAGATCAGGCCAAGCAGGTTGCCCGCGCTGTCCCTGTACGGCTTGCCCCAGTGTCGAAGCACCCTATCTTCACCCCGGATCTTCAGCACGACGTCCACAGAGTAAGGCTGCCCCTTGAGCATCTCGGCTACCAGCCGGTCATGTATATAGCGGGCATGTTCCTCCGGCCACTCCGGGGTTTCATACATACGCCGACCGACGACCTCTTCGAGCTTGAGCGAATGCTGCTGTAGATAACTGCTGTTGCAGGTAATCATGCGTCCCTCGAGATCGCGCACGCTCAGTGCGTGTGGAAGCGCATCGATGATTTCGTGCATCAGGTCCAGCTCCCGCTGGTGCGCCTCGTCCAGCAACGGCGATCGCGGGGAATCGTCGCTGAATGCAGTAGTTTCCACTAGGCCATAGCGTCTTGCGATATCAAACAGTTCCAGCATCGAGCCCGCCCGCAGCTTGTGCATCACCCGAGTCTTGTAGGTGCTGATAGTCTTCTCACTCAGCAGCAGGCGCTCGCCAATAACGTTATTGGTCATCCCCTTTGCGAGCATCTGCAGCACCGTCAACTCGCGGGCAGACAGAGCTTTCAAAGGGTTGTCGTCGACCTTGTCGGCCTGCACATGAGGCACCGCGAGGACGGTATCGCGCGGAAAGTAAGTGTGCCCGTTCAGCAGTGCCTTGACCGCCATGCCAACCTGTTTCAAGTCAGTCTGCTTGCTGATGAAGCCGAAGGCTCCGGCTTCGTGACTGCGAGCGGAAAAATACTCGCTACTTTGCCCGGTAACTACCAAGACCCGCACTTCCGAGGCTTGTCTGGCCAGACGTTGAATGAGTTCCAGACCACCCAGTCCGGGAATCGATAGCTCAAGCAGGAGCAAATTCGGCCGAAGCCGTCGGGCGATTTCCAATGCCTCGGTGCCGTTGCTCGCTTCGGCGACGATAATGTGCCCTTCCGATTCCAGTAGCAGACGCAGTGCATGTCTGGCAATCGGATGCTCGTCTACGATCATGATCGTGCTCATCGGCTTCTCTCCAGCCAAATCCATGACCGTAAGACTAGAATATTGACTTGGAATTCTCGCTAGTCCGTTCTCGCATCGGATTGCGGCCTATTTGAAATTTCCAATCGCAGGATCAACTATTGGTTCGGATGACCTTATTCAATGGCATTCCAAAGTTGCACCTGCAGGGCTTCCATCGCGTCATGAACTCGTTGCATCGACTCTTGGGCACCATGAATCGCGGTCCCGCTCTTGCACGCGATTTCCAGAGCCTTGCAAGAATCCTCGAGTTCTTTCGCACCAACCAGACAGGCCGCGCCGCGAATGCGGTGCGAGACTTCAGCCAGCTCAGAGAAGTTCCCTCCCTTCAGCAATGAGTCGAGAAGTGCAAGATCTCGGCTGTTTGCGGTGTGCAGGCGTTTCAGAAGATCGTGCACCAGCGCCGGGTCGTCGCCCGCCATGGCACGGAACGCATCCATGTCGAAGGTACTTGTCTCCGACTTGGTAACCGAAACCACATTCAGTTGCTCAAGGCGCAGGCGCAGCGCCTCCAGACCAATCGGCTTAAATAGACAGTCGTCCATTCCCGCTTCGCGGCAGCGCTGCACCTCATCGGCCTGGGCATTGGCAGTGAGGCCGAGGATGGTGCACGGGGCCATTTTCCGTTCCTTCTCGATTACCCGAATCCTGCCAGCCAGTTCGTGCCCCTTCATGTCCGGCATGTAGCAATCCGTGATGACCACATCAAAACCGCCAGCACACCAGAGTCCCAGCGCATCCCTGCCATTCTCCGCCACGGCCACCTCATGACCTAGGTGTTCGAGCTGGCGGGAGAGCAGTTGTCGATTCGCATCATGATCATCCACTACCAGTATTTTCAATGAATCCTGCACGTGATTTGCGTGATCAATCGGTACGGGGCCCAACTCCATCGGTTCGAGCAGGCTGAGCACCAGTTGTACCCGCACTTTCGTGCCCTGCCCAAGCTGGCTTTCTATACGCAGGGAGCCACCCATCATCTCAACCAGCTTGCGGCAAATGGTCAATCCCAGGCCCGTCCCTCCTCGCGGGGCTTGGCCAGCTTCCTGCGCCGCCTGCACGAATGGTTCACATGCCTGTATCCGGTCCGCATCCGACATGCCTATCCCTGTGTCGTCGACACAGATTCGTGTCATCACTCGCACACCAGCCAGTCGCTCACCCTGGACCAGAACCCGCACACAGCCTTTGTCGGTAAACTTGATTGCATTACTGATGAGGTTGGAGAGGATCTGCTTGAACCGAAGCGGATCGATCAGCAGATCGCCGATACCATCCAACTCAATATCAAGTTTGAGCTGCAATCCCTTTTGCCGAGCCAGTCCGTCGAACACCCTGGCGACCGATTCCACCAACTCACGAAGATTGGCGCGATCCGGTGCCAGCGATAGGCGGCCGGCTTCGATTTTCGCCAGATCAAGGATGTCGCCGATCAGGAGCAGGAGGGTTTTGGCCGAGTCGTACGCAACGTGAATGGGGTTGCTATCTTGGCAACTACCACAGGTGTTACCAACCAGCGCCAACTCCAGCATTCCGATGATGGCATTCATTGGCGTCCGAATTTCGTGACTCATAGTTGCAAGGAAAGTGCTCTTGGCTCGGTTTGCCTCCTCGGCCTGCTCCTTCGCCAGCTGCAATTCATGGTGCAGGCGCTCACGCTCGGTGACGTCGATCCAACCACAGATCAGCCCACGCACCTCGCCTCTGCTGTTTCGGTACGGAGTGGCCCAGAGATACACCTCGCGTTTATCGCCGTGGACCATCCAGATCCGATCAGCAGCCATGCCCTGCCCCAGACCCATGAGTTCCAGATACTCCTGATGTAACTTCTCCGCATCCGGAGGCGATAGCCAGTTGTTGTCGACGACTCGCGTCCCTTTAGCCTCGGCAATGGACATGCCTGTATGTTCCAGGTAATTGCGATTGCAGGTGAGGAGCCGGCCAGACCTGTCTCGCACGGAAATCGGATTGGGCATCCCATCGATCATCGCGCGCTTGAACTCCAGGCGATCAATGAGGCCTCGCTCGGAGACGGCCCTGCTACGCACCTTGGCTATCAGCCGCCAGTTCCATGTCAGCACCAGGAGAAGAATGAATACACCTCCCCAGAACATTCGCAGGAGCTGCTGACGATATCCATCCCAGACACTATCAGGGGATTCGATACTGGCGGACCAACGGGTAACTATGTTGGCTACGTCTTCTGGCGAAATGGTCTGCAATGCCTTGTCCAGGATGCTCAACAACTCCGGGTCGGCGCGCGATACGGCGAAGCCAAACTGACCGGGATCATGGTCGAGCGTAGTGACGACTCGCAGTTGCGGGTAATACCGGGAAATCATGAAGGTGGCGGAAAGCAGCGGACGAAGGCTGGCATCTAGCTCGTCCCGTACGATCATGCCAAGATCGTCACCGCCATCGTCCAGTTCGACAATCCTGACTTCGGGATAACGCACCCTGACGTAGTCCACCAGCATGCTGCCGCGCCTGATCCCCAGGCGCTTGCCTTTCATGTCATCCAGGTCCCGCGGCGCAGTGCTCTGCTTGCCGGTCACCATGGCGAAAGGACTGACCAGGTATGGCCGAGAAAAATACAACCATTGCTCGCGCTCGGGAGTCGGGGTCAACGCGGCAATAGCATTAGCTTCGCCAGCCTTCATCTGCTTGATCATGGCCGATAGCGAAGGGGCCCGGCGCACGTCGAATTCCAAGCCGGTTCGGGCCTCGATGAGATCAAGCAAGTCGGCAGAAATGCCACGGAAATTCCCCGACGAATCGAAGAAAGTCAACGGAGCAAGGGTCTCGTCCACCACTACACGTGGCGTCGGATTGCGTTCCAGCCAGGATTGCTCCTGCCGTGTAAGTTGCAGACCGCGATTAGTGAGCGAATTGGCACCACCGGAGCTCCAGCGCTGCCTGATTCCAGAGTGAACATCGTCGGGTATCACCCGGATTACCCGGTTGACTATGTCCAGGAGCGTCGGATTATCAGCCGCCACGGCAAAGCTAAATCCGCCGGCAGGAACATCGGCGAACTGCAGAATCTTCAGGTTGTAGAGGTACTCCTGACTGATGACGTATTGTGAGGTGAAGGCATCGCCTATAAAAAAATCGGCCTGCCCCAGATGCACCGCCTCAACCGCACGCCGCACAGATTCGAAGTAGGTGATGTACGCATCAGGATATTGCTGTTGGATGACGTCGTGCGCCATGTAGTCATCGACCATCGCGACGCGCATACCAGCAAGGCGGTGATCCGTGTCCAGTTGCGTTGCTTCCGGTCCGACAATTGCCGGCTGGTTCGGGAAATAAGCCTTGGAAAGCACGATCCCGCTACGATTACTCTCATAACCGGTCGACCGGCTGAGCAGGTCGATCTCCTTCGCAGCCAGTGCTCCCAGGGCAAGCTCACGATTGGGATAGCTGCGAACTACAACACGCACGTTCAAGGCATTGGCCAAGAGCCCCAGATAATCAGCGGTGGCACCCTCCAACTCCGTACCGCCGGCGGTAATGTCTATGGGCGGATAGTCAGGGGATGTAACCCCAACCACCAGCACACGCTTGTTGCGCAGCCAATGCCAATCGCCATTCTGTAATTTCACACTTAGCGATGTTTCCCCACTCCTTGGCAATGGGTTCATATGGATCACAGTTTCCTGCTCTGCACTTACCGCCGCAGCAAACAGGGCTAGGCATCCAAATAGCCAGGCTCGCACGCACCAACTTATCATTCCGGCCTCAGATCAGGAAATTACGCTTTGCGAACATTTGCAGTTGCACAAGTGACTCTGCGCGAAGTTTTTTCTGGATCCGGCATTTGTAGGTGCTGATAGTCTTGTTGCTGAGCAACATCTGCTCGGCAATTTCCGTCGGAGAATATCCAGCAACGAGGTATTGTAGAACCATCAACTCCTGATCAGTAAGACTCTCCAGCGCCTTGCCGTCCGGTGTCCGACTAAGGGAAGTTTCTTCTTCAATTGAATCAGCATGAACGGGGAAATAGCTGTATCCCTCGAGTACGGACTTCACGCCATGTAGCAAATCCTGCAGACCACTCTTCTTGCAGATGAACGATGAAGCCCCGGCGCTCATGCAGCGCGTTGTCATAACGGCCGTTGGTAAGCTGCTCAACACCAACACTTTGGTATTAAGACCGGAGCCTGTTATGCGCCGGATTACCTCCAACCCCCCCAGCTTGGGAATCCGGATGTCCAAGACGACGAGGTCAGGTTTCAACTCCTTGAGTTTGGCAAGCGCCTCGATACCGTTGTCCGCCGTCCCTACGACCCTATGCCCTTCCCTTTCCAGGAGGGAACGAACCGCCAACTGGATCATGGGATGATCGTCGACAACAAGAACACTACTCACTTTGACTCTCCAAGGATGGAGTTACACGCATGCGAGCAAGATATATCTTAAGATTTTTTTGTCGACACCCAAGACAACTACCTACCTCACCATAAGCAGTTTCCTACAAAACAGATTGAAAATTCCTACAAATGGTGATCGGCGTCACCCATGGGGCGGGAACGCAGATTATGAAGGTAAAAAACAATGTGAGGAATCAGGAGGCAGCCCAATAACTTGCACATTCGAAAAATCAAAACCGAGAGAAAGTATATCGTTAGTTAGAATCAAGCAAACTACCAGCACCTTCCCCAAGATAATTAAAATCGATAAAACCGATAACCTTTCAGAAAAGCGATAAAGATAGTTAAATTTATATTTATCTGAGCTTGAATTTAGCGGGAACTTACTGACCAAGGCTCTGTGATTCGTCCGTCTGCAGGAGCGGCGTAGAAACGGTCCCTGTAGAGCACAATTCGCGCTAGGTGACCAAAGCTGATCTATTGCTCTCAGTTTTCTGCTTTGGGTCGGTGGCTGCCCATCAGAAACTCAAAGATGAGCGTCTTGGAAATCTCCCTCACCACACGGTGTTATCAGCATCCCTATCCCGACCATAACTCGTTCGCCCAACCCGCCATCGCGTATGCGATGCGCGTCGCCTAGAGAGAAGCAAAGACGTCCGCTATGGGTCGGTAGCTGCCGCTAGTCAGACCTCTCAGCCATCAAGAGCCAGTTCGCTAAGCTCTGCAGCGACTCGATCTAAAATCTTTCTACTGTCCAACGAAGGTTCTTTTTGCAGATAGGCTGCGATGAGCAGTGTTGCGGGATGGACACCCAAAACGCCGGCTAATTGCTCTAGCTTCTCTATCGTAAGCGCCTTATGACCACGCTCCAACGTGCTGAGATACGTACGGCTACTAACTGTCGAAAAGTCCTCCTGGGTGAGATCCCGTTTCCTTCGGATGTCTTTTAGAGCCCGTCCAAAAGCAGTCGTCAGTTCCATTTTGCAATTTCCGCAAAAGGAACGATGAGGCCTTCATGAACCCTAAAGAACTACAATCTATAGGATTCTTTTGGATTTCCATGCGATCGCGCACAAGAAAGGAAGCGGGACCACGGTGCCACACAATTCGCCTTATGACTCTACAACGGCGTCGACTTGTGGCCGCTTTCGCGGCGAGGTGCGAGCTCGCTTAGTGCGCGCCGGCTTCAATTGCTGTGCCAGCGTCGTTGCACGCGCCGACTCCGCGGCGGCCACTTGTTGCGCCTGGCTGAGCTGCTCCAGGGCGCGATCTAATCGCTGACGCAATTGCTCCAATTGCTTGTTGGTAGCCTTCAGTTGCACGGTAGTTGCCTTGCCCTCCTCCCGCGCGCGATCCACTTCCTGATGAGAGCGGTCTTCAACGCCACGAACATAGACGGCAGTCGCCTCACGCTCCTTGCTTAGTTGCTGTTGCGCAGCCAGCAGCGACTGACGCAGTTCGTTGGTTTCCTGTCGTGCGACCCGACACTCTTCCGTCAGCACCACACAGCGCTCCTGCAGCTCACTCAACTGCGCGTGCTGTTGCTCCAACAGCCTCTCTAGATCGGCCAGACGCGTCTCCGCTGTGCGCTGCGCAGACTGTGCCGTCGCTACGCGCTGTCGCGCCTGTGCTTCGGCCTGGCGGCTCTCGTTCTCCACTGCGGCAGCGCGCAGCCGTTCGGTTTCCAGTAGCGCGCGCCGCTCCGCGAACGCCTGCTCTGCCACACCATCGGCGAGCAACACCGCCTGCTGCCAGACCGCAACGAAGGCTTGCGAGACATCCGCTGGCAACGCTGGCAGGCGGGTTTCGCCGCGCAAGCGCTGAGCCAGCAGCGCCCACCACTGATCGAGCAGCGCCCCCACCCGCGCCGGACTGCCGCGCCCCAGTTCCAAGCGCACGCGCTCCACGGTCGGGCGCTCACCGCGTTCGAGCACCGCATCTGCCGCAGCAAAAACTGCCTCTTCCGCTACGCCTACCGCCATGTCTCGTCTCCGGCTATATTAGGTCTGATAAACAGATGTTATCCGATCTAACTCAATAGAAATCTATTTTTTAATACGTTGAACGTAATGAATAATACGCTTATCCCGCTCAGCAGCGACGTGGCTCGGCTTTCCGTTGATCGCCTCGATGCCGAGGCCCATGCCGCGGCCGCTGCATTCGTCGCCGCGGGTACCGCCGCCAACACCCTCCGCAGCTACCGCAGCGCCCTCGCCTACTGGGCCGGTTGGCTGCAGTTGCGCTATCGCCGACACCTGGACGACGGTGCCCTGCCGGAAGCGGTAGCGGTACAGTTCATCGTCGATCATCTGGCCCGACCGGTGGAGGGCGGCTGGCAGCAGCTACTGCCACCGGCACTGGACGCTGCTCTGGTGGAGGGCGGTGTCAAGGCCAAGCCCGGACCGTTGAGCTACAACACCGTGCGCCATCGCCTGGCAGTGTTGGCCAAATGGCATGGACTGAAGAACTGGCCGAGCCCGACCGACAGCGCCGCGGTGAGAACCTTGCTGCGCGAGGCGCGCAAGGCACAGTCCCGCCAGGGCATCAGCGTGCGCAAGAAGACCGCGGCGGTGCGCGAACCATTGGAAGCGATGCTCGCCACTTGCACCGACGGCGTGCGCGGACTACGCGATCGCGCTCTTCTTCTTCTGGCCTGGAGCGGCGGCGGCCGGCGGCGCTCGGAAGTGGTGGGGTTGCAGATCAGTGATGTGCGTCCGCTGGACGCAGACACTTGGCTGTACACCCTCGGCGCGACCAAGACCGCGATGGAGGGTGTGCGCCGCGAGCTGCCGCTAAGGGGACCGGCAGTGCAGGCATTGAGTGAGTGGCTGGCAGCGGCACCGGCTGACACCGGGCCGCTCTTCCGCCGGGTGTACAAAGGTGGGCGCATCGGTACTGACGGATTGTCTGGTGACCAGGTGGCGCGCATTGTGAAACGTCGCGCTGTGCTGGCCGGCCTACCTGGAGATTGGGCCGGCCATAGTTTGCGCTCCGGCTTTGTCAGTGAGGCTGGACGTCAAGGAGTGCCTCTCGGCGAGGTCATGGCCATGACGGAACATCGCTCCATCCCCACAGTGATGGGGTACTTCCAAACCGGCAATCTCCTAAGCAGCCAAGCGAGTAAACTCCTGGGCTACTGACCGTCAAACCAGTGGCAGGGGAAGCTGAAAACTAGCCTCCCGCGAAATTTCATCGCATGGCTAAATGTCCAGCCTCCCGATGCTCCGCTCGCTATAAGTTGTATTGAGGAGCAGATAGACCCGGCTTCCCGGAGCCTTGACCAGAAGCCGTTCTGCCTCGAACGCATTGACATAGAGTTGCCGTGCTCGACACTCCAGCTCCTCCGGATAGAAAACCCGCGCGAATGCTGTACCACTGGACGTCTTGGTCGAGTAGCCATCCATCATCTCATCGAATAAACCGCCTGCCGCCCCCAGTGCGAGATACTGACTCTCTGGGCCGTCGAGAATGCGCTTGATTGAGCCTAATATTTTCAAATAAAAGCCGATAAAAAACTCCTCACTTACCCCCGTGATCCATAAACGGCCTCGCGCACAGCTTTTGACGTAATCGAAACCCGCCATCTTCAGGTCATCACAACTGCCATCCCATCCGCCCTTATAGCCAAGACGCACCCTAAAAAGCGCATATGCGAGGGCTGGCAGGCAAACCGGGTAGACATAGCGCTCTTCTGCGGCATAGGCCATTAGACGTTGAACCTGTGCCAAACACTCTGCATGCCCAGACAGATAGCGCCGCTCAATTATTCCGCAAGCTTTCTCCAACGTGTCATTGAGGTCATCCAAACCGCTTCGTGAGAGCTGACTAACGACCGCCGCAGCACTGGTCCAGTGAAGCACCTCCACGTCAGCACTTCTCGGGGCCGCCCCCGCGTGAAACGGATTCTTAACGCCGGCTATCTGTATCGCTGCCGAGCTAAGATCCTCATCGAAGTCAGCAGAGATTGCTTCCAGCATCCGCGCGCACAAGCGATTTCCGGCTTCGCTGCAATCAGACAATGCACGGAACCACTTTTTCTGGCCAAGTCCTGCCTTGGCCAAGTGCATCTTCACCTGGGGATCCTTCCTAAAAGGCAGCTGCAGAAACGCGCTGGGGAATGAGAAGCCGCAGGCGTCACACACATAGCCGTCTTCCAACGAAGTGTTAGCATCGAGAAAAATGCGCGCGCAACTTTCGCAACACTTCACTAACGGGCGCGCATGCACCAAACACGTCCCCACACTGGGGAAGAAAAAGAAAACCGAGTGATAGCCCATTTGCGCGCATTCCGGGCAGAACTTGTGCTCGAACCGATCAAGGCCATATGAGGACGGATAGTGATCCGAACTACGGCACACGACGCTACCCGGGAGGCGCCCGCTACCTCCGGACTTTTCATAGCAATAGAAATTCAAGCGCGCGTCATCAAGACCGACTCCACTCATGGCCATTTTTACTGAGCAGCCGTTGAAAATGGCAAAATTCATGAGAATTCCCCACGCCGACTCGAACGGAAAAGCCCCGGAGGCAAAAAATGGGAATTTGGTCATTTCTTTGGAAGAACCTCTACTTTGCAGAACTCTTCGAAATTGCCAGACCGAACAGCCTCATAGAAATCATCCTCGCTCAACTTCAAATCTCGACTGTCATCTTTTGAATGCCACCGAAGAATATTGGTGAGTGCCTCCAGTATGTGCTGCATGGGCAGGTTGTTCACGTAAGGGCCACTAGCGTACGAATTCATCGCCTGCCAGAGATGGGGCGCGTAGGTCAGCAGCCTGAACCCACCGCCAAATGCTTCCGGGAGGAAGGCCTTAGTGAATGAAATACCCGAGCCCTTGGGGTATTCGGTAAACACATCGTACCCGTTTAGGATGGCCTCAATATCCGTGACATCCCGGCAGCCCTTGAATTCGATAAGCTCACTCATCAACCTGGCAGTAATCTGTCGCTGTTCAGTATTGATCAGCATGCCGCGCATTGGGATCACCTCAGGCATAGCAAAAGAGACCACAGTCAGCTTGACGCCGCGCATTTCCAATAAATTATACAGGTCAACCAACTGATAAAGATCATCACTGCGGAGCCGCTGAAACTCATCTAGCAAGCAAACGCACTGATTACAGCCCAACTCCTTGATTCTCAAATAAATAGTATTTACTAAATATTTGAGAACAATGTAGCGAGTATCGCGAGACTTCCTGACATCGCCATACCCTAAGGAATCCGCCAGCTGCATGATAATTTGAGTGCAACGCTGCCCCTCGCGATCTACAGGCACCACGCGAATGACATAGGCACGAGGAACGTACCGCGACAGGCTATCATTGAGAACCTCGAAGCACCTGGATTTTCCGAGGCGAGAAGGACCATAGAATATGACCCCTGTGCGCCGCATAAAAATACGATCGAGAGCAATCTCGCACACGCGTTTTATTTCAGGTGTGGCGATTAGAAATTCCGTGGTAATTACTGGATGATCAGGATCATACATGACCATTCTCCTAATCTTTCTTCGTGATTTCCACTAACTGACCAACTGTCAGCATCATGTCATGTGAAAACAACATGCGTTTCGGAACATTCGACCTCGCCGGCTCCGCCGTTGATTTATCGACCACTCCATGAGCGGTAGAAGAAACTGCAATCTCTCCCTCTAACCGCCACAACTCAAGATTTGCTTCTTTTGTTTTTTTCTTGAGCAAATAGTTTCGATACAGAAGTACAATATCATCTTCTTGTGCACAGGTAAGTGCCTGCTTATCCAACGCGTTATTGATTAATTTTCGAGTCGTGACACTGTGCCTGGTATGCCCCCACACGCCCAGAACATTAAGCACACCAAAGTACCTGCCATCCGACAGATAGACATCCACGGACCTATAGTCCTTTGGATTAATGATGACAGTAACCTTGATTCCAATTAAGTCAGGGCGCGAAGAGAGCTGAGGGCTGGTATATCTCGCTCTGTCCAACTGTATGTACGGCCTCCTTCCAGAGCGGAGATCACCCCTTATTACGCAGGACTGCGTCTTACTCCCAAGAGCGACAGCTGTCACCGCTTGATTCATAAGGCATGGAAATAGCAAATCATCATTATTAAAATGCTGCGCTAGCATTTCCAGTGGGCTTAATGAAAAAGTATGCCCACTACGTGGCGTTGCATTATATTGAGCAACAAACACATCGAGAACTTGCTCGGCCTCGTTTATGTCAATCTCAAATCTCAAAGCGTTAAGTTCAGAGTTATCCGAACGGCCGGCGTGGGGGTGGCTTCCAGTGGAAGAAGGTAGCAAATGAATAAAACGTGAACAGAATTGCTTGAAGAGCCCTTCAATTTCGGACCGGCGCTCTGGCCTCCTCAATTGACCGAAGTTCAGGGAAAAACCATGCATTCGCCTAACCTGCTGGGAGATTATGTTGGCATGGTGCTGCATGGCGTTATCCAGGTACAGACTGCCCCATAGAGCCTTCTTGGTATTTGGAATCACATAGCACGGCATTCCAGCGCCCTTTGCATACTTAAGACCTGGGACAGTAAGATTTTCAATGGGCTGCCAGTCACCAATAATCGCATCAGCCAAGACATCTACCGCATCCTGGGCACTCACTTCGCTCCTAAATACCAACCGTTTTGCCAGTACGCACTCGCTGCAACTCTCAACAGCAGCAATCATCCAGAATCTGCTAATCAGCCGCCGAACCACAATGCCAGGTGTGGGCTCGATGAGAATTGTGAAATGCCCATCAACATAATAAGCATCTAGCTGAACCACGTCATATGGGGTGATCGCCTCAATTAACCGTTTGTCACCCGTCCCTACCTGTATGTGTGCACGCCCACCCACGTCAGCCATTGCGGTCACGGCAGATTCGAAATCTCCTGCTAAGATAGAGTCCACCAAATGCAAAACGCTACGCTTCCCACCGGAAGGCAAGCAAAAAGGCCATTCAGTGTCTTTGACGCCCGCGTCTCTTAGCAGGCGAATAAACTCAGCATAATAGAATGCCTTCTTGTATTTTAGGCCGCGAAAAGCATCAGTATTCTCCTGCAAAACAATTGCTGCAAATTCACCCAGAAGTCCCGGATGACTCCGTAGCGTTAGATCCATTATTCCGCTAAGCCCTCCCCGCTGCTCCGTTCTTTTACTAAACTCAAAGTCACTCCTTGAATACTTCTTTATGTGCCTATTAGGCACAAGGCCATTTTCACCCTGATAGCCGCCGCGGGAGTCCATGGAACAAAACCTATCCATGAACCGACAAACTTCAGAGCCTGGAATTCCAGTTAGCTCAAATATTCTCGCCAGATCAACGCCATCTAGTCGCAACTCAACGGCTTTTCTCCTGCGCAAAAATAACTGCTGATCTGCTACTGGCAAGCAAGAAACCTCAATCTTACCGTAACCGACCCGCTCCAACTCCTTCAATGAAATACATTTCTTCATAGCAACACCCATCTCGTGCTTTTAGAGAAGAATGATCTTTCAAATTCAACATCAACAACTCCCTCCAAGTATTCCTTGCAGAAGACATACAAAATCAAATCAATATCATAATTACCAAACTCCAAGAGAAAATCATTCAGCCTCCCAGCTTTTCGGCTATACAAATAGCTTTGGGCATCCATAAGAAAGGTCGAAGGCACATAGCAGTCACGCCCCGCGGACAAACATGCCGCGACCCTAAGAAGAGGCATAATTCTGATTTTGTTCGGAAACAAGTCAGAGTCATTAAATATCAAATACCTAGCATTGCACCGTTCGGCAATAGCGCGCTGCAGGTCTATCTGCTCATTCGAAAGTGCTTGCTTATCAAAATTGCCCATTTTAACTTCATGGAACTCTAATGGACCATGCTTAAGCACTACTTCTGCGTCGAATATGGTTTGCTTTGAGTGCAGCTGATCACCCAATGAGCGAGCAGTCGGATTTAGATCAAAGGACAAGACATTGGGATTGTACTCAAGGTGAAGAATCCAGTGAGCCAGTTCCCGATCACTAGGCAAAACAAAGCTCTTATCACACTTTGCGCTATACACCCTCCACATATTCCCGAAGGTTTTGGCACGATTAGTGAATGCGGACGTTCTGCTGTGGCCGGCCATAAATGCGTCCTGCGCCATAAAGCGCCGGTGCTATCAAGCATTTATCACACACTAGAACCTTAAGAATATTAAGTAAAGAACCGAGTAATGCTAATAACACTAACTTATAGCACTTCCATTTATGATATTTAGTTCCCTTAATGAAGCGTGCACACCCTTGATAGAAAATTCTTTGCAAACATCGCTAAAATAAACTAGAATTATTCTCACAAAGTATGCCAGCCCACTGCTTTGTAAGATTATTTTTTAATTTAGAACTTTATACTTTTACTTCAGGCTACTGGCTCTTTTCTTTGTAGTACCCGGATAACGAAATCCTGCTCGGGCGCCCACTGGACCTGAAGCATCTCCGCAACAGGCTGCTCCAACTTTGGGACTGGGCAGGCTTGCAACGCTTGGGACACCGAGCCCTTTCCTCATGACGCCAGTCCATCCTGGTTGGCGCGGCAAGAAGAACGACCACCGTTACGGCTGATCGCGACTGATGCTGGATGGAGCACGCTCCAGGCGTTGTGCTATTTGCCGAATCGACTGCCCAACAGCAAGTGCTCGCGAACCTCTCCGCGTTCAGCCAGTGTCCGCGACAGCCTGGAGCGCCGTCGCGCAGCTGAAGTGATTCCCATGAGCTACTCGCTGCCCATGCATGCAACGGCCGATGGCGAGGTACTGTTCTCCACCCTTGATGACGCAGTCATCAAGGGTGACTCGGGGCCAAGTCCGCCCCCTGCCCTACACTCGCGACCTGCCATACTAGCTCTCGGAGGCGGACCTTCACTGCTTGATGCCCTTGACCACGATGTACAGCAGCGGGCCCAGCGAAACGAACACCAGCGCCAGCAGCAGATAGGGCAGCACGCTGAGCGCAGCGCCGACGAACCCGATACTTGCAACAATCCATGGCAATGTAGCTGTCAGCCGGTGCTTCAAAGCCCAAGCCGTTATGCCTATACCCACCAGCATGCCGGCGTTCGCCGATGGCGCGCAGTGTCGCAATGCAGCAAGTGCTTACGACAGTCTCTCTGTTCAGCGCCGGGTATCGAGCACGATCTTTCCGCGTGCGTGGCCAGCCATGCTCTTTTCCACGGCATGCTGAGCCTGCGAGAGAGCGAATGTTTCGACCTCGACCTGCAGGTGTCCGGCATTGAACAGCTCAGCGATGGCGCTCAACTGCAAGCCATCCGGCCGCGTGGCAAAGTGCTTTGCTTGCACCGCGTGAACTCTGGCCAACTCCGGGTTGGGAGCGCTGACCGGAGACACCAACACCCCGCCGGGCTTCAAGACCTGCCAGGAGCGTGCTTGAGTCTCGCCACCAATGAGATCCAGCACCACGTCTACATCTGCCACAACTTTTTCGAATGGCTGGAGGCGGTAGTCGATCAATTGGTGCGCACCGAGTTCCTCCAGGTAGGCGTGCTTGCTGGTAGAGGCCGTCGCGATAACCGTTGCACCAGCGTGTCGCGCCAGCTGAACGGCCATGCTCCCGACACCACCCGCGGCGCCATGAATCAGGACGGTCTGCCCCGGCTTTATGCCTGCGTGCTCATGCAACGCTTGCCAAGCCGTAAGCGCCGCAGCCGCCACTCCGCTTGCCTGCACGTTGGACAAACTGCGCGGAACCAGTGCCAATCGCTCAGCCGGCACAACGGCTTTGGTGGCGTACCCACCCGCAATGCCGATGAAACCGAAGACTGCATCTCCAATCGCGAAGCCCGTTACATCCGGACCGATGGCGGCAACGGTGCCGGCAACCTCGACGCCAGGGGTGTACGGCAACGCCAGCGGAATCACCTCCCTCTTCGAGCCGGAGAGTATTTTCCAGTCGATCGGGTTGACCGCAGCACCCTCTACGTCGATCAGCACCTCACCCTTCCCGGCGACCGGGTCGGTAACTTCCTCCAGCTGCAGCCCCGCCGGGCTGCCGTATTCCTGCACTCGTATGGCCTTCATCGGTGTTCCTGAAAAAGTGGCAAAGAAAGGAATCACATCGGCGCCGCAAGCCTCAGCTGGTACGGCGCGATGCACTCAACGACGACGGGCGTCGAGGCTGAAGCGACCTGCACCAAACGCAGCGACCTGGAGCAGGCCACCCGCCATGGCGAGGTTCTTGAAGAAATGAATGAACTGATTCTGATCGCCCAGGCTGTTATGGAAAGCCAACGCAGTGATCACGCTGAAAGCAGCCAGCACCCACGCAACGGTGCGTGTGCGGTAACCCGCGATCAAGGCGATCCCACCAACGATCTCGACGGCGATGGCGACAATCAGTGCCAGTTGCGGGAACGGTAAGCCCACCGAGCCGATGTAGCCGATCATCATCGCCGGGGCGCCCAGTTTGGACAGGCCGGAAAGGATGAAGATGGCGCTGAGCAGCACGCGGCCGACGAACGCCGCAGTCGCTGTGGTCACAGCGGCACGGGACAGTTCAGGGGTGTCTTGGGAAGTAGTTGCAGCAGAATGGGACATGGGGTTTTCCACCAGAGAGATGGGCGCATCCACCATGGCGCGCCGCATTGAGAAAAAGTCTGGCACTAGCCCTAGCATCTGAATAGCCGGCTAATTTCGACGATTACGTTCTAGAATTTGGAAATGCTCCTGTACCCAACCGATCACGAAACGGCTTAACCACTGCCCGAGGACACCCCATGATCTCCGACCCAGGCACCCCGACCCTCGATCAACTGAGGGTGTTTCTCACCGTGGTCGAGGTGGGCAGTTTTGCCGCAGCGGCACGCAAGCTGAGCCGGGCTACATCGGTCATCAGCTATTCGATAGCCAACCTTGAAATGCAGCTCGGGGTTCAGTTGTTTGACCGGCAGACCACCCGCAAACCGCAGTTGACCGAAGCCGGGCGCACCGTACTCGCCGAGGCACGCACCATCGCCAACGGCGTCAGCGGCCTGCGCGCCAAGGTGAAGGGTTTGTTGCATGGGCTGGAGGCGGAGCTTCACCTGGTGCTCGACGTAATGCTCCCAGCCGAGCGCGTGGTGTATGCCCTGAAGTCATTTCAAGAGCACTTTCCGACGGTCTCTCTGCACCTGCATATGGAGGCTCTGGGTGCCGTCACGCAGCTCGTGCTCAATCGTGGAGCCAGTGTCGGGGTGAGCGGCCCGCTGGAAGGCAATATCGATGGCATCGAGCGAATCGCCATCGGAAGTGTCGAACTGGTACCCGTCGCCGCACCCAGCCACCCACTGGCAATGACCGCCAAGAACGCTCCGGGCGCCGGGCGCGAGCATGTTCAACTGGTGCTGTCGGATCGATCACCGCTGACCGATGGCAAGGACTTTGCCGTGATCGGCACGCGAACCTGGCGCCTCGCGGACCTGGGCGCGAAGCACATGCTGCTCAGGGAAGGTGTCGGCTGGGGCAACATGCCGTTGCCGATGGTGCGGGATGACCTGGCGTCCGGCCGCCTGGTGCGACTGGGACTGCCTGACTGCGAACGTGGCATCTACCATTTCGACGCCATCTATCGTACGGACACTCCACCCGGCCCTGCTGCGCGGTGGTTGATCGAGCACTTTGTTCAGCACGCCGGCTAATCCAGCCACTATTCCAAATTCTCGATCACCAGCGTCGATTTAATTCGGCTACTGCGACACTTCACCCTGTGCCAGAGTTCTCGTCACCGCGGCAGCCTCGCCGCCCTGACCAAGAATCTCGCCATGACTTACCTGAAGCACGTATTGATTTCGCTTCTTTGCGCCGCCTTCTGCGCGGGTGCGAATGCCGCGCAGTCCGATCAGGACAGAGCTACCGTTGTCCGCTGGTATGAGGCGTTCGACCAGAACTCCCCGAGCGTGCTCGACCAGATACTGAGTGACGACTGGGAGGACATTCCTGCCGCCAAGGGGCAGGCCGCTGGCCCGGCAGGTGCCAAAGCGGTGCTCGAGCACCTGCATGGCAGCTTTTCCGACTTCAGCATCAAGGTCGAGGAAGTGCTGCAGGATGGCAACAAGGTCATCGTTCGCTCGCGTATTTCCGGCATCCAGACCGGCGTATTCCTCGGCAGGGCACCCACCCACCGCAGAATCGACATCCGCGCTACTGACATCCACGAAATCAACGCAGGGAAAATCGTCCGAACCTGGCACATGGAAGATTGGATGACCGGCCTGCACCAACTCGGCGTACTAGAACCCTGAAACCACCCGCGCTATCGAGGAGAACCGTCATGAGTTCCGCTGCGGACCTGCTCCACCTGCACTTCGAAACATTCGTCGACAAGCACGAAACGTGGAAAACGCTGATTACCGATGACCTGTTATGGGAGCTTCCCTACGCGCCAAGCCTGGGACATCCCGAACGACTGGTTGGCCGGGAGCAGGTGCTCCATCACGTCGGCTGGTTCATTCAGGCCGTGGAGGATTTCCGTTTCCATGACGTGCGAATTCATGCCTTCGCCGACTCCAGCATGGCTGTAGCCGAGGTCAAGGCCGAGGGGCTGATCCGCACGACTGGCCGAATCTATCGCCAGGAGTACGTCCTGTTCTGCCGAATCGAGAACGGCAAAATTGCCTTCCTCCGCGAATACTTCGACCCTGTCCGTGCTGCCCATTCACTCGACGAACCGATAGCGCCGGCACCGCAACAGGCCGAATGACCAACGATTGTTCGGATTACAAGAATGGCGAGATGTTATCCAGGGCGCGATTGTTACAAGAGCAACTCTGATGACTATTCATTTAATGGTGGCCATTCTTGTCGCTGGGGTAATTATCTTGCACTCAGGCATAACCAGTAGAGGCTCACCCCACTCCAATGTCAGGCCGGCGGCATGGCGCTACCGGCACTATTGAAAAAGTTCAATTAAAAATAATATCCAGCCATTCATCCGAATATCCTCTTGTCGTCGCAAAAAAGCCGAAAAACCCTCATCCGCCTGTATACTCAATCCTCCCCTGCCGTGTTTAGCGGCCCCGTCTTGATGTATGGCAATCATCTCCTCGGCCCACTTCACTCTGCAGCCATTCTCGAGGAGATCACCATGGCTACTCGTCAGACTGGAACCGTAAAATGGTTCAATGCAGTTAAAGGTTTTGGCTTCATCACACCTGAAATGGGGCCGGATATATTCGTCCACTTTCGCGAAATCGACACGCCTGGCTTCAAGTCCCTGGATGAAGGGCAACGCGTAAGCTTCCTGGTGGGCGTTGGCCCTAAAGGCGACCAAGCCGAACAGGTCAAGGTACTGTGAAATCCCCAAGCCCCGCTCGCTGCGGGGCTTTTTCATTGGATTCAATCAATGCGACTCACAGGGAAAGCATGGGGATTCAACATGAAAGAGAAGCGCTTTGGGCAAAGTCTGAATATTGCGAGCAGCTGCCTGACGCAGGCGATAAATGATCTTCTGGCGGAAGAAATGAGCGCCGAGGTGCCCGACAGCAAAGAGAGTCTTGCCAGAATACGACAGCAACTCGAATGTGTTGCCGTAATAATGGAGTCACTAAAGCGTGTAAACGCTCAATCCATCTCGAATATATTCCCAATCCGCTGAATTAATGAGCGCCCGGCCTGTCTCGCTTGAATTGGCGAAACATGGCCGGGCGAAGTCAATTAGAACCTGGAGTCCTGGATTGGCTTGGTTTCATAATAGGCATGTATATCCCGTCCCCATGTCGGGTCCTGCATGTCCGGCCAGTCATCCTTATCGAATCCTGGCGCGCTGCTGAGTCGGTCCTTGTCGACATCGAGTACGAAGCGTTTGTTTACCGTATCCAGCCTCAAGAGACTCCACGGCACCGCAAACAGCTTTTCGCCCATCCCCAGGAACCCGCCGAACGACAGCACAGCATAGGCAACCTGCCCGCTTTGCGTGTCCAGCATGATTTCCTTGATGTCGCCAAGATCCTCGTCCTCGGCGTTGTAGACGTCATTCCCGATAAGCGTGTCCGCGCCCATCAAACGGGGGCCGGGACCGGCACTGGAATGGTCATCGGCGGCAATGCCGTTATGGCCCTTGTACATACCGTAGGTGTCGCGATCTTCGTAGTTCATGGAAAACTCCTGGAACGATGCGATGAAATGGTCGTACGAAGCGCCAGATCAACATCCGCCGCCACGAATTCCAGACTGAGCGCAAACGCGACTGCGGTCTGTGCGATAGGGAACTTTGCGCGGCCGGCGGAGGACTGTAACTGTATGCTTCCCTTATCCCAGGACGCCCGCGCGCGGAGGCCGCCATGCCAGAAACTCCCTCCCCCACGCAAAACCATCTACTGGCAGCGCTCCCCCCAGAGGTGCAGGAACGCCTGTTCCCCCATCTGGAGCTGCAACGCCTGGAGTTGGGCAAGGTTATCTACGAACCCGGCGACGCCATGCGCTACGTGTTCTTCCCCACCGACTCCATCATTTCGCTGTTGTATGTGATGGAAAGCGGCGCATCCGCCGAGATATCCGTGGTCGGCAACGAGGGCCTGGTCGGCATCGCGGTGTTCATGGGCGGCGAGAGCACGCCCAGCCGCGCCATCGTGCAGAGCGCCGGTAGCGTGTACCGGCTCGCGGGGCAGCGCATGAAGGACGAATTCGGCCGCCATGGCGACATGCTCCAGCTGATGCTCCGCTACACCCAGGCATTGATTACCCAGATGGCCCAGACGGCGGTCTGCAACCGCCATCATTCCATCGACCAGCAGCTCTGCCGGTGGCTGCTGTTGTCGCTCGACCGTCTGCCCAGCAACCAGCTAACCATGACCCAGGAGCTCATTGCCAACATGCTCGGCGTGCGCCGCGAAGGCGTTACCGAGGCGGCGGGCAAGCTGCAGAAGCTGGGTGTGATCGAGTACAGCCGTGGGCGCATCACGGTGCTCGACCGCGATCACCTCGAAGCCTTGAGCTGCGAGTGCTACGCCGTGGTGAAAACCGAGACCGATCGGCTGCTGCCCTACCTCCCCCGCAAGTCCAAATGACACGCGCTTAGAGGGACAGGTCGAGGCGATGCTCGCCCGCCAGCAGGGGCACACGCACCGCGCTGTCGCCGCAGGGTAATGGCTGACCGTCCAGCAGCGCGCGCTGAATACCCCGGCAGCGTTCTCCTGCGCTGACCACGTGTATCCCGTAGTGGCAGTCATCCAGCGTCACCGTGATATCGAAGCCCGGCCAATCCAGCGGGATACAGGGATCGAGTAGCAGGTCCGCGCCTTCGCGGCGCAGGCCGAGAATGCCTTCCAGCCCGGCGCGGTACATCCAGCCGGCGGACCCGGTGTACCAGCTCCAGCCACCGCGTCCGACATGGGGCGCCACCGAATAGACGTCGGCGGCGATGACGTAGGGTTCGACTCGGTAGCGCTCCACCTGCTCCGCCGTGCGCGCATGGTTGATCGGATTCAGCAGGGAGAACAGCCGAGCCGCCTTGTCGCCTTCGCCGAGCCGGGCGAACGCCAGGATGCTCCACATCGCCGCGTGGCTGTATTGCCCACCGTTCTCCCGCAGGCCGGGCGGGTAGCCCTTGATATAGCCCGGATCACGCGGTGAGTGGTCGAAAGGCGGCGTGAACAGCAGTGCCAGCCCCTCGTCGTGGCGGATCAGCCAGCGCTCCAGCGACGCCATGGCGATGGCCGCGCGGGCGGGACTCGCGCCACCGGAGAGCACCGCCCAGGATTGGGCGATGGAATCGATCCGGCATTCCTCGCAGTTGGCCGCGCCCAGCCAGGTTCCATCGTCGAAGGTCGCCCGGCGATACCAGTGGCCATCCCAACCATGTTCCTCCAGCGCCAGGTTCAGCGCCGCCCGGTGCCGCCGCCAACGCTCGGCCCGCGCCTCGTCACGGCCCTCGGCCAAGGCGACGAAGCGATCCAGGGTCTGCAACAGCAACCAGCCGAGCCAGACGCTCTCGCCCTGCCCTGCGACGCCCACGCGATTCATGCCGTCGTTCCAGTCGCCGCTGCCCATCAGCGGCAAGCCGTGCGCGCCAGTCAGTTGCAGGCATTGGTCGAGTCCGCGGGCGCAGTGCTCGAACAGCGAGGCGCTTTCCTCGGCCAGCATCGGCTGGAAGAACGCATCGCTTTCGCCAGGATGCAGCTGCGGGCCTTCAAGGAACGACACCGGCTCGTCGAGCACCGCTCGATCTCCGGACGACTCGATGTAGCTGGCGCAGGCGTAGGCCAGCCAGACCCGGTCATCGGAGATGCGCGTGCGCACGCCCTGCCCTGTCTGCTCCAGCCACCAGTGCTGCACGTCGCCTTCGACGAATTGGCGTCCGGCAGCCCGCAGCAGATGGTGACGGGTGTGCTCGGGAGCGGCGAACGACAGCGCCAGGCAATCCTGCAACTGGTCGCGGAAGCCATAGGCGCCGCTGGCCTGGTAGAACGCCGAGCGGGCATGAATACGGCACGCCAATGTCTGGTAAAGCAGCCAGCCGTTGAGCATCAGGTCCATGGCGCGATCGGGCGTTTGCACTTGCACCGCGCCGCGCCGTTGCTCCCAGTACCGTGTCACCTCGGCCAGCACCGTATCCAGGTTGGCGCCGCGATAGCGCTGCACCAGTTGTCGAACTTCCTCTTCCGAACCGGCCTGCCCCAGCAGCGCCAGTACCTCGACCGACTCGCCGATACCCAGTTCCACCGTGCATTGCAGTGCGGCGCAAGGATCGAGGCCAGCGCCGGTTGTCCCCGACAACACGGCCTCGCCGCTCAGCGCGCGAGGAGCCGACAGGCTGCCGGTATGGCCGATGAACTCGCTGCGGTCGGCACTCCAGCGGCTTTGCCGGCCACCCAGGTCGGCGAATGCCAGGCGCTCGGCGTACGCGATGCTCCATGGGTTACGCGCTATCAGCGCGCCACTGACGGTATCCACCTGGGTAAGGATGAACGGTGCGCAGCCCCCTCGCGAGGCTCCCAGGACCCATTCGACATACGCAGTCACCGAGATTCGGCGCGGCCGGCCAGAGGTGTTGCGCAGCGTAAGCCGCGAAATCTTCAACGGGTCCTCCAGCGGCACGTACTGCAATAGCTGCGCCTCGATGCCATGGGCGCTGTGGTTGAAGCGGCTGTAGCCGAAACCATGGGCAGCGCGGTACACACCACCGTCGCGGATCGGCTGGGCAGTGACGCTCCATAGCGCCAGGCTGTCTTCGTCGCGGAGGTAGAAAACCTCGCCGGCCGGGTCGATGACCGGGTCGTTGGACCAGGGGCTGAGCTGGTTGTCGCGACTGTTGCCGGCCCAGGTGTAGCCGCTGCCCTCCGCCGAGACCTGGAAGCCGAATGCCGGATTGGCGATGACGTTGATCCACGGCGCCGGCGTGGTGTGGCCGTTGCTCAGGACGATGTGGTACTCGCGCCCGTCGAGGGCGAAGCCGCCCAGGCCGTTGAAGCTCTCCAGTGGCGGCTCGCTGCCGCTGACGTCGACTGCCGGCAACATCGGCGTACCGGTCCGTACACGTCGAGCAATGGGTTCGCGCGGCCTGGACGGCGGCACCCGGCCCAACTGGGCGGCGATGGAGCCGCGACGTGCCAGCAGGCTGACCCGCGCCACCGCATTGAGCAGTTCACGCGCCTCCAGGGTCATGAGGTCGGCGCGCAACGTATAGACGCCGCCGCGCGGCGCCTGCTCTTCCGCTCGCTGCCGCGAAGGGCTGCTGCGTACGGCGGTTTCGATCGCCACCTGCAGGTCCTGAACGTAGGACGAGGCCCGTTCGTTGACGATCACCAGGTCCACGTCCAGGCCCTTCATCCGCCAATATTCGCGGGCGCGCAGGAGCTGCCGGAGCAAGGCCAGGTCGTCGACTTCATCGATCCGCAGCAGGACGATGGGCAGGTCGCCGGAAATCGCCAGCGGCCATAGTCCGGACTGCCGCCCGGCACCGCGGCGGATGGCTTCCTGCGGGGCGCGCCAGCGGGCATCGGCGTACAGGATCGGCGCCGCCAGGCGCTGGAAATCGGCCGCTTCCTCGGCATCGATGCCCAGGTCGCGCAATTCCACCTGGGCCTGGGTCCAGGCCAGGGTCTTGGCGCGCTCGAAGGCGTTGCGTTCGTGGTGCTTGTCGATCAGGTCGAGCAACGCCTCGCGGGTACTGGCCACCAGCGTCCAGAATGCCACTCGCGCGACCTTGCCGGGCGCCACCCGCAGGCGTTGACGCAGGGAGAATATCGGATCGAGCACGCTGCCCTGGCTATTGCCCAGCGCCCGGTGGCCAACGATTGCCTGCGCTTCCCGCAGGGTCCGGCCTCGGCCGAGGAACCCGGCACGGTCGGACTCGTACTGCGTCTCGCCAATCACCTCGCCCTCGACCACCGCGAAATGCGCCGCCCAGATCGTCGGGTCGCCCGGCGAGCGCAGGCGCCGGGTAGCGATCAGGGCACCGAACTCGGCCAGGTACTCGGTCTGCACGAACATCCGCGAGAACACCGGATGCGCGCTGTCGGCGGCCGGCGTGGCCAGCACCACCTCGGCATAGGAAGTCAGCTCGATCTCGCGGGCGCGGCGGCCGTGGTTGGTCAGCGAAACCCGCCGCACCTCACCATCGTCCTCGCCGGACACCAGCACTTCCAGGCTGGTCAGCAGCGCGGCATCGCGCTGGATGAACTCGGCGTGATCCTCGTCGAACAGCACTTCGCCATGCTCCACCGGCTGCCCGCCGGGCTGCGCCGTGGCCGACCACAGCGCCCCGCTCTGCAGGTCGCGCAGGAAGATGAAGCTGCCCCAGTCGTCCCGCGTGGCATCCTCGCGCCAGCGTGTCACCGCGATCTCGCCCCAACGGCTATAGCCTCCGCCGCTGGCGGTGAGCATCAGCGCGTAACGGCCATTGGACAGCAGATGGGTGATCGGCGGGCCATTGAGCGTGGCGTCCACGCGGCGCAGCGTGGAGGCATCGCTGCGCGTCTCGCTGGGCGCCACCGTGACTTCCTCGGCGCGCGGATGCCCCAGCGCCACGTCGCGCGGCACGCGCTCCTGCAACAGCAGTTCGCTGGCCTGGATCATCGGCTCGCGGTGCAGGCGACAACGCATGCGCCCGTGCTGCAGGGTATTGGCGATGGCGACGATGCTCATGCCCTGGTGGTGCGCCATGAAGCTGTAGATGATGGCCACGCTTTCGCCGTCCTGCAGCCTGGCGCGGGTGAAGTCCAGGGCCTCGTAGAAGCCATGGCGGCCCAGTGCACCGACGGCCGCCAGGTGGTCGAAATTACGCTGCGCCGCCTGCGCGTCGACCATGGTCGCCAGCGCCGTGGCATAGGGCGCGATAACGACGTTTTCGGCCAGCCCCCGCTTGAGGCCCAGGCCTGGCACGCCGAAATTCGAATACTGGTAGGTGAATTCCAGGTCGCGCGCGTTGAAGGCTGACTCGGAGATTCCCCACGGGATGCCCAGCGTGGCGCCGTAGGCCTGTTGTCGCGCCACTACCAGGCGATTGGTCTGCTCCAACAGGCTGCCGGCCGGTGCGCGCATCACCAGCGAAGGCATCAGGTATTCGAACATGGAGCCGGACCAGGAGATGAGCGCCGAGCCACCGGGTACCGGTGTCGCCGTGCGCCCCAGGCGGAACCAGTGGCGGGTCGGCAGGTCGCCCTTGGCAATGGCGAACAGGCTTGCCAGGCGTGCTTCGGAGGCCAGCAGGTCGTAGCAGCTGGGATCGAGCCGGTTGTCGTCCACGCTGTAGCCGATGGACAACAGCTTGCGCTCCTGGTTGAGCAGGAAACCGAAGTCCATCTCCAGTGCCAGTCGCCGCGCCAGGTCCGCCAGGGCCTGCAGGCGCCGGTCCAGCGCCCTGCCCTGGACCTGCTGACGGTCGCGACTGTGTTCGACGAAAGCCTTGTTCAGCGCCTGGAACCAGAACGACAGATCGCCGCCCACATCGCTGGCCGGCGCCAGGGCGGCGATGCTGCGGGCGATCTTGTCGGCGAGCCGGCCAAGGGCGGGCAGCAAGGCGTCGAGTGATTGCGGTCCGATGAGCGCACGGTGGATTTCCCGCACATCATCCTTCACCTGCAACAGCGCGGCGTCGCCGGCCAGCCCCAGGGCTTCGACGGCCCGCCACGCCAGGTGCAGGGTGTCGAGCAGGCCCTGGCGGGCCTCCACCACCAGCGGGTTGCCGCACCATTCCTCGCAGGCGTTGGCCAGCACCACCAGATGCCCGGCCAGGTTGCCGCTGTCCACCGAGGACAGGTACCTCGGCTCGAGCGCCCGCAGGTCACGGGTGCCGTACCAGTTGAAGAAGTGGCCGTGGCTGCGCGGGAGTTTCTCCAACACGGCCAGCGTGCCCTCCAGCCGCTCCAGCGTCTCCAGACCACCCGCCCAGCCGAAATCGCGCGCAGCCACGGCGGACAACAGGTAGAGGCCGATATTGGTGGGTGAGGTGCGGTGGGCCAGCACGGCTTTGGGCTGTTCCTGGAAGTTGTCCGGGGGCAGCAGGTTGTCCGCCGGCGTGACGAAGGTCTCGAAGAAGCGCCAGGTCCGGCGCGCGCACAGGCGCAAGGCATCGCTGTCGTCCGCGTGCAGGGCCAGGCGGCGCGGCGGTTGCGTGGGCTTGCTGCTGTAGAAGGCCAGGAGCGGCGCGCTCAGCCAGAGCAGCGTCAATGGCAGGATCAGCGGCCAGTTCGCCGGCTGCAGGGCCAGCCCTGCCACGGCGGCTACGGCGGCAAGTGCCGTTCCGCCGGTCATCTGCCGGTAGCTGCCCAGCCAACCTGGGCGCGGCTTGCGCGCGGACTGCGCGGCGGTAGTCCACTCCAGCAGGTTGCGGCGACTGACGTACATCCGCCAAAGCGTCCGCAGGATGGCATCGACCATGCTCCACGCCTGGTGCGGGAGGAATGCCAGCGACAGCAGGATCTGTATCGTGGTGAGCTTGAAGTCGACACCCAGCATGGCGAAGTGGCTGCGCAGGCGTACGCCGGGGCGCGCCGGGAGCAAGGCGCAGTAGATCGGCAGCAGCGGCGGGACCACTTGGGTAAGCAACACCAGGCAGGTGGCCAGCAACGCCTGGGGCAAGGGCAGCCACCAGCAGAGCAGCAAGGCCGCCAGGGCGAACGGCGCGACCAGCGAGCGGCGCAGGTTGTCGAACAGCTTGCAGCGGCCGATCACCGGCATCGCCCGCGGCCCGTGCCAGTGGCCGAGCATCCACGGCAGCAACTGCCAATCGCCGCGCGTCCAGCGATGCATGCGACGGGTCGCGACATCGAAGCGAGTGGGTGATTCCTCCACCACCTCGACATCGGACGCCAGCCCGGCGCGGGCGAAGATGCCTTCGAACAAGTCGTGGCTGAGCAACTGGTTGTCCGCCACCCGCCCCGCCAGCGCGCGTTCGAATGCATCCACATCGTAGATGCCCTTGCCGGTGAAGGAGCCTTCGCCGAACAGGTCCTGGTAGACGTCCGACACCGCCGCCGCGTAGGGGTCCATACCCGCCGGGCCGGAGAATGCGCGCTGGTACAGCGAGCCCTCCCCGCCCATCGGCAGCGCGGGCGTCACCCGCGGCTGCAACACCGCATGGCCGTCGATCACGCGCTGCTGCTCGGCGTCGAAGCGCGGCTGGTTGAGCGGGTGCGCCATCTTGCCGATCAAGCGCAGCGCCGCTTCGCGCGGAAGGCGGGTATCGGCGTCGAGGGTGATGACCAGGCGCACGTCGCTCGGTACGCGCGGCGCTTCGCCGGCAACCGCCACGAAACTGGTGTCGGTGGCGCCCCGCAGCAGCCGGTTCAGCTCGTGCAGCTTGCCGCGCTTGCGCTCCCATCCCATCCAGCAGCCTTCAGCCGGGTTGTAGCGCCGTTGGCGGAACAGCAGGAAGAAGCGCTGGCCGCCGGGGCCAGGCCCGTAGCGCTGGTTCAGCCGCTCGATGGCCAGTGCCGCGGCGCCAAGCAGCGCGGCATCGCTGTCCAGCACCTCCTGTGGTGCGTCAACGCCATCCAGGACCAGCACGAACGCCAGGTCCCCGCCGATGCCGGCGAGGTGGTGGACTTCCAGCCGCTCGATCTGCTCCAGCAGGTCCGCCTCGGTGGTCAGCAGCGTCGGCACCGCCACCACCGTGCGCAGCGCCTGCGGCACGCCGGCCAGCAGCTCCAGCGCGGGCAGCGTGATCGCGCCGAAACTCCAGGTCACCAGGCGATTGATCAGCGCCGTGGCCACTTCGGTCACCGGAATGCACAGGCACAGGAGGAAGGCCAGTATCCAGCCCCAGGCCGGCGCGGGCTGTTTCAGCCAATGGAACGCCAGCCCCAGCAGCACCACGCTGAGCAGGCCGATGGCACCGACGTAGCCGCCCATTCCCAGGCGCACGCCGTAGCGGTTCAGACGCAGGTGCAACGGCGCGCTGAAGCCGATGGCGCGCTCCAGGGCCGGGCGTCCTTCGGCGATCAGGTGGTAGCCGGGGTCGCTGTCGCGGCGTGTGTCCGCGTCGCTTCGAGGCTCATCGGCCGCGCGACGGCAGGCTTGCAGCGCCAGATCGACAACCTGCAGCTCGTTCAGGTGCGAGCCTCGCGCCAACAGTTCGATGGCGCTGCGATAGAGGTTGCGGGTGGGGAAGTCCATGGCTGCGAAATCACTGCCATCGCGCAGCCGGGCGTCGACCAGGCTGACGTTCTCGAACAACTGCGCCCAGTCGATATCGGAGATCAGGCGCATGCTGGTGATCACATTGCGCACGGTCACGTTGGAAGCGCCCAGGCGCTGCTGCGCGTGCTGCACGGCGGCCTCGACGCTGATGCCCTGCTCGTGCAGGCGTTCTTCGAGCCAGCCAAGCGTCGGCGTCGTGCGTGGGTCCTGGTCGCGCAGGCGCTTGGCCAGTTGTGCCGAGAATACCTCGGAAAGCGGCCCGCTCGAGCGGGCGGCGATGTCCGCCTCCAGCGCCGAGCGCGCGTGCCCCGGCGCGAGCAGGCGCTCCGCCAGGGCGTCGGCATCGGCGCGAGCCACGCGCCCGGCGCCGATCTGCTCGGCAAGACGGCGCAGGTTCTCGATCAGGACGATCCGCAGGGTGATCGCCACCGCCCACAGCTCGCCGATGGTCAGCGGCTGGACCCGTTGGTAGGCGTGGATGAAGCGCTGGAGCAGTTCCACGTCGAGGTGGCTGTCGGTATGCGCGACGAACGCCCAGGCCAGCCCGAAGACCCGTGGGTAGCCGGCGAACGGTCCATCGGCCAGTTTCGGCAACTGTCGGTAGTAGCCCGGCGGCAGGTCGTCGCGCACCTCGCGGATCTGTTCCTCGACGATGTGATAGTTGTCCAGCAGCCACTCGGCGGCCGGGACCACACCGTTGCCCCGTTCCAGCTCGGCGGCGCTGGCCCGGTAGGCGGCCAGCAGGACTGCGGCGTTGTCGTTCAGGCGTACGTGCAGTGGCAGCACGCGCCTTGGCGTGTCCGTCACCTGCTGCGCAAGCGCCAGGCTCTGCGCATGTTGCTCGAGTCGTTCGATGCCGAAGAGTTCTTCGCGAACCGGCACCAGGCTGTCCCAGGGGGGATTCGAGCGGCCGCGGCGCCAGGGCCGGAAATGGAGCGACATCATGGCGGTGCTCCAGAGGTACAGCGAAAGCCTGGGCCCATCAGATGCAGACGCCAGGGTGACGCGCTCCGACAGGGTTCGAACCTTGCGGCGGTTCGTTTTCCGTCGGGTGCAGACGTTGTCATGGCAAACGTATGCCATGCCTGTTCCCAGGCTCGCAGACCGGCGCCACGGCGTCGGTGCGGTTCCGCACGCAAGGCCGACGCAATCGGCCGTGCGGCCCTCCATCATTCTTATCGCACTATTCCGCTTGCCCGCAGGTCGTTTAATCAAGGGCCTGTCCCGATCCCTCCCCTCCACGGATAACGCTGTCTCCGTTCCACGCTCCAACCGCTCCTTCATGCCCCGAGAGCCGCCGTGCCCGGGCAATCCTCAGCGACAAGACGCCAGCCCGCTGGCGAGGTGAATGTCATGGAAACGAACGACGTCAATGCACGCTTCCACGATGACCTGCGCATTCTGATCGCCACGGCGGCGTTCACGCCGGACAGCCCTCAGGATGTGATTGCCCGGTACATCCTGGCCCACGGCTTCGCCGCGCTGTCGGAAGCCCAACTGCAGCAGTTCTGCACCGAGTTGCTGCCCAGGCTGGAGGAGCTGGGTGTGGAAGCGCCGCAGCAGATCGAAGCCACGTTGCCCAAGGAGACCGCCGCCACCTCGGCCCGCCAGGAGGACCCGGCGCCGGGCCTGCCGACGGACACCACCGACAAGCGCTGAACACAGGGTGTGCGCCGCCAACGGAGCACGTAGTCGAAGTTCCCTGCCACATGGGGTTCTTCATGCAAGGGTCGCGAGGCCTGGATGACAACCATATGAGCGCAATCTCACCGCATGTTCTGCTGCTGGAAGACGAGTTGACCGTCCGCATCCTGATGGTGCAGACGCTGAACGACCTCCTGGACGCGCAAGTCACCGACTTCGCCAGCGCCGAGGACGGGATCGAGTACCTGAAGCGACAAGGCGCGAGTGTCGATCTCATCATCACCGACGTTCACATGATCGGCCTGTTGAACGGCTACGACGTGGCCGAGTTTTCCCTCCAGCAATCGCCCACCACGCCCGTCGTGATTACCTCGGGCTTCGACAGGACGGGCCGGGAGGAACTCCCCGGGAATGCCACGTTCCTGGCCAAGCCGTGGGACCTCAAGACACTCGAAGCCACCTTGCGTGCCGTGATGGAACGGGGGCCACAGGACGGCGGCCCATAGCGTCGCTCCAAACCGGGGACACCACGTTCGACCATCGCGAGCGGCGACAGCGCGCTGGTGTTCCGCCGTGGTGCAGCGCACAGACGGATGGCCGCCACGGGAGGAACCTGGGATATGCACCTGGATGTACCGACACGTCTGTGCCTGGGAGGAAATCATGAACCCCATCACCCTGTTCATCGTCACGGTCCTGGCCGCCCTCGGCGCCGCCCTCCTCTACATGGGTCACTTACCCGCCGGCATCGTCGTGCTGGTGTGCGCGCTGGTGGTCTCGCAGTCCCTCAAGATGGCCAACACCTGGCAGAAATTCGTCGTGCTGCGCGCGGGCAACCTGCAGGGCGTGCGCGGCCCCGGACTGTTCCTGATCGTTCCGGTGCTGGACAGCGTTGTCGCGGTAATCGACGAACGCATCCAGACCACGGCATTCAATGCCGAACAGGCGCTGACCCGCGACACCGTGCCGGTGAACGTCGACGCCATCATCTTCTGGCACGTCCACGACGCGCGCAAAGCGGCGCTGGCGATCACCGACTACCGCCAGGCCATCGACCGTGTGGCGCAGACGTCCCTGCGCGAGATGATCGGCTCATCGATGCTGGCGGCGTTGTTGTCGGACCGGCGCAGCTCCGATCAGCAGCTGTGTCGCGAAATCGGCGAGAAGACCATGGAATGGGGCATTACCGTGGGCTCCGTGGAAATCCGCGACGTGGCCATCCCGGTGGCATTGCAGGATGCCATGTCACGCCAGGCGCAAGCCGAGCGCGAAAAGCAGGCACGCATCATCCTCGGTTCGGCCGAGGCGGAGATCGCCGGGCGTTTCGTCGAAGCAGCCAAGGTCTACGCGGATATGCCCACGGCATTGCAGCTTCGGGCAATGAACATCATCTACGAGACCACCAAGGAGCGCGGAACCACCATTCTGATCCCCAGCTCCATGGTCGACAGCATGAATCCGGCCGCTGCCGTCGCCGTTGCCCTGGGCGCACAGCCGGGCGTGGTCTACGCCGGCGCCGGGCCCGCGCACGAGCGTGCGCCGGCCAGCCATGGCGAGACGGGCAAGGAACGGCAGCGGACTGCCGCCGTGCATGACGCGGCGCCCACCAGTTGAGCGCCGATGCCCCTCACGGACAGCGCGTAGCACCACCGGCGTTGGCCTGCGCCACCAGAGCGGCCAGTTTGTGCAGGTTGCTCTGGTGCGCGACCACCAGCCCCTCGACGCTGTCGTTGGCCGACGTCTGCACACTGCTGCGGCAGGTCAGCGCCTTTTGCGCGCCGGGAGGCTGCAACCGCCAGCGCGCATCGAGCAGCGCGTATTGACCGGGCACCGAATCGAAGCGCTGTACGTCCACCCGCAGCAGCGAGGCGCCGGAACCCGGCGCACCGAGCTGGTCCTGCAGCGCGTTGCGGAACTCGTCCACCAGGTTGGCGCCCCACCATTCCGTCTCCAGGATCGACAGCCCGCTACCGCCCTGGCGCACGACGATCTGCGAGCGATCGACCTGCGGCGGCATGGACACCCGTTCCACGCGCACCTGCCCGCTGGCCGGGCTGGCCGGCTGCGCGGGAACCAGCGTGTGGTAGTGGATGGGCGCGCTACTGCAGCCCCACAGCACGGGGAACAGTCCGGCCAGGAGCAGCATGGGCAGCTTTGGCATCTGAAATCTCTCCTTGAACACGAATCAGGGCTGCAGGTTGTCGGCGTCGGCGTTCTTCGGGCGCCCGCGGATCAGCGACTCCGGATGACGGCCGAGGTAGTCGGACAGGTCGCGCAGCGAGCGTGACATCCGGTCCAGTTCATCCAGCGTATCGCCGAGTTTCTCCCGCTGCGGCGAGTTCTCGCCCAGGGCCGAATTGGCCGTGGCCAGGGTCGTGCGCACCTCGGCCAGGGTGTTGGTCACGGCGGGCAGCGTCTGCGTATTGAACTGTTTGAGGCTGCTCTGCAGCTCGCGCAGATTGCCGTCGAGATTGTTGGCGATGCGCTCCAGCGGCAGCTTGCGGATGCGTTCGACCACCGCCTGCAGTTGTTCCTGGAGTTTCTCCAGGCTGCTGGGCACGGTCGGGATCCTCATGGGCCGCGCCGTCGGGTCGAAGGCTACCGGCTTGGCGTCGGGGTAGAAGTCCAGCGAGATATACAACTGGCCGGTGAGCAGGTTGCCGCTGCGTGCCTGCGCGCGCATGCCATGCTCGACGAAGCTGCCGATCACACGGCTGACACCGGCCTCGTCGCCGACGCTGCTGTCGAAGACCTTGAGCATCTTCTGGTGCACCGGCCCGAGCCGTTGGGGGTAGATCACGGCGTCGACGACCACCGGGAAAATCTGCATTTTCTCGTCATAGTCCAGCTGGATGCCCGTGACCTTGCCGAACTCGACGCCCATGAATTCCACCGGCGCCCCGACGCTCAAGCCGCGCATCGACTGGTCGAAGCGCAGCCGCAGGTACTGCGCCAGCCCGGCCGGCGGCGCCAGGGCGGTCTCGTGATCGGCATACAGCTCGAAGGTCTGGTTGTCGTTGGCGGCAGCGGCCTCGGCGCTACCCTCCGGAGAGCCAAAGGCGAGCCCACCGACCAGCAGCGCCGAGAGCGATTCGGTGTTGACCTTGAGGCCATTGGCGCCCACGTCGACGTCGACGCCGCTGGCATTCCAGAAGCGGCTGTTCTGCGTCACGAAGGCGTCGTTGGGCGCCTCGATGAAGATGCCCAGGTCCACGCCCTTGCCGTCGCTGCGCAAGGCATAGGAGGTCACCTGCCCCACCGGGATCTTGCGGTAATAGATGGGCGAGCCGATATCCAGCGAGCCCAGGTCATCGGCGCGCAGCTGGAAGCTCTTGCCCTTCTCGCCGTAGGTAATCGGCGGCGGCGCCTCCAGGCCGGTGAAGCGCTTCTGCGGCGAGGTCGACTCCCCGGTGTCCGCACCGATGAAGTTGCCCGACAGCAAGGTGTCCACGCCGGTCACGCCGCCGGCACCGATGCGCGGACGCACCACCCAGAACTTGGCATCCTTGGTGGCGAAGGACTCGGCCTCCTTGTTGAGCTTGACGCTGGCCGTGACACTGTTCTTGTCCTTGGCCAGCTCGACCGCCTCCACTTCGCCGATCACCACGCTGCGGTATTTCACCTGCGTCTTGTGCGCGACCAGCCCTTCCCCCGTCCTGAAGGAAATCTCGATGGTCGGCCCCTGTTCCATCCAGTTGCGCACGATCAGCGAGGCGCCGACCAGCAGCGCCACGATCGGCACGACCCAGACCAGCGATACGTTCCAGCGCCGCGTGCGCACCTGCGGCTGTCCGGGCGCGGCGTGCTTAGGGGTGTCCTGCTCCATCGATAGGATCTCCGTCGTCCCAGATATGTCGTGGATCGAAACTCATGGCGGACAGCATGGTGAGTACCACCACCATGCCGAAAAACAGGATGCCGGCACGCGGCTCGATGGTGCCCAGTTCGCGCATCTGCACCAGCGCGGCGACCAGGGCCACGACCATGACGTCGAGCATCGACCAATAGCCGATCAGCTCGACGAAACGATAGAGCTGCGAGCGCTGCCTGCGCGCCCAGGTGCTGCGCCGTTGGGCAGTCCAGAGCAGCAGGGCCAGGGAGAAAAACTTGATCGCCGGCACGCCGATGCTGGCGATGAAGATGATCAGGGCGATATCCCAGGCGCCGCTCTCCCAGAACTCCAGCACGCCGCCGCCGATGGTGCTGTCGATGCCCTGCCCGAGCATCTCGGTGTGCATCACCGGCAGCAGGTTGGCGGGGACATAGAAGATCAGCGCCGCCACCAGGTAGGCCCAGCCGCGGGTGATGGCATCCGCCTTGCGTCGATGCAGCGGCGCGCCACAGCGTTCGCAGCGGTGGGCGTTGCGTCGGGTGTCGCAGGCACTGCCGCAGCCGTGGCAGAGGCACAGGTGCAGCTCGCTGGCCAGCGGCGGCGCGCTCATACGCGCTCCCACAAGTCGCGAATATCCTTGCCGGCGATGTAGATGATCAGCACGCTGAGCGCCGCCATGGCGACCAGCCCGATGCCGGGGATCACGTCGAGCAGCCCGGCCAGCTTGATCACCGCGACCAGCGTCCCCAGCAGACAGACTTCCAGCATGCTCCAGGGCCGCAGGCTCTCCAGGCAGCGCATGCACAGGGCGAACGCCGGCGCCCGGCGCCCGCCCAGGGCGAAGAGCAGTACCCAGACCAGCAACGCCACCTGGAAGGCCGGCGCAAAGATGATGGCCAGCGCGGTGACCAGGGCGATGAAGGTAATGGGGCCGTTGCTGAGGATCATCACCGCGTCCCACAAGGTCGCCGAGTTGCTCAGCCCCTGCATGCTGATGGTCATTACCGGATAGCTGTTGGCGAACGCCAGCAGCACCGCGCCGGTCAGCGCGAGCGCGAGGCGCTGCTGCGGCGACAGCGTATTGTGCCGATGCAGCACCCCACCGCAGCGGACGCAAAGGGCGCGCTGGTGGCGCTGTAACGGCTGGCGGTGGTACACCGCATCGCAGTATTCGCAGATGATCAGATCGTTGGCTGAGGCCATGAGCACTCTCGTGATGCGCCGGCCTGGGTCGCCGGCCCTGGGAATCGCCATCCACGACGAGAGCCCTGCCACGGGCCCCCGGAGCGATCCGAAGAAGCTGAGCACAAGACTAGTCGAGGTTTTTCCGTGGCGACGGGTGCGAGACGAAGCGTCCCCTTTTTCGGGGCGAGCCCCGCGCCCTCCCCTGATGCGCGGGGCGAATGGCCGAAGGCACCCGCCATCGCCTGGAAACCCCCGGCCTAGAGGCATCCGGCACGACTGACGAATGCTGCACGGCTTTCCTGCGAGCGCCTCGGTTGCCGTGAAGTGCATAGCAATACGCGAATAATTCCATCGGGCGGTTGCGCATCGGAAGCGCGTAACTACGCTGATTCCTTGTCACAGCCGGGCGTCCGGATGCCCCGGTGCGCGCACCGCACCGAGGGATCGCTCCTGGAGCCAGCACCGGAAGTGCTGTGGCTGCCCATTTTCAGCAGGGGATGCTCTATGACGACAGCCCGCGTCGGCGTTACTCGTCTCGTCTGCTCTACCGTATTGTTGACTGGCCTGGGCGCCCTGGCGCAAAGCGCCAATGCCGGTGGCATCTTCATCTATGAAGCCGGCCAGGAAGGCAACGGCCTGGCCAATTCCGGCGCCGCCGCACTGGCAAACGATCCCAGCGTGCTGATGAGCAACCCCGCCGGCATCGCCGAGCTGAAGGGCACGCAGATCAGCGCGAATGCCCAGGTCATCCTCGGCGACATCCGTTTTTCCCGCGACAGCGACAACCAGTTCGACGGCAACGAAGGCGGCAACGCGTTGCAGTGGCTGCCCGGTGCGAGCTTGTTCATCAGCCACCAGCTCGACGAGCGCTCGGCCATCGGCTTCGGCATGTACGGCAACTTCGGCCTGGCGCTGAACTATGACGACGACTGGGCGGGCCGCTACTTCACCCAGGAAGCGGCGCTCATGAGCGTGTCGTTCCAGCCGACCATCGCCCACCAATTCACCGATCAACTGTCGGTCGGCATCGGTCCGCGCATCATCTATGGCTATTACCGCAACGAGATGGCCATCAATAACAATCTGCTGGGGCTGGCCGATCGGCCCGATGGCCAGCTGGAATACAAGGACACCGACGTTGGCACCGGCGTCAACCTGGGGCTGCTGTACAAGCTCGACGAACGCACGCAGATCGGTCTCGCGTACACCAGCAAGGTGAAGTTGGAGTTCAAGGACAGCCCCGAGGTGCGCGACGTCAGCAACCCGATCATCAACGCGGCCCTGCGACGCCTGGACGTCGATTCGCTGGAACTGGACATGAACGTCCCGCAGACCGTCCTGTTCAGCGTGGCCCACCAGCTCGATCCACAATGGAAGCTGCTGGGCAGCCTCGGCTGGCAGGACTGGAGCGACTTCGGCCAGATCGGCGTGGAAGTCGACGCCAACGCCGGCGGCGTCAACCGCACCGTCGAGCGGCAGTACAAGGACACCTGGCACGCCTCCATCGGCGCGCAATACCAGGCCAACCCGCGGTTGCGCTGGAGCATGGGCCTGGGCTACGACAGCTCGGCGGTGGACGACAAGGATCGTACCGTGGACAACCCCATGGGCGAGGCCTGGCGCCTGGCTACCGGGGTGAACTACGCGTTGGACGAAGGGCTCGATCTGCACCTGGCCTACACGCTGGTCTGGCTGGGTGACATGGAGGACCAGCAAACCAAGGCGCGCTCGGGCGAAACCCTTTCCGGCACCTATCGCAACAGCGCGCTGCACATCCTCGCCGGCGGCGCGACCTGGCGTTTTTGATAACCCCGTGCAGCGGGGCGTGGCACCCAATAGAACCGGCTCATCCACAAGGAGATACAGCATGAAGTTGAAGTTACTCGGGGTATCGCTCTGCCTTGGCGCGCTCGCGCTGTCCGGCTGCGCCAGCAAGTACGTGCCACCGGAGCAGTATTCCGGCTTCCTCAAGGACTACAGCGTCCTCAAGGAAGACAAATCGCCCTCCGACGCACCGGTGATGCGCTGGATCAAGCCGGGCATCGACGTCAGCAAGTTCACCAGCGTGTACGTCGAGCCGAGCCAGCTCTACCCGCAGCCGCAACCCAGCGAGAAGATCCCGCAGAGCACGCTGGACGGCATCACCAAGTACTACGACCAGACGCTGAAGACGCAATTCTCCAAGGTCCTGCCATTGGCTGAAGGTCCCGGCCCGGGCGTGCTGATCGTGCGCCCGGCGATCACCGCCGTCAGCGCCTCGACCAAGGGCCTGCAGCCCTATGAAGTCATTCCCATCGCGCTGATCGCTGCCGGTGTCAGCACCGCCACCGGCATCCGTGACCAGGACACCAGCATCGCCACCGAAGCGGCCTTCCTCGACGGCAGCGACGGCAGGGTCGTCGCCGAAGTGGTGCGCAAGGGCGCCGGCACCGAGCTGGAAAACTCCGCCCAGGTCATGAGCGCCAACGACGCCAAGGCCCTGCTCGATGGCTGGGCGCGGGACATGGTGAAGTCCTTCGAAAGCCTGAAACGCAAGTAACCCGTGCGCCCGGCAACGACCCCACAGCGGGGCCGGGCGCCGCTCCACTCCTGTGAAAGCCTCAAGCGGCGGGCGCTTGCGCCAGGTAGCAACGGGCCAGGTCCAGGCAGGACGAAATACCGTTCTCGATGGCCTTCATGTTGCGTCGGCGCTGCCAGTCGAGCCACAAGCCATCGAGCATGGCCATGATCGCATCGGCGGCCTTCTCGATCCGCTCGTGGTCGCTGCCGCGCTCATCGGCGATGCGCCGGAGGATTTCCACCAGGCGTTCGCGATACACCGCATAGAGCTTGCGCTCGGTCTCGGCGATGTCGTCCTGGAACAGTGACGCCGACCACAGGTCGATGCGCACCGAGAGGTAGCTTCGGTCGAGGAAGGTCGCGCTGAAGCCGCTGCGCAGGAATATCTCCAACTGCTCCATCGGCGGATTGCCCGGCTCGGCGCTGAGGCTGGCGTAGGTCGCCTCGTACAGGCGGCGCGAGGCGTACTGGTAGGCCTCCATCAGCAACTGGTTCATGTCCTTGAAGTGGTAGCTGATGTGCCCCAGGGACATGTCGGCGCGCGCGGCGACCTTGCGCGCCGAGAGCTTCGCGTAGCCTTCCTCGCTGAGGCAGAGAAAAGCTGACTTGATGATCTCCTCACGGCGCTGTTCGGGGCTTTCGTAGGTTTTCTTGCGCGTCATCTCGCCGTTCCTGAGCCTGTCGATCCTGGGAGGCTGGATTATCCAGCCCCCTTGCCCACCGGGTCAAAACTCACAGGCGTATCCACGTCGCCTTCAGCTCGGTGTACTTGTCGAAGGCGTGCAGCGAGCGGTCGCGGCCGTTGCCGGACTGCTTGTAGCCGCCAAACGGCGCGGTCATGTCGCCGCCCGAATACTGATTGACCCACACCGAGCCAGCACGCAGTGCGCGGGCCATGCGATGGGCGCGGGACAGGTCCGAGGTCCACAGCGCCGCCGCCAGGCCATAGGGCGAATCGTTGGCGATGGCCACGGCCTCTTCCGGGGTGTCGAAATCGATGACCGAGAGTACCGCGCCGAAGATTTCCTCGCGGGCGATGCGCATGCCGTTGTGCACCCCATCGAACAGCGCCGGCGCCAGGTAGCAACCGGACTCTCCCGCCAATCCTTCTTCGCCGCCGAGGATCAGGCGAGCGCCCTCCTCCTCCGCACCCTGGATGAAACCGCGCACCTGTTCGACATGCTGGCGGTCGACCATCGCGCCGTAACGCGTTACCGGGTCCAGCGGATGGCCGGGCGCCCAGCCTGCCAACGCGCTGCGCAGGTGTTCGAGGAATTCCTCCTTGATCGATCGCTGCACGAGCAGCCGCGAGCCGGCGGTACACACCTGCCCCTGGTTGTAGGCGATGGCCGCTGCGGCACTGCCGGCCGCCTGGAGCAGATCGGGGGCATCGGCGCAGACGATGTTCGGGCTCTTGCCGCCGGCTTCGGTCCAGACGCGCTTCAGGTTCGACTGCCCGGCGGCGATCATCAGTTGCTTGGCGATGCGGGTGGAACCGGTGAAGGCGATGGCATCCACGTCGTTGTGCAGCGCCAGGGCCTGGCCTGCTTCGTGACCGTAGCCACCCAGCACGTTGAACACGCCATCGGGAATGCCGGCTTCGCTGGCCAGGGCGGCAATCCGGATGGCGGTCAACGGCGAGCGCTCGGACGGCTTGAGGACCACCGAGTTGCCCGCTGCCAGGGCTGGCGCGAACTTCCAGCTGGCCATCAGCAAGGGGAAATTCCAGGGCACGATGATGCCCACCACGCCCACGGCTTCGCGGGTCACCAGGCCCAGTTGGTCGTCGGCGGTGGCGGCGACTTCGCCGTAGACCTTGTCGATGGCCTCGGCCGTCCAGCGCATGGCGTTGACGGTACCGGGCAGGTCCGCCGCCAGCGCATTGGCGATGGGTTTGCCCATGTCGAGGGTTTCCAGCAGCGCCAGTTCCTCGGCGTGCGCCTCGATCAGTTCGGCGAAGCGCAGCAAGGTGCGCTTGCGCTGCACCGGCGCCAGGCGCGACCAACTGCCGGAATCGAAAGCACGGCGTGCGGCGGCGACGGCCAGTTCCACGTCGGCCGCATCGGCGCGGGCAATGGCGGCCAGATGGCGACCCTCCACCGGGCTGATTTTGTCGAAGGTGCGGCCGTCCATGGCTGCGCGATAGTCGCCATCGATGAAGCAGCGGCCTTCGATGGCCAGTGTGGCGGCGGTGTTTTTCCAGTCTTGCAGGGTCTTGGCGGGCACGGCTCGCTCCCTTCCTTTTCTGTCTGTGAACGTTGCGTAATCAGGCGAAACCGCGACGCACCAGCGCGTCGAGCCAGTCCGGATTCATCTGCGGCATGCTGTTGAGCAGGCGCGTGACGTAGCTGTCGCACGGCGGCGTGAAGACGCTGTGCTTGTCGCCGAACTCGACGACGCTGCCGGACTTCAAGACCAGCACGTCGTCGGCGATGGACTGCACCACCGACAGGTCGTGGGTGATGAAGAGGTAGGCGATGCCCAGCTGGTTCTTCAGGTCATCGATCAAGCGCAGGATGCCTTCGGCCACCAGTTGATCCAGCGCGCTGGTGATTTCGTCGCAGACGATCAGCGCCGGGTCTGCCGCCAGCGCGCGGGCAATGCCGACCCGCTGCTTCTGCCCGCCGGAGAGCTCCTGCGGCCGCCGCGCGAGGAAGCGCGAAGGCTCCAGGCCCACCGCCGCGAGCAGCTCGCGCACCCGCGCCTGCTTGGCGGCACCCTTGAGCCCGCCGTAGAACTGCAGCGGCCGCCCCACGATGTCCTCGATGCTGTGCCGTGGGTTCAGCGTGGTATCGGCCATCTGGTAGATCATCTGGATCGAGCGCAACTGCTCGCGGCTGCGCTTGGCGTAATGCCGCGGCAGCGTCTCGCCGCGGAACAGCACCTCGCCCTGGCGGATCGGCAAGGCGCCGCTGATGCAGCGCCCCAGCGTTGATTTGCCCGAGCCGGACTCGCCGACAATGGCCAGCGTGCGTCCCGGATGGACCGTCAGCGACACGCCGTCCAGCACGCTGCGGCTGCCATAGCCGGCGCGGATATCGCGCAGTTCCAGCAGCGGGCTGGCATCGGCGCGCACCGGCGGTTGCGGCGTGCAACTGAGGTTGCGCACCGCCCACAGCGAGCGCGTGTAGTCGGCGGCCGGCTGCTCGATCACCCGGCGCTTGTCGCCGGCCTCCACCACCGCGCCATCCTTGAGCACCATCACCCGGTCGGCCATCTGCGCCACCACGGCGAGGTCGTGGGAGATATAGATGGCGGCCACCTGGAACTCGCGGACCAGTTCGCGGATGGTCAGCAGCACGTCGATCTGCGTGGTGACATCGAGGGCGGTGGTCGGCTCGTCGAAGATGATCAGGTCCGGCCGGCAGGACATCGCCATGGCGGTCATGATCCGCTGCAACTGGCCGCCGGAGACCTGGTGCGGGTAGCGCTGGCCGATGCTGTCCGGCTCGGGCAGGGAGATTTTCCGGTACAGCGCCACGGCATCGCGCTCGGCCTCGGCGCGCCCGGCCAACTGGTGCTCCAGCGCGCTTTCGCAGTGCTGGTCGATCAGCCGGTGCGCCGGGTTGAAGCTGGCGGCGGCCGATTGCGCAACGTAGGCGATGCGTGCGCCGAGCAGTTCGCGATGGCGCGCTTCCGGCAGGCTGCGCAGGTCCTGGCCTTCGAACAGGATCTGCCCGGCGGAGATCCGGCAACCGTCGCGGGTGTAGCCCATGGCGGCGAGGCCGATGGTGGACTTGCCGGCACCGGACTCGCCGACCAGGCCGAGTATCTCGCCGCGCTTCAGGCTCAGGTCGACGCCATGGACGATTTCGTTCCATTCGTCCCCGGCACCGGCTTCGATGCGCAGGCCGGTAATGGTCAACAGGGTATCGCTCAATAGTTTCTCGCTCATTCCCAGAATCCTCGAAGTCTCAGCGGCGCTGGGCCAGGAACCAATCGGCGACGAAGTTGACCGCAATCGCCAGCACGCCGATGGCGGCGGCCGGGACCAGCGGCGTGAGATCGCCAAAGGAAATCAGCGAAGCGTTCTCGCGCACCATGCTGCCCCAGTCCGCCAGCGGCGGTTGCAGGCCCAGCCCGAGGAAGGACAGCGAGGAGATGGTCAGGAAGACGAAGCAGAAGCGCAGGCCGAACTCCGCCACCAGTGGCGCGCGGACGTTGGGCAGCAGCTCCACCGCCACCAGCCAGACCAGTCCCTCGCCGCGCAGGCGGGCGACTTCCATGTAGTCGGTGACCACCACGTTCATCGACACCGAGCGCGCCAGGCGGAAGATCCGCGTGGCGTCGACCAGGGCGATGACCACGATGAGGTTGGCGATGCTGGTGCCGAAGATGGTCAGCAGCAACAGCGCGCAGATCAGCTGCGGCACTGCCATCAGCACGTCCACCAGCCGCGACAGCGCGCCGTCCAGCCAGCCGCCGACGGTGGCGGCGATCAACCCGAGGGTGCCGCCGATGAAGAACGCCAGCAGTGTCGATAGCAGCGCGATGCCGATGGTGTTGCGGGCGGCGTAGATCACCCGCGAGAGCATGTCGCGCCCGAGGTTGTCGGTGCCCAGCCAGTGGGTGGCGCTCCACGGGTCGTACTCGCCGCCGACGATCTCGGTTTCGCCGAAGGGCGCCACCACGGGGCCGAACAGCGCGAGGAACAGATAGAACAGGATGATCAGGGTGCCGATCCGGGCGGTCCAGGTCATGCGCCCGAAGCTGTGCAGGAGTGTCATGGTTTCACCTCACTGACGATGCAGCAGACGCGGGTTGGTGGCGATGGAGATGACGTCGGCGAGCAGGTTGATGCCGATGTACACCACCGCGAAGATGCAGCAGCAGGCCTGCACCACCATCACGTCGCGCTTGATCACCGAGTCGACCATTAGTTGCCCGAGGCCCGGGTAGACGAACACCACCTCCACCACCACCACGCCGGTGATCAGGTACGCCAGGTTTACCGCCACCACGTTGACGATGGGCGCCCAGGCGTTCGGCAGTGCATGGCGCAGGACGATCTTCACCCGCGACAGGCCCTTGAGCCGCGCCATCTCGATGTAGGGCAGCTCCAGCAGGTCGAGCACGGCGATACGGGTCATGCGCATCATGTGCGCGGTGATCACCAGGGTCAGGGTCAGCGCCGGCAGGAAGGCGGCGTGCAGGTGCTCCAGCAGTCCGGCCGAGGGCGGCAGGTCGGCGATGGAGGGAAACACCGAGAACTTCACCGAGAACACCAGGATCAGGATGTAACCGAGGAAGAATTCCGGCAGCGACACCGCCGCCAGGGAGATCACGTTGACCACGCGGTCGTACAGCGAGTCCTTGTACAGCGCGGCGAACAGCCCCAGCAGCAACGCCAGCGGAACCGCGATCAGCGCGGTGTAGCCAGCCAGGAACAAGGTATTGGCCAGGCGCTGGCCGATCAGCTCGGCCACCGGCCGACCGTTGGACAGGGAGACGCCGAAGTCGCCCTGCAGGCTGCCCAGCAGCCAGCTGACGTAACGCTGCAGCGCCGGCTGGTCCAGGCCCAGTTCGTGGCGCAGCGCGGTCAGCGCCTCGGGCGTGGCGGACTGCCCGAGGAGCTTCTGGGCCATGTCGCCGGGCAGCAACTGCACGGCGGCGAAGATCAGCGCGGAAACCCCCAGGAGGGTCAACGAGCCAAGAAGGATGCGACGCAAGAGAAGCGGGTAGATCAGTGCCATGTGGGTGCCCTGCGGGTGTTTTTCTTGTAGAGGGGCGGACGGGCCGAAGCCCGCCGGCCAATCGGCAGGATCAGTGGGTGACGGTGTCGTAGAAGGCTTCCAGGTGCGGGATGACCCGCTCGCTCGCTTCGATGAGGATGGCGTGCTTGAGGTCCTGGAGGATCACCAGTTCGGAGTGCGGCAAGGCATTGGCGATCTGCTGGTTGAGCTGCGGGTTGCAGCCGCCATCGAATTCGCCGGTGAGCACCAGGCAAGGCTGCTCGACTTCGTGCAGCCAGGGCGCCATCTCGGTCTCGGCATAGATGCGGAAGACGTTGAGGAAGACCTCCGCGTCGGTGTCCACCACCTGCTGCTTGCGCCACTGGATCACCTCCGGGTGCGCGACGCAGAAGTCTTCGGTGAACCAGCGCTGGGTCAGGGTATCGAGCACCGGGCCGATGCCCTTCTCTTCCATGGCGCTGACCACCTTGCGCACGTTGGCGCTGTCCTGCTCCGAGCGGAACGCCGCGGTGGACAGCAGGCCGACGCTAAGCACGTGCTGCGGGTACTTGCGCGCATAGGCCGGGCCGATCATGCCGCCCAGCGAGTGGCCGACCAGGTGCATCTTCTCCAGGCCGAGCTTGCGGCGCAGCGCCTCCAGGTCCTCCACCAGCTCGTCGAGGCCGAACGGTTCGCTCGGCAGCGGCGACTCACCGTGGCCGCGCAGGTCATAGCGCACGCAGGTGAAACGGTCCTTCAGGGCCGCGGTGACCTTGTCCCAGCCGGTCTTGCGCGCGCCGATGCCGTGGATCATCACCAGTGCCGGGCCCTGCCCGTCCACCGCCACGGCGCAATCGATTGCCTTGCTCATGAGTACCCTCCTCAAGCGTTGCGCGACTGTTCGATGATCTCGGCGTAGCTCTGCCCGCCCGAGCCCCAATCCGCCGGATCGACTTCCTTGAGCAGGATGGTCACCGCCTGGGGCTTGCCGCCGCAGACCTCGACGTAGGTCTCGGTGAGCGCCTTGATCAGCTCGCGCTTCTTCTCGGGGGTACGTCCGGGGAACATCTCGACGGTCATCAACGGCATTGGCCGATCCTCTTGCTGGGGGTGGTCGCCTGGCTGGATTTCAGCTGGCTGAAGAGTGGAATCACCTCGTCGCCGAAGCGCTGCATCATGTCCAGGGTGTCGGCCTGGGACTGGCCGAAATTGGCGGTCATGATCACTTCGTCGATGCCTGCCTCGGCGTAGGCGGCGAGCTGGTCGATCATGCGTTCGCGGGTACAGATCAGCAGGTTGTTGCCCAGCTCCTCGAGGCTCTGCTTGCGTGGCAACGGCTCGATGCCGCCGTCATGCACGATGCCGGGACCGGTGAACACGTTGTCGAAGCGCATGTAGTACTCGTGGGCCATGCGCAGCTTCTCCCGCGCGTCCGCTTCGTCCCGTGCCAGGTAGGTGGCGCGCTGCAGGGACAGGCGTCCGCCGGAGCCGCCCTTGCTCGCCGCCTTGCCCCGGCGGAAGGCGTTGACCTGGTCGAGCAGCATCTGGTGGTCGCCCGACAGCGGCGTGGTCTGCACCGACAGGCCCTGCTCGGCGCAGGCCTGGATGCCCTCCGGCGCCATGGTGGCGACCATCAGCGGAATCTCCCGCTCCGGGCGCGGCATCACGGTGAGCGCCGGGAACTGATAGTACTTGCCGTCCCACGCGACTTCCTTGCGGGTCAGCAGCGCACGCAGCACGGCGAGGGATTCGTCGAAGCGCTCGCGGGTGGAATCCATCGGCACGCCCAGGTGCTCGATCTCGTACTTGAAGGCCCCACGGCCAACACCCAGTACCAGGCGGCCATCGGTCATGGCGTCGGCCTGCACCACCTCGCCGGCGAACACCCGCATGTCGCGGATCGGCAGGACGACAATGGACGTCACCAGTTCGATGCGCTGGGTGACGGCGGCGATCTTCACCGCCATCTGCAACGGCGAGGGCACCAGCAGGATGTTGATCAGGTGGTGCTCGGGGATGGAAATGCCGGCGTAGCCGACCTGCTCGGCCACCACCGCCTGCTCCACCATGTCGTCGTACAGGCGCTTGCCGGACCCTTCATGGTCGGGCAGGTACGCGCTGAGGAAATGATTGAATTCCATGTTCTCGTCCCGTTTCAGTGTTGCCAGTCCTGCCAGTGCACGGGCTTGCCCGCGATGCCGGCGATTCGTCCGCCATCGGCGGTGTCGCAGTAGATGCCGAAGTTGTCGGCCTCGCGTTCCTTGAAGAAGCGCCGGATCATGCTCACCGTGTAGTCGCCGCTGACCCGCAGCCAGGGCTGCTCGGCGGCACCGAACACCCGCACTTCCAGCCCTTCGGGCGCCTTGTCGGTGCGACCGACCGCATCGCCCCGGAAGATCAGCCGGGTGAAGCCTGAGCCGCCTTCCTCGAAGATCGAGTAGATGAAGGCCACATCACCGGCCAGGCCGACCCGGCGGAACACCTCCCCGATCACCGCGCGCTGGCTCACGCCTTCGCGCCAGAACACCTCGGGCAGGCTCCACTGCTCGCGGCCCGGCTCGCGCACCAGCACCAGGCCGTTGTCGACGGAGATCAGGCACCCCACTTTGACCGCCGTGCGCAGGTCGGCCTGGATCGCCTTGCTGCCTTCGGCGAAATCGATGTAGCTGCCGCGGAAGTAGCCCAGCGGGCTCCCCACGCCGTCGCGGTAGCGCAGCACCTCGCCGATCAGGATCAGGTGGTCGCCGGCGTCGATCAGTTGCCGCCGCGCACAGCACAGCACGCTGAGGCTGTCGGCCAGGCACGGCGCCGAGCGTTCCGAGTCGAGCAGCGTCACCCCGGCGAATTTGTCCGGCGAACGCCCGGCGAAGGTGTTAGACAGGTCGCGTTGCCAGTCGCCAAGGATGTTGATGGCGAAGTGCTCGGCGGCCTCGTAGACCGGCAGGCCGTTGGCGCTCTTGGCGATGCACACCAGCACCAGCGCCGGGTCCAGCGACACCGAGGTGAAGGAGTTGGCGGTGAAGCCGCGCGGTGCGCCGTCGGCATCCCAGGCGGTGACGATGGTCACGCCGGTCATGAAGGCGCCAAAGGCATTGCGCAGGCTGCGGGTGTCGTCCGCGCTCACGGCGCGCCATTGAAGTGGGCTCATGGATACGTTCTCCACGGGATCAGGCAACCGACCAGCGTTCGATGGCGCGCATGCCGTCCAGCGCCATGTTGCCGGCCACCGGGCCACTGGTGACGACGTCGCGGCTCATGCCCATGATGTGGTTCATGAACATCGGCACCACGGTGGCGCCCTCCTCGTGCAGCATCTTCTGCATGTCCCAGTACATCGCCGTGCGGCGCGTTTCATCGAGTTCCGAGCGGGCCTGCAGGAGCAGCTTGTCGAAGCGTTCGTTGTTCCACTGGGTGTCGCCCCAGGACGCGCCTCTGGCGTAGATCTGGCTGAAGATCCAGTCCGGCGTCGGGCGGCCGGTCCAGTAGCACATGCAGAAGGGCTTCTTGGCCCAGACGTTGATCCAGTAGCCGTCGTTGGATTCGCGCACCACCTTGAGGTTGATGCCGGCCTTGCGCGCGCTTTCCTCGAACACCACGGCCGCGTCCACCGCGCCGGCGAAGGCCGCGTCGGCGGCACTGATGCTGATGTCGAGGTTCTCCAGGCCCGCCTGCTTGAGGTAGAAGCGCGCCTTGTCCGGGTCGTACTGACGCTGCGGCAGCTCCTTGTTGAAGTACTTCTGGTTGGCGCCGATGGGATGGTCGTTGCCGACGCTGCCATGGCCCCGCAGGATCGACTTCACCCACTGCTCGCGGTCCACCGCGTACTTCAGCGCCAGGCGCACGTTGTTGTCCTGGAACGGCGCGTCCTTGGCGATCATCGGCATGGTGGCGTGGTTCAGCCCGGCCACTTCCTCGATGCGCACCTTGTTGCTGCGCTGCAGCAGCGACAGGGTCTTCAGCTCGACGCGGTTGATCGCGTTGACCTTGCCGGTGAGCAGCGCGTTCTGCCGCGCCACCGGGTCGGCGATGGCGATCAGCTCGGCTTCGTCGACATGTGCCCGTCCGGCTTTCCAGTAGTTCGGGTTGCGCACGACATAGGCGCGCACGCCGGGGTTGTAGTCCTTCAGCGCGTAGCCGCCGGTGCCTTGCCCCGAGCGCCAGTCGGCCTGGCCGTCGGCGCCACGCGGGAGGATGCCCAGGTGGTAGTCGCTGAGCAGTACCGGGAAGTCGGCGTTGCCGCCCTTGAGGCTGACGCGCAGGGTACTGTCGTCCACTGCCTTGATCTCGTCGATCTGCGAGACGATGGATTTCGACAGTGAGCGCGAGCCGTCCTTGCGGTGGTAATCCAGGGTCGCCACCACGTCATCGGCAGTGAAGGGCTTGCCGTTGTGGAACTGCACGCCGCTGCGCAGCTTGAAGGTCCAGACCTTGGCGTCCGGCGAGGATTCCCACGACTCGGCCAGCTCGGGAATCGGGTTGCCGGCGGCGTCGATCTCCACCAGGTTGCCGCGCAGGGCCTGGGTCAGCAGCATCATGAAATCGTCTTCGGCCAGGCCCGGATCGAGACTGTCGGTGGTCGACGCGCCGGCCAGGCCGAACACCAGCTTGCCGCCCTTCTTCGGTTCGGCGAATGCCGGCAGAGGCAGGCCATTGAGCACTACGCCAGCCCACAGCAGACCCATCGCTCCCTTCACCACGTCGCGACGCGAAAAACCCAGGGTGTCGTCCCCGGGACGCTTGTCCTTCATGCCACACCTCATTGTCTTTGTTATGGGTTGTACGACCGTACAGCCTGGTGGCAAAGAAAAGCCCCGTTCACTTCATCAGTCGCTGGGGCTCAGTGCCTGCACGCAAGGCTTTGATCGGCATTTCTGTACATCTGTACAAATTATTAACCTGCGGAGCCTGCGGCTGCAAGCATTTTCTGTACAGTCGTACAGAATGACTGCCAAGGTCTTCCCGGAGGTTGCCGATCCCGCACCTGCGGCGGTGCGCTCAGGTCATGGAGGTGTCATGGGGGGATTCTTCGTTGCTGCGCTCATGCCGTGGAAACTGCCGCGGCAGGCAGGGCCGGCAGCAGGTTGGGCGATCATCCGCTGGCACGGACAGGCAGGCGCCCTCGCCCGGTCGGTACCTGCGCGAGGCGTGCTCAGAGCGCTTCGCGTCCGCGCCCGGTGATCACATAGAGGATGTCGAAGCCCAGCCCGTCCAGCAGGCTGAGCAGGTCCGCGTTGGGCATCGAGGCGCCGGTCTCGTAATACTGCCAGGTGCGGCGGCTGCAGCCGACGCGCGCGGTCACTTCGTCGACGGTAAAGCCCAGGCGTACGCATTCGCGCCGGAGGCGCCCGCCAATCTGGTCGCGCAATCGCTGCCGCTCGCCCGAGCGCAGGCTGATCGAATCGTCACATCCTGTCTTGTCCACGCCGCTTACCCTGATGCCGGATTGGCTCCTACCTGTCTAGTCGGATGAGACAGGAAAAACAGGAACCTACGACAGCCGAAAACAATCTCAGCGTGCCCGCAAGGACTGGACTGTCAGTCGTCGTATTCGTCGTGCCTGCGCCACCAGTTGCCGAGTTCGTTCCGCCCAAGAGGCGCTCGGTCGAGCCATTGGAACAGCCCCCAGAGGACGTCGAGCCCTCGCGCATAGGTCGAGTAGCAGTGGTAGATCGCGTCGCCGTCGCGAACGAAGCTGCTCATGCCGGGGCGGTCGCGACTGAAGGTCGGCACGTCGGTGCCGCAGCAGGCGGCGGTTTCCACCACGGCAGCCGGCGCGGGCGACTGCCCCACCGCACGCCCCTCCTGGCGGAAGTTGTACTCCAGCTCCCCGCTTCGCTGCTGCGCCTCGGTGAAGGACACGTTGAAGTCGTAGTTGAAGGCGGTGCCATGGGACGATGCCCAGGGGAAGGTCCAGCCCATGCGCTGGCGATATTCCAGCAACCGCGCCAACGGGGCGCGGGAGACGGCCAGCAGACTCACGTCGTGCTGCGCCAGGTGGGCGACGAACCCCTCGAAGCCATCGGCGATGTTCGAGCAGGACGGGCAGCCGGCGCGGTAGTCCGGGCCGAACATGAAGTGATAGACCAGCAACTGCGAGCGGCCGCCGAACAGGTCGGCGAGCGTGGCGACGCCTTGTTCGGTGTCGAAGCGATAGTCCTTGTCGATTTTCACCCAGGGCAACGCCTGGCGTTTGCGTGCCAGTTCGTCGCTGCGCCGGGTCAGCGCCTTTTCCTCGACCAGCAGTGCCAGGCGTGCGGCCAGCCATTCTTCGCGGGTGCCTGTGGGGTGGGCAGTCATGGGATTCTCCTCCGCCAGCGGCGGCTCGGTGGGCATGGCTTAGACTAGGCAGCGGGCCGACGTCGACGGGAGTGACAAAGGTGGCGGGATTTCCATGGATTCGCTGATCACGGCGGCGGCCTGTGCCCTCGCGGCCGGCGACCCACTGGGCGCGCTGAACCGCGTGGCGTTGCGCGAGGACCCTCCGGCGCTGGCCTTGCGCGGCATCGCCATGGCCCAGCTGGGCGATTTCTCCCTGGCCCGCCAACTGCTGCGCCGCGCCGCTCGGGCTTTCGGCGCCCATGAGCCGATGGAACGCGCCCGCTGCCGGGTGGCCGAGGCGGAAGTGGCGTTGGCCAGCCGCGAACTGAGCTGGCCGATCGAACCGCTGGAGCAGGCGGCGCAGGTGCTGCAGAGCCATGGCGATACGATCAACGCTGCCCAGGCGCGCTACCTGCTGGTGCGCCGGGCGCTGCTGATCGGCAAGCTCGATGAGGCCGGTGCGTTGCTCGGCTCGCTGGACCCGGTTTCGCTGCCGGCGCCCCTGCGCGCGGTGCACTGGCTGATCGCTTCCGGCATCGCCGTCCGCCGGTTGCACGCGGCTGAGGCACGGGCCGCGCTGCGCAAGGCCGCCGAAGCGGCTTCCGCGTCGGGCATCCCAGCCCTGCGCGCCGAGGTCGACCAGGCGGCGCGCATTCTCGATGCGCCGGCCGCCCGGCGGATCGACCGGCAAGCCACGCGACTGCTGTCGCTGGATGAGGTGGAAAGCCTGCTGCGTTCCGATGCCCTGGTGGTGGACGCCTGCCGCCATCGCATCGGCGGCCTGTCGCTGGGCAGCCGCCCGGTGCTCTTCGCACTCGCCCGCGCGCTGGCCGAGGCCTGGCCGGGCGATGTCTCCCGTACCGAACTGATCGGCCGGGTGTTCCGCACCCGCCACCCGGACGACACCCACCGGGCACGACTGCGGGTAGAGATCGGCCGTTTGCGGCGCTTGCTGCAACCCCTGGCGGGCATCGAGTCGACGCCTCGCGGTTATGTGCTACTCGCCGCCAATCCGATCGTCCTTGCGCCGCCGCTGGAGGACGCCAACGCTGACGTGCTGGCGCTGCTCAGCGATGGTCAGGCCTGGGCCAGCTCAGCCCTGGCGCTGGCGCTCGATACCAGCCAGCGCAGCGTACAGCGCGCCCTCGAAGCGCTGGCCGATGCCGGTCGGGTGGAGGCACTGGGGCAAGGGCGCGCGCGGCGCTGGAGCCTGCCGCCGGCGCCGGGATTCGCGACGACCTTGTTACTCCCCGCGCCCTTTGGCGCCTGAATAGGCTCAAGCCTCCCACCCACAACGTGCAGGGCCAAACCATGACTCGCTACAAGCAATCTCCCGCAGAAGTACTCCAGGAATACGGCCCATACCCGGGCGTCGAGACCGTCGCCGGCGTGACCTGGGACGGCGAGCGCGTCTGGATCGCCACCGGTGACCATCTCCAACGGCTGGACCCAGCCAGCGGCGAGCTGGAAGCGTCGATCGCGGTTCCCGCCCACGCCGGTACGGCCTTTGACGGCAAGTTCCTGTACCAGATTGGCGAAAGCATCATCCAGAAGATCGACCCGGCCAACGGCAAGGTACTGGCCACCATTCCCGCGCCGGGCAGCGGCGGCGACTCCGGCATGGCCTGGGCGGAAGGTTCGCTCTGGGTCGGCGAGTACCGCGCCAGGAAAATTCATCAGATCGACCCGGAAACCGGCGAAGTCCTGCGTACGATTGATTCAAATCGTTTCGTCACCGGCGTGACCTGGGTCGAAGGCCAACTCTGGCATGGCACCTGGGAGCCGGAAGCGACCTACAGCGAGCTACGCCGCATCGACCCGCAGTCCGGCGAGGTTCTGGAGCAGTTGGACATGCCCGAGGGCGTGCACGTTTCGGGGCTTGAGGCGGACGGAGGCGAACGTTTCTACTGCGGCGGTGGCAACAGCGGCAAGGTGCGCGCGGTACGTCGGCCGCGCTAAGGGCGGCAATCTGGGCTAGTGTGGGCACCTCACTGGAGATGGCCGCACTGGCCCGGAGAACAAGCATGGATTGGCTGGAACACCGCATTCCCCCGCCCCTGGTAGCGATCATCAGCGGCCTGCTGATGTGGCTGGCTGCCCCAACGTTGGCGCCGCTGGGCGGTCGCTTGTGGCTGGCACTGCCGGTGGTCCTCGCCGGTGTCGCGGTGTGCCTGGCGGGCGTCGCCTCATTTCGCCGCGCCCGCACCACGGTCAATCCGCTGAAACCCGAAAGCGCCTCCTCCCTGGTGATCGCGGGCATTTACCAGTACACGCGCAACCCCATGTACCTGGGCTTCGCCATCATTCTGCTGGGTTGGTGCGTGTTCCTCGGCTCGACGCTGGCGTTGATCGGCGTGGCGCTCTTCGTGCTGTACATCAACCACTTCCAGATCCGCCCGGAAGAGCGTGCGCTCCGGGAATTGTTCGGTGCGGAGTTCGATGCCTTCTGCGCCAGGGTGCGACGTTGGGTCTGAGCCGCGTTTGCCAGACAGGCATTTGGCAGACAGGCATTTGGCGAATTGCCATTGCCTTCTGACAGAAAGGAATGAGATATTTGCAAATGCTAAATATTCTCAACAAGGTTTATCGTGTCCCCTTCGCTCCTGCTGGTGGAAGACGACTCCCGTCTGCGCCTGGACCTCGAACGTCATTTCTGCCAACGCGGTTTCTCCGTCACCACCTGCGCCAACGGTGATCAGGGCCTGGTGGCCGTGCACCAGAACGACTTCGACCTGGTGCTGCTGGACATCATGCTGCCGGGGGTCGATGGCCTGTCCCTGCTGGATACCTTGCGCAGCGCCCGCGCCACTCCGGTGATGCTGATGTCCGCATTGGGCGCGGAGCAGGATCGCATCACCGGCTTCACCCGTGGCGCCGACGACTACCTGCCCAAGCCCTTCAGCCTGGCGGAACTGGACGCGCGCATCGATGCCTTGTTGCGCCGGGTGCACCTCGACCGCGCCCACACCACGCCACACCCGCAGGGATCGCTGCATTTCGATGATGAGCTGCAGGACGTTTCCCGCAATGGTGAACACGCGGGACTGACACACTCCGAGTACCGCCTGCTGGCCACGCTGAACGCCCATGCCGGCGAGGCGCTGTCCAAGAGTTTCCTCTACCAGAGCGTGCTGCATCGCGCCTACACCCGCCTCGACCGGGGGCTCGACGTGCACGTCTGCAACGTACGCCGCAAGCTCGCCGCCATCGGCGCGCAGCAGGTGCAGATACAGGCCGTGCGCGGCCAGGGTTACATCCTGGTGGATGCGGAACGTCACTGATGCGGCGTCATCCGCTGCTGTGGAAGATCGCCGCGTTACAGGTCGGTTTCTGCCTGTTGTTGACCTGGCTGATCTGGACCTGGGGCCTGTCGCTGGAACGCAGCACCTATTTCCTCGGTGAACCTGACCGTGAGTACCTCGCGCGTTACGCCGAGCAGGCGGAAATGGTCTTCGACCAGCGCGGCGCCGCAGGTGTCGAGCGCTTCCGCCAGGAACTGTCCGCCGCCGAAGACACCTGGGTGGCGGTGATCGGCGACCACCTGCAGAGCCTGGGCACTACGCCGCTGACGGCGGAGGAATCGAGCCACCTGACCTTCATGCGCAAGCTCGACTGGCCCATGAGTCGGCGCCTGCAGGACGAGCTGCCCTACGTCAGCATCGAATTTCCCCGGCACCCCGAGCGCGGCCGGTTGGTCATGCAGTTGCCGGAGCGCCTGCTGCCCAGCGGGCTGACACCCTGGACGCACCTGTTCAGCCACGGTGTGGTGCCCACGCTGCTCGCCGCCCTCCTCGGCCTGCTGATCTACCGTCACCTGGTGCTGCCGTTGAACCGCCTGCGCGCCCGCGCCGATGCCCTGCGCGCCGACGACCTCGACAGCGAAGGCCCAGGATCGACATTGGCCAAGCGCCGCGACGAACTGGGTGAGCTGGCCCTGGCCTTCGACCACATGGCAGAGCGCCTGCGCCACAGCCTGGCGCAACAGCGCCTGCTGCTACGCACCCTGTCCCATGAGCTGCGCACGCCGCTGGCGCGCCTGCGCATCGCCCACGACTCCGATCTACCACCGGAGCAACTGCGCGAACGGCTGGACCGTGAGATCAACGACATGCAACGGCTACTGGAAGACACCCTGGATCTCGCCTGGATGGACACCGAACGTCCGCAGCTGGAACGCGAGCCGGTACTGGTGCTGTCGGTGTGGGAAGCCCTGCGCGAGGACGCCTGCTTCGAGAGCGGCTGGGATGCCGAATGCCTGCCCTGCTCGCTGGGCACCGACTGCGTGGTGCAGGTGCACCTGGACAGCTTCGCCCAGGCCATCGAGAACCTGCTGCGCAACGGCATCCGTCATTCCCCACGCGGCGGCAGCGTGCGTCTGGACGGCTGGCGCGAAGGCGGGTTCTGGCACCTGTGCGTCAGCGATGATGGCCCCGGTGTCGCCGAGGAAGACCTGGAACGCATCTTCCAGCCCTATCAGCGGTTGCAGCCATCGGAGTCCAGCGGTTTCGGCTTGGGCCTGGCCATCGCCCGGCGTGGCGTCGAACTGGCGGATGGGCGCCTATGGGCGGAGAACGGCCGGACCGGTCTGTGCCTGCACCTGCTGCTCCCCGCGGTCTGCGCGAAAAGTTCCGCGCACAAGTGTTTAGAAAGTTAATGCGCTTTACTGGCAAATAGCAGTCATTATCATTTGTGATCTCTTAGTAATAGCCCTCCGCCGGAGATCACCGATGTCCTCCCGTCCGATGCAGTTCCTTCCGCCCTTCCTGCTGCTGTCCAGCTGCCTGCTGTCCTTCGCCGTACAGGCCGCCAGCGCCGATTCCGATGTCGTCGAATTCGACAGCGAGACCATCGTCGCTACCGCCGCCGAGGAAGCCAAGCAGATGCCGGGTGTGTCGATCATCACCGCCGAGGACATCAAGAAACGCCCGCCCGCCAGCGACCTCTCGCAGATCATCCGCACCATGCCCGGCGTCAACCTGACCGGCAACTCCACCAGCGGCCAGCGCGGCAACAACCGGCAGATCGACATCCGCGGCATGGGCCCGGAGAACACCATGATCCTGGTGGACGGCAAGCCGGTCAGCAGCCGTAATGCCGTGCGCTACGGTTGGCGCGGCGAGCGCGATTCGCGCGGCGACACCAACTGGGTGCCGGCCGACCAGGTGGAGCGTATCGAGGTGCTGCGCGGCCCGGCGGCGGCGCGCTATGGCAACGGCGCGGCCGGCGGCGTGGTGAACATCATCACCAAGCAGGCCGGCAAGGAAACCCACGGCGACGTCACCGTCTACAGCAACTTCCCGCAGCACAAGGACGAAGGCGCTACCCAGCGCATGACCTTCGGCCTCAACGGCCCGCTGACCGACACCCTGAGCTACCGCGTCTACGGCAACGTCGCCAAGACCGATTCGGACGACTGGGACATCAACGCCGGCCACGAATCCAACCGCACCGGCAACCAGGTCGGCACCCTCCCCGCCGGCCGCGAAGGCGTGCGCAACAAGGACGTCAACGGCCTGCTCAGCTGGCACCTGACGCCGGAACAGACCCTCGATTTCGAGGCCGGTTTCAGCCGCCAGGGCAACATCTACACCGGCGACACCCAGAACACCAACAGCAACGCCAACGTGAAGTCCATGCTCGGTCACGAGACCAACCGCATGTACCGCGAGAACTACTCGATCACCCACCGCGGCGAGTGGGACTTCGGCAGCTCCATGGCCTACCTGCAGTACGAGAAGACCCGTAACAGCCGCATCAACGAAGGTCTCGCCGGCGGCACCGAGGGCATCTTCAGCAACACCGATTTCTACACCGCCACCCTGCGCGACCTGACCGCCCACGGCGAAGTGAACCTGCCGCTGCACGCCTGGCGCGACCAGACCCTGACCCTGGGTAGCGAATGGGTGCAGCAGAAGCTCGACGACCCCAGCGCCAACACCCAGACCACCAGCGAGGGCGGTTCGGTACCGGGCCTGACCAGCAGCAACCGTGACACCACCTCGCAAGCGCAGATCTTCTCGCTGTTCGCCGAAGACAACATCGAACTGCTGCCCGGCACCATGCTCACTCCGGGCCTGCGCTGGGACCACCACAGCATCGTCGGCGACAACTTCAGCCCGTCGCTGAACATCTCCCACGCGTTGACCCAGAGCGTCACCCTGAAGGCCGGCATCGCCCGCGCCTACAAGGCGCCGAACCTGTACCAACTCAACCCCGACTACCTGCTCTACAGCCGCGGCCAGGGCTGCTACGGCCAGAGCACCAGCTGCTACCTGCAGGGCAACGAAGATCTCAAGGCGGAAACCAGCGTCAACAAGGAATTGGGCATCGAGTTCCAGAAGGACGGCCTGGTCGCCGGCCTGACCTACTTCCGCAACGACTACAAGAACAAGATCGAGTCGGGCCTGTCGCCGATCGATCAGGCTACCGGCGGCAGCGGCAGCTACGCCAACGCGGCGATCTACCAATGGGAGAACGTACCCAAGGCGCTGGTCGAGGGCCTGGAAGGCACACTGACCATCCCGCTGATGGAGCAGCTGAAGTGGAGCAATAACTTCACCTACATGCTGCAATCCAAGAACAAGGAAACCGGTGACGTGCTCTCGGTAACGCCGAAGTACACCTTGAACTCCATGCTCGACTGGCAGGCCACCGACGCCCTGTCGCTGCAGGCCAGCGTCGCCTGGTACGGCAAGCAGAAGCCGAAGAAGTACGACTACCACGGCGACCGCGTCACCGGCAGCGCCAACAACGAGCTCTCGCCGTACGCCATCGCCGGGCTGAGCGGCACCTACGTGTTCACCAAGAACCTGAGCTTCACCGCCGGGGTGGACAACGTCTTCGACAAGCGCCTGTTCCGCGAGGGCAACGCCCAGGGCGTGAACGGCATCGAGGGCGCGGGCGCCGCGACCTACAACGAACCGGGCCGCACGCTCTATACCAGCCTCACCGCGTCCTTCTGATTCGTAGAACGAGAAAAGCCTGATGAGACTCCGCCTCCTGGCCCTGGCACTGGCATTCGCCGTGCCGGGGCTGGCAGCGCACGCCGCGCCTGCCCCTGACCAGAAAATGGACACGACCCTGCTGCAACGCAGCGACCTGGCCTACCGCTTCAGTGAACTCAAACTGGATTCCGCCGATGGCCAGCGCCACTACCAGCTGTGGATTGCCCGCCCGCGCCACCCGGCTCCGGCCACCGGCTATCCGGTGGTGTGGATGCTCGACGGCAACGCCGCCATCGGCGCACTGGACGAAAAGCTGCTCAACGACCTGAACAACGGCAAGGCGCCATTGCTGATTGCTGTGGGTTACCAGACGCCCCTGCGCATCGACCGCACCGGCCGTACCCGCGACTACACCCCGCCGCGTCCGCAACTGGCCGTGCAGAAAGACCCGCTCACGGGGGACCCGAGCGGCGACGCCGACGCCTTCCTCGACCTGATGCGCGACCGCATGCTCCCGGCAGTGGCCGCCCAGGCGCCCATCGACCGCTCGCAGCAGACGCTCTGGGGCCACTCCTACGGCGGCCTGCTGACACTCCATGCGTTGCTCACCCGCCCACAGCAGTTCAGTTTCTACGCTCCGGCCAGCCCTTCGCTGTGGTGGGGCGACGGCGCCATTCTCCAGGAGCAGGAAGGCTTTGCCCAACGTCTAGCCGGGCACTCCGCACAGCTGCTGCTGATGCGCGGCGGCAAGGAGCCCTTCAAGCCGCGCGAGGACATCACCCCCAGCGCGCCGCGCGCCGCGCAGCAACTGGTAGAAAACGTGGGCAAAGTGCCCGGCATGCAGGCGCGGTTCCATGCCTTCGACGGCATGAGTCACGGGCAAACGTTGGAGGCTTCGCTGCGCTACCTGCTGCAGTCTCGATTCGTGCAGTGACCTGATGCGGCGCTGTGTGCCGGATACACCCTCTCCCCAGCCCTGGCTAAGCGCCCCGCTCCGAAGGGAGAGGGAGCCGCCCTTTCGCGGCTGACGCCATCGCTTCATCCTGCGCGGAACTGTCCCCTCTCCCTCTGGGAGAGGGTTAGGGTTAGGGAATACCCCGCGCAGGACTCTGATCAATGCACCCTGTAGGAGCGAGCTTGCTCGCGAACCGCCCAGCGCCGTACTCGCCGGCGAGTTTGTTCGCGAGCAAGCTCGCTCCTAAAAAAGCATCAACGCTCAAACTGACGCCGCAATCTGCTCCCGCAACCACCGATGCGCCGGATCGCGGTGCGAGCGCTCGTCCCAGAGCATCGACATCTCGTACCCCGGCACCTCCACCGGCGCTTCCACCACCCGCAGCGCCGGGTTTTCCCGCACCAGCCGTGCCGGCACCATGGCCACCAGATCGCTGCTGGCCACCGCCGCGATAACGAAAAGAAAGTGCGGCACCGACAGCACCACGCGCCGGCTCAATCCCACCGCCGCCAGCGCCTCGTCCGTCACACCGCTGAAGCCACCGCCATCGGGCGAAACCATCACGTGCTCCAACTGGCAGAACTGCGCCAGGCTCGGTTTGCGCTTGAGCTTCGGATGCCCCGCACGGCCAGCCAGCACGTAGCGCTCGCTGAACAGCGTGCGCCGGCGCATGCTCGGCGGGCTGCCTTCGGTGGTGTGGAAGGCCAGGTCGATCTCGCCCTGCTCCGCCTGCCGGGCAATACGCGGTGGCGACAGTTCCAGCAGCGCCAGGCGAGTGCCCGGTGCGCTGGTACGGATAGCACTCAAAGCCGGCAGCAGGATGGTCGACTCACCGTAGTCGGTCGCGGCGACGCGCCAGGTGTTCTGCGCCACGGCCGGGTCGAAGGGATCGGACGGAGCTACTGCCTGTTCCAGAGCTTCCAGCGCTAGACGCAGGGGTTCGCGCAGGGATTCGGCACGCGCTGTCGGCCGCATGCCGCGCGGGCCGGGCAGCAACAGCGGGTCGCCGAAGATGTCGCGCAGCTTGGCCAGATGGACGCTGACCGAGGGCTGGGAGAAGTTCAGCTGCTCGGCGGCACGCGTGACGTTGTGCTCGCGCAGCAACACGTCGAGGGTCACCAACAGGTTGAGGTCGAGGCGGCGAAGATTATTCATCCGTATACCTGGGATACTGGATATTCATTTCCACTATACCTGGCGAGATCGCATCCTGCGCGCATCCCCACCTGACGGATGACCGCCACCATGAACGTACTGATCGTCTACGCCCACCCGGAACCGCGCTCGCTCAATGGCTCACTGAAGGACTTCGCGGTGCGCCGCCTGCAGGCTGCCGGCCACGTCGTGCAGGTCTCCGACCTGTACGCGATGAACTGGAAAGCCACCTTGGATGCGAGCGACAGCCTGGATCGCGACCCCGAAGCGCGCTTCGCCCCATCGCTGGACTCCGAGCGTGCCTACGCCTCCGGCAGGCAAAGCATGGACATCGCCGCCGAACAGGAAAAACTGCGCTGGGCGGATACCGTCATCCTGCAGTTCCCGCTCTGGTGGTTCACCATGCCGGCAATTTTCAAAGGCTGGGTCGAGCGCGTGTATGCCTATGGCTTCGCCTACGGCGTGGGCGAGCACTCCGACGCACGCTGGGGCGACCGCTACGGCGAAGGCAACCTGTCCGGCAAGCGGGCCATGCTGATGGTCACCATGGGTGGCTGGGACTCGCACTACAGCCCGCGCGGCATCAACGGGCCGATCGACGACCTGCTGTTCCCGATCCACCACGGCGTGCTGCACTACCCCGGCTTCGACGTGCTGCCGCCGTACCTGGTCTACCGCACCAGCCGGGTGGATGGCGAGCGCTACAGGCAGATCGAACAGGAGCTCGGCGAGCGCCTGGACACGCTCCAGACCACCGCTCCCATACCCTTCCGCCGGCAGAATGGCGGCGATTACCAGATTCCCGCGTTGACCTTGCGCGATGAGATCAATCCTCAGGCAACCGGTTTTACTGCGCATCTGGATTGAGCCCCTGTTCGCGAGCAAGCTCGCTCCTACAAGGAGCTGCGCGCATGCACCTGTAGGATTTTCGTAGGGCGCATAACGCGTCAGCGTTATCCGCCGAACCATCGCCGGCGGATAACCTGTTCCAGGTTATTCGCCCTACAGTCTGCCAGCCTGATTATTGGGCGGGATTGCCCACGAACCGCCCAGCCCTCAGGGCTGAACACGCGGCTCTGCCTCGAAGGCGCTGCGCAGCAACTCGACGAACTCCGGCGCCGGGGAAAATTCCACGTCACCGATGCGACTCACCGGCACGGCCGGCGTCCAGGAGTTCATCACCACCGCACCGGTCAGCCGCGGCAGGTCCTGAAGGTCAATACCGCGCGTAACCTGGCGGGCCCCGAGGCGTTCCAGTTGCCGCTGGAGAATGCCCATGGTGGTGCCGGTGAGCATCTTCGCCCTCGGCCAGACCACCGTCTCGCCGTCCCAGAAGGCCAGGTTCCAGATCGTGGCCTCACTGAAGCGGCCGCGATGATCGACGAACACGGCGTCGTCGAAACCGGAGGCCACTGCCTCGCGCAGGTACCAGGTCTTGGCGATCTCGCCGACGTGCTTGATCTCCGGCAGCACCCTTTCATGTCCGGCGATGGCCAGTGCCAGCGGGCCTTGCGGGCCGTCGGAAGGCGGCGCGGTGCGCACCAGCAGTTCGGGCCGATGCTCGGGACCGGCAACGGTGAATTCTCCGGCGGGCGAGTAAACGGTGGCCATCAGCGACACATCCGCCGGCGCTTCCTCCAGCGCGGCACGCAAGGCGGCGCGGATTTCCTCGTCGGAATGCCCCTGGCCGAATAGCCGTTGCGAAGCGTTGCGCAGACGATCCAGGTGCAGGTCCAGGCCGCGAATGCCGCCGTCACGCACCTGCATGGCGGTGAAGTGCGCATAGCCGGCAAAGGCCAGGGGCGCGAGGTCGTCGGCGCTGGCCGGCTGCGCGTTGCGCTGGGTGATGTAGGGTTGGATGGCGGCTGTCATGGGGTGGCTTCCTCTGCTCGGTGATCTTCAAACTCAGATCAGGTGAAGCCACTATCGGCCTTTGACGAAGCCAGGAAAAACGAGTATTTCTCGACGGATTATCAAGCAGGATTTGAAGATCGATGAGTCGCTCCTTTCCCGGCATCCGTGCCCTGCGCACCTTCGAGGCGGCTGGCCGTCACCTCAATTTCACCCGTGCGGCGGAAGAAGTCGGCCTGACGCCCGCCGCGGTCAGCCACCAGATCAAGGAGCTGGAAGACCAGCTCGGCCTCGGTTTGTTCGTGCGCACCAGTCGCAGCATCCAACTGACCCCGGCGGGCGCGTTGCTGCTGGAAGCGGCGGTCGAATCCCTCGGTCTGCTGCACCGCGCCACCGTCCGCGCCCGGCGGCTGGCGCGAACGTCCGAGCAGCTACGGGTCTCGCTGACAGCCCGGTTCGCCACGCACTGGCTGCTACCGCGCCTGCCAAAGTTCCGCGCACTGCATCCGGGGCTGAAGCTCAGTTTCGATATCAGCGACGAGCTGCGGGATTTCGCCGTCGACGACATCGACCTGGCCATCCGCTTCGGCAGCGGACACTACCCCGGCCTGGTCGCGGAGCGCCTGTTCGATACCCAGATAGTGCCGGTGTGCTGCCCGAGCCTGCTCAGCGAAGGCCCGCCCTTGCGCGAGCCGCGCGATCTGCAGGCGCATACCTTGTGCCATGTGGTGTGCGAGACCGAAGGCGCCGCCTGGCCGGACTGGTCGCGCTGGATGGCAGCCGCTGGCGTGGAAGACTTCGACGCCAGCAGCTGCGTGATCTTCGAGGACACCAGCCATGTGGTGCAGGCCGTGCTGGAAGGTGGCGCGGTCGGGCTGGCCGACCAGGCCATGGTTGCCCGCGAACTGGAACAGGGCCTGCTGGTGCAGCCGTTCGAGCTGGGCGTGCGCGTCGCCCAGGACTATGCCTATAACCTGGTCTACCCGCAGGCCAGTGCGGAAGACCCACGGGTAAGGGCCTTCCGCGACTGGGCACTGGCCGAGCTGGTCGACTGACCTCAGTCGTTCTGCGGCACCACGCGGGCGCCGGCGCCCTGCCCTTCGATGTAGACCTTGCTGCCGGGCTTGAGCTCGGCATTCACCGGCTGGGTCACCGAGACCAGCACGCCGTTCTTCATCCGCACGATGATCTGCTGCGCTTCCTGCGGCTTGTCGTACTGGCGCTGCTCGGCGTAGTTGCCGCCCACGCCACCGGCCAGCGCACCGGCGATCATCGCCACGTCGCGCCCGGTACCCCGACCGATCAGGCTACCCAGCGCCACGCCCCCGAGTCCGCCCAGAATGGCGCCAACGCCGGTGTCATGGTTGGTCTTCACCTGAGTATCGGTCACCTGCTCGACCACACCCGTACGGATCTCCATCTCTCCCGGCCCGGCGTTACCGCTGCCACCCCCGCCCGTATCCATAGCGGCGCAGCCGACCAGGAAAGCGCAGAGCCAGGCGAGGAATCCATGCTTGAGGTGCTTCATGTAGGTCTCCTTGTGAGGTTCGATTGCCGACCCCGATGGCGCGTGCCATCCAGCTTGCTGAGCATTGCCCGGATTCCACGGATTTCCCGTCGCCACGGCGTTTTGCGACGGACGGTCAGGCTCGACGGCCATCCGTGACCGGAGCAGACTGCTCGCCTGTTTCAGCGAGGAAACGGCACATGTTCGAGCGCGACGGCGTCACCTACGAGTTCCACCACATGGGCATTCCCAGCGATGAGCCGCGCGAGGGCGAGCGCTACAGCGCGCTGTACGACATGTACACCAGCGATGCGAGCACCGAGTTGCTGCACGTGCAGTACCACCGATTCGGCCCTGGCAGCACCTTGCACGTACTCATGCGTACCCAACCGCATCCCGCCTTCAAGGTCTCCGACCTGGAGCGCGCGGTGCGAGGCAAGGAAGTGATCCTCGGCCCTTACGAGCCTATCGACGACTACCGCGTCGCGGTGATCATCGACGGCGGCGTTCCAGTGGAGCTGATCCAGACCGGCCTGAGCGATGAGGAAATCTGGGGGCGCGCCCGCAGCGGCCAGCAGGCGAGCCTCTACGCCAAGCCCGAATGAGGCTTGCCAGCGCCGGACTTTCCTGCGAAAACGCACGCCCTTCGCCACCGCAACACGAGAACACCCCATGAGCAACGAACTGCAGATCGAAGATATCGTCGTCGGCGACGGCAAGGCCGTGGTCAAGGGCGCCCTGATCACCACCCAGTACAAGGGCACCCTGGAGGACGGCACCGTCTTCGATTCGTCCTACGACAAGGGCCGTCCGTTCCAGTGCGTGATCGGCACCGGCCGGGTGATCAAGGGCTGGGACCAGGGCCTGATGGGCATGAAGGTCGGCGGCAAGCGCAAGCTCTTCGTCCCGGCGCACCTGGCCTACGGCGAGCGCCAGGTCGGCGCGCATATCCAGCCCAACTCCAACCTGCTGTTCGAGATCGAACTGCTGGAAGTCCTCACCCGCGACGATTGATCGTCAGGCGGGCGCAGCTTCCACGTTGCGCCGCATGGCCAGGATCGCCGTCGGCCCCTGGGCCTTGCGGGTGAACCAGAACACCCGGCTCACGCCACGGGTGATCGCCACGTAGGCCAGGCGCAGTTGCTCATCCTGCTGGGCCTGGTCATAGCTGCTGGTGAAGAAGCCCGAGGCTGCGTACACGGCGCTACGCAGCGGATGCTTTTCCGGCGGTGCGCAGTCGTCGACGATGATCGCCACCTCCGCCTGCAGGCCCTTGGCGCGGTGGATGGTCATGCCCTTCACCGGCAGCTTGCGATCCAGTGCGCCGAGAATGGTCTGCAGGGTCTCGTTGCGCCGGCTGAGCAGCAGCACGGCGGTCTTCTCCCGCGAGCCACGCGCGGCCACGTGCTCGCACTGCTTGCGGATTTCTTCCAACAGGATTGGCAGGTTGTTCCGCGCATCGAAGCGCTGCACCAGCTTCACGCCATGGTCGCCCGCTTCTGTCGACTTGAAGGCTCGACAGGTCTTGGCCTGCTTGTTCGCCACGCCCACCAGCACCCGCTCGCCGTCGCGGATCACCGGGTCAATGCTGCGGTAGTTGGTTTCCAGCAGCAGCACGCGGCTCTTGCGCCGGCCCTTGCTGGGGAAGTGGCGATCGAAGTCCATGAACAGCTCCGGCGAGCTGCCGCGCCAGGCGTAGATGGACTGCCAGTCATCACCGATGGCCATCAGGCTGACCGCCTCGCCACGCTTGGCCAGGTCTCGGTGCAACGCCTGCAACCACTGGACGATCTGCGGAGAGACATCCTGGAACTCATCGATCAGCAGATGCTGGAACGGTGCCAGGGCTGCGGCCGGCAACTTGCCGTCGCCGAGCTGGTCGGTGAGGCGCTGGAAGGCCAGGTTGAAGGTCAGCAGGCCCTGCTCCTGCAGCGCATTGTCGAAAGCGGCCCAGAACAGTTGCAGCGCTTCGACGAACTGCCGTTCGCGCGCCGGACAGCCGAGCTTCTTCGGCTGCAACTGGGCGATGCGCAGGCCGATGCTCTCGATGAATCCGGCCTGGGCGTAGAAGGCTTCGAACAGCGGGAGTGCCGTGAACTCGCCGCCGAGCTTGAAGGCATCCAGTGGCGCCTTGCCGATGCGTGGCGGCTTGCCGTCGTCCCCGGCTTCGGGAGGTGGCGGAAGCTCCAGCAACTGGTGCACCAGGACGCGGAATTCGTGCTGGTCGGCATAGCACTGCTGGTAGACCTGCTTGAGCAGCCGCTGCTGCGCCGGGCGCAGGCGGCCGGCGAGCAAGGGGTTGTCCAGCTCGTCTGCCGGGGTGCGTTCGTCCAGCTGCTCGAACCAGCGCGGATTCTTCAGTGCCACTTTCGCCAGGGTGCCCATGGCCGAATGGAAGGTCCGCACGCACTGGCGCGCCTGCGCCGCGTCGAAGGGATGGCCCCAGTAGCCGAGCACTTTCACCAGTTGCTCGCGCAGTTGCGCGCAGGAGGCATTGGTGAAGGAAATCACCGTCACCCGCTCGGCCTGGATGCCCAGATGGCAGAGCATGTAGACGACACGCAGGACCAGCGTCGTCGACTTGCCGGAACCGGCGCCGGCGAAGATACGGGTCAGCGGATCGGGCGCGAGGATCATCGCCCACTGTTCGTCCGACGGCAGGCTGATCACCCCGTGGGCGGCGGCCTGGGCCACTCGCTGGCGCATGTCGAGGGCGTGCTGTTCATCGGGGGCCTTGGCGGTGCCATAGATACCCGCTGCGGCTGGAGCTCGCGGGCGCCTGGGCGCAGGCCCTTCGCCGTTCTTCGCTTTCGCCGTGCGCTTGGCCGGCGCCTTGGCATTGCCCTTTGTCTTGCCGCGTCCACGAGGCTGCGCCGCTTCGCGTTCGGCGCGCAGGTATTCGGTGGTACGGGGGAAATAACGCGCCAGGGCCTCGGCGAGCAGGCGTTTGTAGCGTTCGACAGCAGACTCCATGGGCCCTACCCGATCAATTACAGCGTTGAATCATAAGCGCTTTCGGACAGTGACAGGTAAGCGATCGGGCGGTTCCGCAAGGCCTTGGAAAATTGATAACCATTAGCGATTGGATTAGAGTCGGGCTCCCGCTTTTTCCGGCCACGCCGCCCATACGGATGACCCCATGTTCGAACTGGAAAATGTCAGTTTCAGCGTCCCCGGTCGCACCCTTCTGCAACCGCTGAGCCTGCAACTGGCCGACGGCAACATGATCGGCCTGATCGGCCACAACGGTTCGGGCAAGTCCACCCTGCTCAAGCTGCTGGCCCGCCAGCAGCAGGCCAGCGGCGGCAGTATCCGCCTGGACGGCAAACCGTTGCAGGACTGGGGCAACCGCGACTTCGCACGCCAGGTGGCCTACCTGCCGCAGCAACTGCCGCAGACCGACGGCCTGACCGTGCGCGAGCTGGTCGCGTTCGGTCGCTACCCGTGGCACGGCGCGCTGGGCCGCGTCACCGGCGAAGACCGCAAGCAGATCGACCGAGCGCTGGAGCTGACCGATACCCAGGCCTTCGCCGATCGCCCGGTAGACCTGCTTTCCGGTGGTGAACGCCAGCGCGTCTGGCTGGCCATGCTGCTGGCGCAGAACAGCCGCTACCTGCTGCTGGACGAACCCACCTCGGCGCTGGATATCGCCCATCAGGTGGAAGTGCTCTCCCGTGTCCACGAACTCAGCCGCGAACTGGGCCTGGGCGTGCTGGTGGTGCTGCACGACATCAACATGGCGGCGCGTTACTGCGATCACCTGATCGCCCTGCATGGAGGCCGCCTGCTGGCCCAGGGCTCGCCGGCGGAGCTGATGCGCGGGGAAACGCTGGAAGATATCTACGGGATTCCCATGGGCGTGCTGAACAACCCGGTGGATGGGTCGCCGATCAGTTATCTGCGCTGAGTTACTGAACGCGGAATCAACCTGCGAATCCACAGCGACGCCTGACCGATCGCGGACAGAGTCCGCTCCTACGGAGATGCAAGCTTCGGCGATCAGTGGCGAGACAGTTCCTGTGCTAGAGCTTCCACTCCGTCTGGTGAGCGACGGGGTATTGCATTGGTGGCATCTCGTAGGAGCGGACCTTGTCCGCGATATCCTGCGCGGATGAATCCTTGCCAACCGGCGAGCGGAGGCATATTGCGCGTGCATGGGCGCGGGCTTTGCCCGCGATCGCGGAGAAGCTCCGCTCCTACAAAAGCACCGTAGGACGCATGACAAAGCACCGTAGGGCGCATAACCTGGAACAGGTTATGCGCAGAATCCTCGATGGCGGATAACGCTGACGCGTTATGTGCCCTACAGATCGCTCGCTTCGGCGGGTGGCTCATCGATCAGCGGGCAGTTGTCGCAATTGCCGATCTCCCCCAGCCGATAGCGAATGCAGCAGGTACGCCGCTGCCGCCATAGCCCGTCCGGGCGCTGCGCGCAGGGCACCTCGACGTACTGGATCGGCTTGTACAGCGGATTGCGCGTGCCATCCGGCCGGCGCTCGGTTTCCAGCAGCTCCCGCCCCTGTCCCAGCAGCGGCGCCAACGGCGGCAACTTGCCCATCTCGCCGATGAACCATTCGAAGTAATTCCCGGCGTTGCTCCAGAGCACCTTGGGCGACAGGCGCACCTCGGCGGCGAGCCGTTGCACGAAGGGTTGCAGGTGACCTTCCAGCAGATGGGCGAAGCGCTGGAACGGATCACCCGGCGGCGCAGCGAACGGCCCACCCTCCCCTGGCAGCTTGAATGCCTCGGGAATGCCCTGGGCATCCAGCACCACGTCCACGTCGTCGAAGTCCAGCGGCAACGTGCGACCGAGCACCAGCGCGGCGGCCACGACCGGCGGGACGATCCGCACCAGGTACCACTTGGACCACTGCGAGGCCAGCGCGCGCCGGTCGCCATCGGCGTGGGGCGGGTCGAAGCGGCGCAGCACGCTGTCGAGCATCTCCCGCTCCAGCAACGCGCGGACGGGGATCGAAGGCCGGGGATCGTCGCGCGTCACCAGCACCTCGCGGTAGCTGGCGAACTCGCCGAAGTACAACGGTGCGAGGGCTGCGATCACACGCAGCCCTCAGCGTCGGAGCACCAACCTGTCAGCACAGGCCGCAACGCTCGAAGAAGGTTTCCCGGCTCTGCACCATCAGCGCGGCGCGCTTGTGCGGGAAGTTGAATTCCTTCTCGCGCCAGAAGCCCAGGCGCTGCATGTGGCCGATCATCTTCGCGTTGTCGGCGCGCGGCTCGGCGACGATGCGCTGGGTGCGCGGGTCGTCCAGCAGCAGGTAATGCACCAGGGCGGTCATCCAGCTTTCCACCTTGTGCGGGCCGCGATGGGATTCCTCGCCCACCAGCATGTGGATGCCGCGGTCGTAGTCGCCCACTTCGTAGAACGGCGCGATGCGGTCTTCCTTGGCCCAGTAGGCTTCGTAGTAGGCGAAGGGCTCGTCGTCGATGCAGCCGATCAGGGTGGTGGTGTGCGGGTCGGCCGCGGCTTTTTCCAGATAAGTACGGTGCTGCTCCAGGGTGCCGCCTTCCTGCCAGAACTCCAGCACGCGCGGGCTGTTCTGCCAGCGGTTGAAGCGCTCCAGGTCCAGGTCGATGTCGAGGGTGCGCAGGGAAATCCATTGGCCCAACTTCGCATCGAAGCGGCGATAGACCTCACCCTGCGGCTTGGGCGCGCGCAGCGGATGACGGCGGCCGCTGCTCATGCGATAGACCTGCGGGTAGTCCGCGCTGGCCACGCCCTTGTGCCAGGCAGCAGGCAGTTGCCAGAACGCCGCGCGCTCGATCTGCAGGCGGCCACCGACTTCATCGCGGCTCACCAGACCTTGCTCGAAGGCCTCGGCGGGCACGCTGGCGGCAGCGAACTGCACACGCTCGCTCCGCGCGTCGACGGCAAAGCTCCAGTAGGCCAGCGCCCAGAGGGCTTCGCGGGTGACTGCACCACTGAGCTGCCAGCACTCGCCTTCGCGTTGCGCAGCCAGCAGCGGCTCGCCGTCGAGCAGCAAGGTCAGGCCAGCGGCGCCGCTGTCGGCGGACAGTTGGCGACCATCGGGCAGCGGCAGGGAAAAATTGGGCGTCATGATGGATAACCTTTCGTGAATGCAACGACCCCGCCCGTATGACGAGCAGGGTCGGCAGGAATTTAGTCGGCCCGGAAGAAATCTCCGGGCCGTTGGCTTCAGGCGCTTTCGGCCGTCAGCGGACGCGAGGGTTTGTGCGCCGACTCCTGCGGCGGCAGGTGCTCGAACATCGACGCGGCGATTTCCTGGGCGCGCATCGGCAGCACCGACAGCAGGGTGTCGCTCAGGCCGTGGCTGTCCTGGGTGAAGCCCTGCAGGTAGATGCCGGCGTGTAGGCGCGCGTCGGTTTGCAGGCGGTAATCGCGACCCACGTCGAAGTCGCCCAGGTAGTCCTGCAGCGGCGCGAGCAGTTCGCGGTGGGATTTGCGCTCGTAGCCGGTGGCGAGGATCACCGCGTCGTAGCGGTGGGTCTCCACCGCGCCGGTGGCGCTGTCGCGCAGGGTCAACTCGATGCCCTCGGCATCGGCATCGGCCTTGGCGGCCTCCACATTGCGGCGGCAGAGGAATGCGTGACGGTCCACGCCCGCCACTTTCTGGCGATAGAAGATGCCGTAGATGCGCTCGATCAGGTCCAGGTCCACCACCGAGTAGTTGGTGTTGTGGAACTCCTGGATCAGTTTCTCGCGCTCGGCCTTGGGTTCGTTGAACACCAGGTCGGTGTAGCGCGGGGCGAAGATTTCGTTGACGAAGGGGCTGTCGTCGGCCGGCTTGAGCACGGCGGCGCGCAGGACCATGTCGACCTGCACCGATGGGAAGCTGTCGTTCAGGTCGATGAAGGCTTCCGCCGCGCTCTGGCCGCCGCCAATCACCGCGATGCGCATCGGCTCGTTCTGGTTGCAGCGCTGCTTGGCCATGCATTCCAGGTAGCGGGCATGGTGGAACACGCGCGGGTCATCGCGCAGGTGACTGAAGGCGGACGGGAAGCGCGGCGTGCCGCCGGTGCTCACCACCACGCTACGCGCCAGGCGGAAGCGCTCGTGACCGCGCGCATCGGTGGACAACACCTTGAGCAACTCGATGCCGTCCGGCCCCTGCACCGGCTCGACACGGCTGACCGTCTCGCCACTGGCGCGCTGCTCGGCGAACTGGTCGCTGACCCAGCGCAGGTAGTCGTTGTACTCCATGCGGCACGGGTAGAAGGTGCCCAGGTTGGTGAAGTCGATCAGCCGCCCCATGGCGTGCAGGTAGTTGACGAAGCTGTAAGGGCTGGTGGGATTGCGCAGGGTCACCAGGTCCTTGAGGAAGGAAATCTGCAGTTCGCTCTGGGCGACCAGGGTATTGCCGTGCCAGCGATAGTCCGCCTGCTTATCGAGGAACAGTGCGTGGTAATGGCGGCCCTCGCGTCGCGCCTGCTCCTGCAGGGCGATCGCCAGCGCCAGGTTGGAGGGGCCGAAACCGATGCCGAGCACGTCGTAGGTCGGGGTGATCATCTGAGTCATGGTGCCAATGTCCTGTGTCGCGATGGCCGTGGGGCATGACGACGCGGGGGCCGGCGGCATACTGCGCCGCACTGCTGCCCTGGCACCCCGCCTGCGTGGCGGTGGGCACCCTTTCCTGCGTGTCGCCCGTGAGTTGCGCTATCTGAGCGCGTTCTCTGGAGAGACGAGACAGGCCTGGGGAAATTTAGAATGATTCTCACTAAGTCATGAAAATTTCAGAATGACGAGCAGGCAATCACGTGCAGGAAATCACGCGCGGGCCGCGGGGGACTAAATCCCCGGTGACCTGGCGCGTCTGTCTATGTAAATCAGGGCGCGATGCATCAGCGTAGGGGCAACTGTCTTCTTCAACGCGATGCATCCCCCTCACCCCAGCCCTCTCCCTCAGGGAGAGGGGGTAGTCCGAGCCAACTGACGCGATGGTTTCATCCTGCACTGGACGGTCTCCTCTCCCCCTGGGAGAGGGTTAGGGTGAGGGTCGCCCCAAGCACTGAGGCATTTCTTAGGAACGGACTCTGTCCGCAATGTGTTGGCCCTGCTCCCTGGTCGATCGGAGCGAAGGTAATTCCGCTCCCACGGGGGGCGTCTGCGGAATAGCGCCTAGCCCTGCCCGCCCCAAGCCTTGAGACGCAGCCGGCAATGCTTCATCGCATTGACGATGTGTTTTTCCACCATGTCGCGGGAAATCCCCATTCGTTCGGCGATCTCGACATGGCTGCAGCCGTCGACCTTGCGCAGCACGAACGCGCGGCGACAGGCGTCGGGCAGCTCCGCGAGGGCGCGCTGGAGCATCTGCAACTGTTGTTGCTGGCTGGCTTCTTCCTGGGGGCAGCGCTCGTCCAGCACGCCTTCACGGTCGAGGCTTTCCAGCTCTTCGGTGCGGCGCACGCGTCCGCGCCGGTGCAGGTCGATACTGAGGTTCACCGCCGTGCGGTAGAGAAACGCGCGCGGTTGTTCGATATGCTCGTCGCCCTTGCGGTCGAGCAGGCGCAGGAAAGCCTCCTGGGTGACATCGGCAGCCGCCTGGCGGTCGCCAAGGCTACGATTCAGGTACAGGACCAGTTCCTTGTAATAACGGATGAACGCGCTTTCCACCCCGTCGGGCATCCTATGAAAAACAGTCGAGGCTGTAGGCGCCTGCTGACAGTCCGAGTCAGGCTTATTTATAATCACTCGCATCAACGCGAAAAGAAAGTGTGATATTGGCCGCAACCGGGCCTAACCGAGATCCCTGATGACAACCTCCCCCGCTCCGCTCGACGATGACCGCATCTGCGCCGAAGCCGCGCACTGGTGCGCGCGTCTGCACGATGCCGAATGCAGCGACGCCGAGCGCGCCGCTTTCGCACAGTGGCGCGCAGCCGACCCGCGGCACGAGGAGGAGTACCAGGCGATGCTGGAGATCTGGCAACTCTCGGAACTCCTGCCGCCCACGCCGCACATCGAGCCTGGACTGATCATCGACCCCGTACCGATCCGCGGGCGACACCAGCGCCGTCCCCGCAGCATCAAGCGCCTCGCCGCCGTGGCCGCCGGAGTCCTGATGGCACTGGGCGCCGTGTGGTCGGCGGGCTGGTCCGCAGGCTTGCTGCCGTCGCGGGTCGGCTATTACGCCGCGCAGCCGACTCCGCGCGAAGTGCAACTGGCCGACGGCTCGAAGGTGGAGCTCAACAGCAACTCGCAGCTCGTCTTCGCCAACTTCCGCGAGCGCCGCAGCGCCTGGTTGAAAACCGGCGGCGAGGCCTACTTCCAGGTCGCCCACGACACACTGCAACCTTTCTCGGTCTTCACCGACAACGGCAGCGTGCGGGTGACCGGCACACGCTTCAACGTCTGGACCGACGCCAACCAGATGCTCGTCACCCTGCTCGAGGGCTCGGTGGTGGTCAGCCCGCCGGACAGCATCGACGGCAACAGCGCGCAGCTCACCCCCGGCATGCAGGCGCGCTACATCAAGGGCAGCGAACGCATCGAACTGGCTCAGGTCGCGCCGGCCGGCGCTATCGCCTGGACCGAAGGCAAGCTGGTGATCGACGACCTGACCCTGCAGGCCGCCATCCCGCTGATCAACCGATACCTCAAGCAACCGGTGTTCCTCGACGACGCCACCGCGGCCGCCATGCGCATCGGTGGCATCTACCGCACCGACGACCTGCAGGCCCTGGTGGATTCGCTACCCAAGGTGCTGCCGGTGGAGCTGCGCAAGGACAACCAGGGCCGTACGGTTCTTGCCAGCCGCTACGTTCAGCTCTAATTCTGCGCACGGGTCGACCCTCACCCTCTCCCAGGGGAGAGGGGACCGTTTGGTGCAGGATGAAACCTTGGCGTCAGACGGCTCGAACTGCCCCTCTCCCCTGGGAGAGGGTTGGGGTGAGGGAGATGCATCAGCACGAATTTCCAGAAGACAGTTGCCCCTACAGAAACCTCAGCATCTGTGCCGACTCATTTGCGATAAATTCGCAAATTCTCTTCAGTTTTCTCCTGGCTCATTCGTCTTGATAGGAACGATTCGGATTTGCCGATGATCTCCTGATTCGCGCGCCGTCTCGTCCCGTTGTGCGGCCTGCTCTCTGGTAGGCCGGGGCCAGGAAAAGACGATGCCAACTCCCGCTCCAAGCGCCTTGCGCGAAATGCTCAAACTGCTGCGGCCGCACTGGCTGCCGCTGACTGCGGCCACCCTGCTGGGGATTCTGGGCGGCTCGGCCATCACCGCACTGCTCGCCACCATCAACTACAGCCTGCACTCGCAGGGCGGCATGCCCGCCGGCCTGCTGTTGGGTTTCGCCGGGCTGTGCGTACTGGCGCTGCTGGGCTCGATCATTTCCGACATGGGCACCAACTACGTTGGCCAGCACGTGATCGCACGTCTGCGCAAGGACCTGGGCAGCAAGATCATTTCCGCTCCCATCGAGCAGATCGAGCGCTACCGCAGCCACCGGCTGATTCCGGTGCTGACCCACGACATCGACACCATCAGCGACTTCGCCTTCGCTTTCGCGCCGCTGGCCGTCGCCCTGACCACCACCCTCGGCTGCCTGGGCTACCTGGCCTGGCTGTCGCCGCCGATGTTCCTCGCCACCGCTATCGCCATCGTCGTCGGCAGCGCCGTGCAGTACGTCGCGCGGGCAAAGGGAATCAAGGGTTTCTTCGAGGCCAGGGACAAGGAAGACGAGCTGCAGAAGCACTACCGCGCCATCGCCGAGGGCGCCAAGGAGCTGCGCATCAGCCGACCGCGCCGCTTCCAGCACTACAGCGAGCGCCTGCAGGGCACCGCGGACGAAATCTGTGACATCCAGCTGCGCTCGATCAACCTGTTCAACGTCGCCAAGGGCTTTGGTTCCACGCTGTTCTTCATCGTCATCGGCGTGGCGCTGGCCTACCAGTCGCTGTGGCCGAGCACCGACCAGGCGACGCTGTCCGGCTTCATCCTCGTCCTGCTGTACATGAAGGGCCCACTGGAAGGACTGATCGGCCAGTTGCCGGTGGTGACCCGCGCCCAGGTCGCGTTCCGCCGGATCGCCGAGCTGTCGGTGCGCTTCTCCTCGCCAGAGCCGAACCTGCTACTGGCCGATGACGGTCGGAGGCCGCTGGACTTCCAGTCCATCGAATTGCGCGAGCTGGCCTACCACTACCCCACCGACGACGGCACCCGCGGCTTTGCCGTCGGCCCACTGAACCTGACGGTGAGTCGCGGGGAAATCCTCTTCATTGCCGGTGAGAACGGCTGCGGCAAGACGACCATGATCAAGCTGCTGCTCGGGCTCTACGCCCCGCGCGGCGGCGAGCTGCTGCTCAACGGCGAGCCGGTGACCGACCTCAATCGCGACGACTACCGCCAGCTGTTCACCACCATTTTCGCCGACTACTTCCTCTTCGAAGACCTGCTCAAGGGCAGCCAGGACATCCCCGCGGAAGCCGCGCGCTACCTGGAACGCCTGGAGATCGCCCACAAGGTCAGCCTGCAGGGCCAGGAGTTCTCGACCACCGACCTCTCCACCGGCCAGCGCAAGCGCCTGGCGCTGGTGCAGGCCTGGCTGGAGAAACGCCCGGTGCTGGTGTTCGACGAATGGGCAGCGGATCAGGACCCGGAATTCCGCCGCATCTTCTACACCGAACTGCTGCCCGAGCTGCGGGCACAGGGCAAGACGCTGATCGTGATTTCCCACGACGACCGCTATTTCGACGTCGCCGACCGCCTACTGCGCATGCGCGCCGGGCAGATCGTGGAGATCGAAGACCACCGCGCGAGGCAAGCCAAGGGCAGTCCCGGCGTGGCGATGCATTGACAGCGGCACGGCCACGGAGAGCCCGCCCGCCTCGCACCGAAAAGCACTCAGCAAAAAATAATCGAAAGAAGTTTTCCGGTTTTTTCCAACCGGTGCGTCACATAAAGCTGAATCATTCTTATTAGAAACTGCATTTAGAAAATCCCACTTACAAGATCATAGGAGTCGTCACGTGAGTCGCACCCGTTCTGCGCTGCAATCCCAGCACCCGGTGAAGCCCCTCGCCCGCCTGGTCCGCGCCACCGCCCTGGGGATGGTCCTGGCCGCCTCCGCCGTCGAGGCAGCTCCGGTCCGCATCGACATTCCGGCCCAGTCGCTGGCCTCCGCCCTGACCAGCCTCGGCACCCAGTCGAACCTGCAGATCGTCTTCAACCAGACCCAGGTGCAGAACCTGCGCGCGCCGACCGTACGCGGCCAGATGGAGCCCACCCAGGCGCTGGAACGCCTGCTGCAGGGCACCGGCATCAAGTACCAGGTCGAAGGCAGCCGCGTGACCCTGCTGGGCGCCGACGCCGCCAGCGGCGACACCCTGAACATGTCCGCCCAGGTCATCACCGGCGCCATCGAAGGTGAAGACAGCTACGTGCCGCGCACCTCCAACAGCGGCAGCAAGACCGACACCCCGCTGCTGGAAATCCCGCAGTCGATCTCCGTGATCACCCGCAAGCAGATGGACGCCCAGGGCGCCCAGACCGTGACCGAGGCGCTGCGCTATGTGCCCGGCGTGAAAGTGGAAGCCTACGGCCTCGACCCCAAGGGCTTCGACTGGCTGTACATCCGCGGCTTCAACGCCCAGGCCACCAGCGACTACCTCAACGGCCTGCGTCAGCAGAACAATAACTACGCCTTCTTTCGCAGCGAGCCCTATGCCTTCGAGCGCATCGACGTGGTCCGTGGCCCGTCTTCCAGCCTGTTCGGCATGGGCGACGCCGGCGGCATCGTCAACCGCGTGAGCAAGAAGCCCACCGCCAACCACATCAACGAAGTGGAACTGACCGGCGGCAACCATGACCGCAAGCAGGGCCAGTTCGACCTGGGCGGCGCGCTGGACGATCAGAACCAGTTCCTCTACCGCGTCGTCGGCCTCGCCCGCGACGCCAACACCCAGGCCGAATACGACGACGGCCACGAGGTCGAGGACGACCGCCTCTACATCGCCCCGTCCTTCACCTGGGCGCCGGACGACGACACCAGCCTGACCGTGCTCACCGACTTCCTGCGTGACCGCAACTCCGGCTCGATCTTCGACTACAGCGTCAACGGCCACACCACCGGCACTCTGCTGGGCGACCACAGCTACAACCACTTCAGCCAGGACCAGTACACCCTGGGCTACGAGTTCCGCCATCGCTTCGACGACGTCTGGGAATTTCGCCAGAACGCGCGCTACGGCCAGGTCGACCTGATCTTCAACAACCTGCTGCCGCAGGCCAAGGTCGGGCGCAACATCATCCGCACCGCGGACCGCTTCGACCAGCACCTGAATACCTTCAACCTGGACAACCAACTGCAGGCCAACTTCGACACCGGCCCGCTCAAGCACACCCTGCTGATGGGCGCCGACTATAGCTGGCAGGACGCCGACGTCGCCCGCTGGCGCACCCTCGGCCCGTCGCTGAACCTGGACAACCCGCAGTACGGCCAGAGCGTCCAGCGCCCGACCAAGGACACCACCCTCCCCGGCCAGGCGATCAACTACGACCAGACCATCCAGCAGGTGGGCGGCTACATCCAGGACCAGGTCAAGTTCGACGACCACTGGATCCTCACCGCCGGCGGCCGCTACGACTACGTGCGCAACGACCTCGACAGCCATACCTCCGCGCACACCATGCAGAAGGACAACGCCTTCACCGGTCGCGTCGGCCTGACCTATCTGACCGACTTCGGCCTGGCCCCCTACATCAGCTACTCCGAGTCCTTCGTGCCCAACTCGGGAATCGGCCCGGACGGCGGCGCCTTCAAGGCCAGCGAAGCCCACCAGTACGAAGCGGGCGTGAAGTTCCAGCCGGACGAAACCCTGCTGATCACCCTGGCCGCCTACGAGCTGACCAAAGAGAACATCCTGACCCCGCAGCTGAACGCCAACGGCGTTCCCACCGGCTTCAACGAGCCGACCGGCGAGCAGCGTTCCCGCGGCATCGAGGCCGAGTTGAAAGCCAAGCTGGACCAGAACTGGGACCTGCTGGCCTCCTACACCTACACCAAGGCCAAGATCACCGACAGCAACGACGGCAACCAGGGCAACCGCCCGGCCAACGTGCCCGAGCACATGGCCAACGGCTGGCTGAACTACACCTTCCACGAAGGCGCGGCCGACGGCCTCTCCATCGGCGGCGGCGTGCGCTACACCGGCTCGCTGTACGGCAACAACGCCAATACCTACCACGTCGACAACTACACCCTGTTCGACGCCGGCGTGAGCTACCCGCTGAACAAGAACGTGACCCTCTCGGTGAACGCGCAGAACCTGCTGGACGAGGAATACGCAGCCACCTGCGACAGCCCCATCTCCTGCTACCCGGGCCTGCGCCGCACCGTCATGACCAGTGTGAAGTACAGCTGGTAACCCCCGCGCTGGGGGTGGCTTCGGCCACTTCCAGCCGCTCCATCGGGCTCCCTGTTCGCAGGGAGCCCGTTGTCGTTTCAATGCAAGCGGAGAAGTTCGATGTCCCTCACCCGCCGTCATCTGCTGCACAGTCTCGCCATCGGTGGACTGGCCTGCGCCGCCGGGCTACCGGCCCGAGTCGTCCTCGCTGGAGAAGCCCTGACGCGCATCGTTGCCCTCAACTGGGTCGCCGCCGAGACGCTGCTGACCCTGGGCGTCGCGCCCCTGGCGATCTCCGACGACCGCTATTACCGGGTGCGCATGCCCACGATGGCGCTGCCGGACAGCGTGCGTGACGTGGGCCCGTATTGGGAACCGAACCTCGAACTGATCCAGCAGCTGCAACCGCAACTGATCCTCAGCGACCCGATGACGCCGACCTTGCAGCGTCGGCTCAACGGCATTGCGCCGACCGAAAAGGTGGCCATCTACCCGGCTCCCGAGGGCGCCTGGAAGGCCACTACCGACTTCATGAGCGACCTGGCCCGCCGCCTGGGCGTCGAGCAGGTCGCCGCCGACTACATTGGCGCCGGTGAGCAGCGCCTGGCCGAACTGCGCGCGAAGCTGGCGAGACGCCCGCAGCCACCGGTGTGCGTCGCGGTGCTCAACCAGGACGGCCGCCACGCGGCGGTCTACGGCAAGAACAGCATGGTGCAGGACGTGCTCGATCGCCTCGGCCTGGTGAATGCCTGGCAAGGCCCGGTCGGACCGGTCGGGCTGGCGATGGTCAGCATCGAACGCCTGGCCGAGCGCCCGGATGCGCACCTGGTCTACGTCGACATTCCCACCACCTCGGCGCGCCTGCAGAGCCTGCGGCAGCCCAACGACCTCTGGGCCAACCTGCCCGCCGTGCGCCAGGGCCACACACTGACCCTGCAGCGCTTCTATCCCTACGCCGGCGCCGCCTCGGTGCTGGACCTGGCCGAACGCATCGCCGCCTATCTGGACAGCGCCACGGAGGCCGCCCATGTCTGAATCGACCCTCGGATTCAGCGCGCCTCGCGGCGGCCTGCCGGTCGGCCCGGCGCTCTGCACGCTGGTTCTGGCGATCCTCGCGGCACTGCTGGTATTCCACGGCCTGCAAGACGCCCTGCCCCGCGAACTCTGGTGGCAAGCCTTGTGGTCGCCGGACCTGGACGATGTGCGTCAGGTCCTCATGCACTTCAGCTTCTTCCCGCGCCTGGCGGTGAGCTTGATGGCCGGTGCCGCGCTGGCCCTGGCCGGCACGCTGTTCCAGCAGATCCTGCGCAACCCGCTGGCGGAGCCGGTGACGCTGGGTGTATCCGCCGGTGCCAACCTGGCACTCTCGGCCGCCACCATCTTCGCCCCGACCTTGCTGGTCCACGGCCTGGAAGCCGTCACATTGACCGGCGCAGCGATCGCTACCGGCCTGCTGTTCGCCTTTGCCTGGGGCCGCACGCTGTCGCCGCTGCGCTTCATCCTCGCCGGCATGGTCATCAGCCTCTACTGCGTGTCGCTCAATGCGCTGCTGGTGCTGTTCAACCATGACTACCTGATCGACCTGCTGCTCTGGCAGGCCGGCTCACTCAACCAGAGTGGCTGGGACGGCGTGCTCTATCTCGCGCCGCGCCTGGCGGTGGCCATGGTCCTCGCGCTGTTGATGGTGCGGCCGCTGGCTGCCCTGGGGCTGGAAGACGAAGGCGCGGCGGCGGTGGGTGTCAACCTGCGCCGCACCCGCGTGCTCGGCCTCGCGGTGGCCGTGGCGCTCAGCGCCTTCGTCACCAGCGCGGTGGGCATGCTCGCCTTCGTCGGCCTCGCCGCGCCGGCCATTGCCCGGCTGTGCGGGGCCCGCACGCTGAAGCAGCGGTTGATCTGGGCACCCCTGCTGGGCGCCGCGCTGCTGTGCGTGGTGGACCAGATAGCCCGCGAACTGTCGCGCTTCGCCGGCGAAATCCCGGCCGGCATCCTCACCGGCATCTTCAGCGTGCCGCTGCTGCTGTGGCTGCTCAGCCGCCAGCGCAGTGGCGGGATCATTCCCCGACCGGCGCCCGCCAAACCGCAACGCGAACACCCGTGGCGACTGATCATCGCAATCGCCATCCTGCTGGCCTTGCTGACGCTGCCGGCCATTTACTTCGCGGTGGACGCCAACGGCTGGCACTGGGGCGACGCCGGCCTTGCCGATGCCATCGCGCAGTGGCGCCTGCCACGCGTGCTCGGCTCGCTGGCAGCCGGCGCGATGTTGGCCGTGGCCGGCCTGCTGGTGCAGCGCCTGACCGGCAACCCCATGGCCAGCCCGGAAGTCCTTGGCGCCACGTCCGGCGCGGCCATCGCCGTACTGGTGCTGTTCCTGGTGATGCCGCAGCCGCAGGCCTACATGGTCCCGGCAGCCAGCATCGGCGCCCTGCTGACGCTCGGCCTGCTGCTGTGGTTTGCCTGGCGCAAGACCTTCAACGCCGAGCGCCTGCTGCTCACCGGCGTCTGCCTGACGACCCTGCTGCATTCGTTCAGCACCTTGCTGCTGGCCAGCGGCGACCCGCGCATGACCGCGATGATGAGCTGGATGACCGGATCGACCTATCAGGTGGATATGACGTCCGCGAGCACCGGCCTGGTCGTCGGAGCGCTGATGATCGGCGTCAGCCTGCTGCTGGCTCGCCCGCTGGACCTGCTGACGCTGGGCAACGGCACCGCCACCGCGCTGGGCTTGCGATTGCGGGGGAGTCACCTGGCAATCCTGCTGACCGCTGCGGTGTTGACTGCCACCGCCACTATCATCGTCGGCCCACTGAGCTTCGTCGGCCTGATCGGTCCGCATATCGCCCGCCACCTGGGCGTGCGCCGCGCCGCTCCGCAATTGCTGCTGAGCGCCCTGGCCGGCGCCCTGATCATGGTGGTGGCGGACTGGCTGGGCCGAAATATCGCCTACCCGTGGCCGGTGTCCGCGGGGCTGCTGGCGGCGTTCATCGGTTGCCCGTACTTCCTCTGGCTGATGCACCGCGAGCGCCAAGGCTGATCCAAATAGCGAGGTAACCTACGCTCTCGTAGGAGCGGAGCTTCTCCGCGACCATCGCGACAGCGATGCAGTTCTTCCGCTGACGGCCTGCCGGCCGGATCGCGGATAAGATCCGCTCCTACAGGTTTGCCACGCCCGCGTGAGCATGTTCACGGCGACTAGCGCACCGCGAATGCCAAGGCTAATCCGCAGCCCGAGGGACCCTACGCTCTCGTAGGAGCGGAGCTTCTCCGCGACCATCGCGACAGCGATGCAGTTCTTCTACTGACGGCCTGCCGGCCGGATCGCGGATAAGATCCGCTCCTACAGGTTTGCCACGCCCGCGGGAGCATGTTCACGGCGACTAGCGCACTGCGAGCGACAAGGCCGATCCGCAGCGCGAAGGAGCCTACGCTTTCGTAGGAGCGGAGCTTCTCCGCGATCATCGCGACAGCGATGCAATTCTTCCGCTGACGGCCTGCCGGCCGGGTCGCGGATAAGATCCGCTCCTACGGGTTTGCCACGCCCGCGGGAGCATGTTCACGGCTACTAGCGCGCCGCGAACGCCGAGGCTAATCCGCAGCCCGAGGGAACCTACGCTTTTGTAGGAGCGGAGCTTCTCCGCGACCATCGCGGCAGCGATGCAATTCTTCCGCTGACGGCCTGCCGGCCGGATCGCGGATAAGATCCGCTCCTACAGGGCTGCAACGCCCGCAGGGGCATGTTCACGGCTACTAGCGCGCCGCGAACGCCGAGGCCGATCCGCAGCGCGAAGGAGCCTACGCTTTCGTAGGAGCGGAGCTTCTCCGCGATCATCGCGACAGCGATGCAATTCTTCCGCTGTCGGCCTGCCGGCCGGATCGCGGATAAGATCCGCTCCTACAGGATTGCCACGCCCGTTGGAGCATGAACTTGGCTACCACCGAGCCGCGAGGAACTCCGCTACCCGCCGGTAGTACCCTTCGACTTCCGGCACCAGGTTGCCCATGCGCAGAAAGTCGTGGGTCATGCCGCAGCAGCGTTCAGCCTCGACTTCCACACCCTGTTCCACCAGCGCCTTCGCGTAGCCCAGGCCCTCGTCCAGCAGCGGATCGAACTCCGCCGCGAACAGCAGTGCCGGGGCGCTGCCCTGCAGAGCCACACCCGCCCGGACCGGTGAGCAACGCCAATCGCTGCGCTGTGCAACCTCGGGCAGGTACTGGTCGTAGAACCAGTCCAGACTGGCCGTTTCCAGCAGATAGCCCTCGGCGAACAGCTCCTGGGATTCGCTGCGCCGACTGGCATCCGCCGCCGGGTAGAACAGCAGTTGGGCGCAGGGTTGCTCGGCGCCCTCGCCGGCCAGTTCGGCGCACAGCACCGTGGCCAGGGTAGCGCCGGCGCTATCGCCGCCCACTGCCAGACGGCGAGTGTTCAGGCCGAGGCTGGCAGCCGAGTTCAGCAGCCAGCTCCAGGCATCGCGCGCATCGAAGGTCGCGGCCGGAAACGGCGCTTGCGGAGCCAACCGGTAACCCACCGAAATCACCGCGCAATCGCAGTGCTTCGCCAGCAATCGGCACAGGCCGTCATGGGAATCCAGGCTGCCAACCGTGTATCCGCCGCCGTGGAAATACAGAATCGCCCCCTCGCCGGCTCCTGCCGGCCGGTACAGACGAACCGGCAGCTGCCGGCCCTCCCGCGCGGGAATGAGCAACTCCTCCACCGGCATCGACGGCGCTCCGGCCCTGAGCGATTCCGAGGCAGACTCGAAATCCAGCCGCGCCTGCTCCACTGGCAGTTCGTGCAACGCCGGCCGGCCACCGCGGCGGCCCTCGTCGACCATATCGAGAAACGCGGAAATCTCCGGGTGCAGCATGCCGACCTCTTTCAGAAATGCATTCATACCGTGGCCTGCTCCGAACGTGCGCCGGCTTCCACCTGGGAACAGCAATGGCCGATCACGCCATCCAGTTCTTCACGCAGCAGCGCCATCAGCGCCTCGATGCGTGACGGGCGGAACACCCGACGGCTGAACATGCAGCGCAGGGTCAGCTCGCCGTCGTAGACCTGGCCAACGATCTCCAGCCAGTTGTTCATCGGCGTACTGGCGGCGTAGGTGTCGCCGGGCTTCTCCTGCAAGGGCACGAACAGCGCCTTCTCATCGAAGCTCTGGTCGAACTGGCCGAGATAGTTGAAGGTGACGCGCGGATCGGCGCGGGCGGCCAGTTGGCGGCGCAGCGCGCTGTCACCCAGGTAGCGCAAGGCGCCGTAGCCAATGCCCTTGTCCGGCACCGCGCGCAGTTGCTGGCGGATCGCCGGGATGGCCTGGGCGTAACTGCCCTGCCCCGGCGTCAGGCGCAGCGGGAACAGGCTGGTGAACCAGCCGAGCGTGCGGCTGTGGTCGACGCTGTCGAGGATGTCTTCGCGGCCGTGACCTTCCAGGCCGATCAGCACCGACTCGCTGTCGCACCACTGGCACAGCGTGCGGCCCAGGGCGGTCAGCAGCAGGTCGTTGATCTGCGTGCGGTAGGCCTCGGGCGCGACCTTCAGCAGGCGCTGGGTCTGTTCGCGGTCCAGGCGCAGGAACGACTGTTCCAGGTGCGCCATGCGCTCGGCACCGCGCGGATTGTCGCGCTGCGGCTCGCCCAGGCCGGCGGTGTCGGTCTGCTCCAGCCAGTACGGTAGGTCGCCTTGCGCCAACTGGCTGTCGGCATACTCGCGCAGGCCTTCTGCCCAGGCGCGGTAGGCGCTGGTTCGCTCGAAGCGTGGCGCCGGCTCGCCGCTGACCTGCGTGGCGTAACGCTGTTGCAGTTCCTCCAGCAGGATGCGCCAGGACACGCCGTCCACGCCCAGGTGGTGGATCACCAGCAACAGGCGCTGGGTGCCGTCGGCCATGTCGGTCAGCACCCCGCGCAGCAGGCGACCTTCGGCAAGATCGAGACTGCGCTGCGCCTGGTTGGCGATCAGCAGCGCCTCCTCGGCGTTGGCCGCCTGGCGCTGCCAGAGCAGCGCGCCGGTGATCTCGCTGGCGTCGCGATAACGCTGACGCCACACGCCATCCGCGCCCCGGGCGAAGGACAGGCGCAGGCTGCCATGCTCGGCCAGCAAGCCTTGCAACGCCGCCTCCAGCGCATCGGCATCCAGACGCTGGCGGCACTCCAGCAACACCGCCTGGTTGAAGTGGTTCGGCTCCTCCAGCTGCTGCTCGAACATCCATTGCTGGATCGGCACCAGGCCGAAGGATTCGCCATCATCGGCAATTTCCACGGCCGTTATCGGCGCGGCCTCTGCCACGCTCTCGGCCCGCTCCAGCAGGCCGGCGATGGTCTGGTACTGCAGCAGGTCGCGCAGACGAATCTCCACGCCCTCGCCCAACGCCTGGCGGGCGCGGGAAACGATCTGCAGGCTGAGGATGGAGTCGCCGCCCAGATCGAAGAAGTTGTCGCGGATGCCGACGCGCTCCACTTGCAGCACGTCCTGCCAGATGTCGGCCAGGGCCTGCTCGCGCTCGTTGCGCGGCGCCTCGTAGGCCTCGCCCTGCCAGGTCGGCTCGGGCAGTGCCTTGCGGTCGATCTTGCCGTTGGGCGACAGCGGGAAGCGCGCAAGCTTGAGAATCTGCGCCGGTACCATGTAGTCCGGTACCTGCTCGCGGAGGAAGCTGCGCAGTGTGTCGCCGTCGACTTCACCGACCACGTAACCGACCAGTTGCTTGCCGCTGATACCGTCGCGAGCGACCACCAGCGCTTCGCTGACCTGCGGGTGATCCTGCAGCCGCGCCTCGATCTCGCCCAGTTCGATACGGAAGCCGCGAATCTTCACCTGGTGGTCAATCCGACCCACGTAGTCGATCACGCCATCGGCGCGGCCACGCACGAGGTCACCGGAGCGATACAGGCGGCCGCCCTTCATATCGAACGGATCGGCAACAAAACGCTCGGCAGTCAATCCGGCGCGCTCGTGGTAGCCGCGCGCCAGGCCGTCGCCGCCGATGTACAGCTCGCCCGCCACGCCCAGCGGAACCTGGCGCAGTTGTTCGTCGAGGATGTACAGCTTACGCGCGCCGACACCCTTACCGATGGGCGCGTAGGCGGCATCACAGGCAGTCGCGCGGTCGGCCTTCCACAGCAGCGGCGTGACCACGGTTTCCGTAGGGCCGTAGCCATTGATCAGGTGTTCGGCACGCAGAGCGCGCTTGGCCAGTTCGAAGCTGGCGTTGGGCACCGCGTCGCCGCCGAAGCAGTAGATGCGCACCGGCGGCGGGTTGCCGTCACGCAGGGCGTGCTCGGCCAACTGCTGCAGGTAGACCGGCGGGAAGGCCGCCACGCTCACCTGTTTGTCGTCCAGCACGCGATAGGTCTGTTCCGGCGTCCACAGCTCATCGCCGCGCAGCACCAGGCTGCCGCCGTGGAACAGGGTGGTCAGCCAGCGCTCGTGGGCGCCGTCGAAGGCGAACGACATGAAGTGCAGCTCGCGGGTCGCCGCGCCCATCTGGTACAGCTCGCCAATGGCCGCGCAGTGCATGGCCAGCGGGCCGTGGCTGACCGCCACGCCCTTGGGCTTGCCGGTGGAGCCGGAGGTGTAGATCAGGTAGGCGAGGTTTTCCGGCTCCAGCGCCACCACCGGCAGGTCGCTGTCTTCGCCAGAAAGATCGAGGCCGTCCAGCTCCAGGCACTTCACCCCTGCCGGCAGCGGCAGGCGCTCGCGCAGTCGGCTGTCGGTGATCAGCAGAGCAATGCCGGCATCGGCCATCTGGAATTCCAGGCGCTCGCGCGGGTACTCGGCGTCCAGCGGCACGTAGGCGCCACCAGCCTTGAGCACCGCCAGCAGCGCCAAGGGAATGCGCACGCTGCGCGGCAACGCCACGCCGACGCGAACTTCCGGGCCGACACCCAGCGCCATCAGCCGATGGGCCAGGCGGTTGGAGTCGCGCTCCAGCGCCGCGTAGTCGATCTCCTCGTCGCCACAGATCAGCGCCACGTCATCGCCGCGCAGAGCCGCCTGACGCGCGATGGCCAGATGCACCGGCTCGGCGTGCGGCAAGGACTGGTGCGGGCCACGGCAGGCTTCCAGCGCCGCGCGGTCATTGGCCGACAGGCATTGCAGCTCGCTCACGCGCTTGCCAGCGCCGTGCAGCAGGCTGTCCAGCACCTGCTCCAGGTTGCCGCGCAGGCGCGCCACGGCCGGTGCGCTGAAGTGCGCGCGCAGGTACTGGTATTCGATCTCCAGCCTGTCGCCGACCCGCACCGCCAGGTCCATCGGGATGCTGGTCTCGTCCTTGGATTTCAGCTCGCCGAAACGCGGGCCCTGGGCGCTGCGCAGCACCTCGTCCACCGGGTAGTTCTCGAACACGATGATGCTGTCGAACAGCGCCTGCCCGGCCTGGCCGGCCCAGCGCTGGATATCGTACAGCGGCGTGTGCTCGAACTCGCGCACGTCCAGGTTGTAGGCCTGCAGTTCGCGCAGCCAGTCGCCCAGATCGGCGTGTTCGGCCGGCGCCTGGACGATGGGCAGCGTGTTGATGAACAGGCCCAGCAGGCTGTCGGCGCCGGCCAGTTGCGCCGGGCGCCCTGCCACGGTGGCGCCAAAGGCCACGCGTTGCTGGCCGGTGTAGCGTTGCAGCAGGAGAATCCACGCCGCCTGCACCAGGGTATTGAGCGTCACCCGCTGGCTACGGGCGAAGGCCTTCAGGCGCTCGGTGGCCGCCGCGTCGTAGCGGCTGTATTCCAGGCCGTGGCCGCTGCCCTCGGCCGGGCGCGCCAGGCTGTCAGCCAGCACGGTGGGCTGGGCGAAGCCTTGCAGGCGCGCGCTCCAGAAGTCCTGCGCCTGCTGCTGATCCTGGGCTTGCAGCCAGTGGATGTAGTCGCGATAGCGGCCCTGCTCGGCGATGCTTTCGCCGTTGTAGCGGCGCAGGGCTTCGGCGAACAGTTGGGCGTTGCTCCAGCCGTCGAGCAGGATGTGATGGTGGGTGTAGACCAGTTGGTGGCTGTCCTCGCTGCTGCGCACGAGCACCAGACGCAGTAGCGGTGGACGCTCCAGGTCGAAGCTGCGGCCGCGTTCGGCGGCAGCCAGCTCGTCCAGTGCCGCATCCATGTCCTCGCGGCCACGCCAGTCCAGAACTTCCAGCGGCAGCTCGACACGTTTGTGCACGGCCTGAAGCGGTTTATCGAGGCCTTGCCAATGCACGCCTGCGCGCAGGTTGTCATGGGCATCCAGCGCTGCCTGCCAGGCGGCGCGAAAGCGCTCGACGTCCAACCCCTGCACTGCCACGCGCAGCTGGTTGACGTAGACACCGCCTTCGCTGCCATCCACGCCGTGGAACAGCATGCCCTGCTGCATGGGCGACAGCAGGTAGAGGTCTTCGATCTCGTCGGGGCTCAGACCGAGCGCGGCCAGTTGGGCATGATCTTGCGCTTCGATGGCAGCGTTGCTTGCCGGCGCTTCGACCACTACGAAATCACCTGCCACGCGGGCCAGCGCTTGCAGCGTCTGGTGCTGGAACAGGTCCTTCGGGCTCAGCTGCAGTCCCGCGGCGCGGGCGCGGCTGACCACCTGGATGGAAACGATGGAGTCACCGCCCAGCTCGAAGAAATTGTCGTCCAGGCCGACCCGTTCCAGGCCCAGCACGGCGCACCAGATGGCCGCGAGTGTCTGCTCACGCTCGCTCTCCGGCGCGCGGTAGCTTTTCTGCAACAGACTGAAGTCCGGCTCCGGCAGGGCCTTGCGGTCCAGCTTGCCGTTGGGCGTGAGCGGCATGCGCTCCAGCAGGACAATCTGCGCAGGCACCATGTAGTCCGGCAGCTCTTCCAGCAGCGCGGTGCGCAGGTCGGTATCGATCTGACCGGTCACGTAGCCCACCAGTTGCTTCACCTGCCCCGCATCGCGGGCGATCACCACTGCCTCGCGCACGCCGGGTTGGCCGAGCAGGCGTGACTCGATCTCGCCCAGTTCGATACGGAAGCCGCGAATCTTCACCTGGTGGTCGATGCGGCCGAGGTATTCCAGCACACCATCTGCCCGCCAGCGCGCAAGGTCGCCGGTGCGGTACATGCGTGCATTGGAATCCCTGCTGTAGGGATCGGCGACGAAGCGCTCGGCGGTCAGCTCGGGGCGTCCGTGGTAGCCACGCGCCAGGCCGTCGCCGGCGATGTACAGCTCGCCGGCCACGCCGATGGGCGCCGGTTGCAGCTCGCCATCGAGAATGTACAGCTGGGTGTTCGCGATGGGCTTGCCGAGCAGTGCGCGGGCGCCCTTGTCGATCTTCCAGGCCGCCGACCAGATGGTGGTTTCGGTGGGGCCGTAGAGGTTCCACAGGGCCTCGGTCTGCGTGGTGAGCTTGTCCGCCAGCTCGGCGGACAACGCCTCGCCGCCGCAGAAGAAGCGGCAGCCGGTCAGGCGCCGGAAGTCCTCGTGGCCACTGAGTAAGGTCCAGGTACTCGGCGTCGCCTGGATCACCGTCACGCCCTGCTCCAATGCCACGCCCAGCAGGCGCGTCGGGTCGCGGGCGACGTCGCGGTCCACCAGCACCACGCGGCCGCCGACCAGCAGCGGCAGGTATAGCTCCAACGCGGAAATATCGAAGGACAGCGAGGTCAGCGCGAGCACGCGGTCCCGCGCTTCCAGCCCCGGCTCACGGGCCATGCTGAGCATGAAGTTGATCACCCCGCCGTGGCGCACCGCGACACCCTTGGGCTTGCCGGTGGAGCCGGAGGTGTAGATGACGTAGGCGAGATCGTCCGGGCGCGCGAGGTTTTGCAGGTCGCTGTCGGCGTAGCCTTCCAGTTGTTCCCAGTCACGGTCCAGGCAGAACGCGCGGGCGCCTGTCTGCGGTAGTTCGCCGAGCAGGTGCTGCTGGGTCAGCAGCAGGCGCACGCCACCGTCTTCGAGCATGTGCGCCAGGCGTTCGCCGGGGAATTCCGGGTCCAGCGGCACGTAGGCGCCGCCGGCCTTGAGCACGGCGAGCAAAGCCACCGGCAGTTCGACGGAGCGTTCCAGCGCCACGCCGACGCGGCTGTCCGGGCCGACGCCCTGCTCGCGCAGCCAGTGCGCGAGGCGGTTGGCGCGGCTGTTCAGCTCGGTGTAGCTGAAGCTGCGCTGGCCATCGGTCAGCGCGATATCGTTCGGCGTGCGCGCCGCCTGCTGCTCGATCAACTGATGCAGGCAAGCGTCGCGCGGGTAATCGATGTCGGTGGCGTTCCAGCCGTAGAGCAATTGCTCGCGCTCGCGGCCATCGAGCAACGGCAGGCGCGCGACCGGGCATTGCGGATCGGCGACGATGCCGCGCAACAGGTTGAGGAAATGCCCGCAGAGGCGTGAGAGGGTCGCCGCGTCGAACTGGTCGGTGGCGTACATGAACTGCCCGCGCACCTGGCCGTCGCGGCTTTCCTCGGTGTTCAGGGTCAGGTCGAACTTGGCGATGCCGCTGTCCAGTTCCAGGCCTTCCAGCTGCAGGCCGCCGGGCAGCTCGCGCAGGGCATCGCGACGGCTCGGCTGGTGGTTGCAGGCCACCTGGAACAGCGGGTTGTAGCTCAGGCTGCGCTCGGGTTGCAGCGCATCCACCAGTTGTTCGAACGGCAGGTCCGGGTTGGCCTGGGCGCCGAGCACCGCTTCACGGGTGCGGGCCAGGAAGGCGTTGAAGGATTCGTCGCCATCGATACGCGCGGACAGCACCTGGGTGTTGACGAAGAAGCCGATCAGCCGCTCGCTCTCGGCACGGCCTCGGCCGGCGATGGGCACGCCGACGCGCAGCTCGCGCTGGCCGCTGTAGCGCGACAGCAGCAGTTGGTACGCAGCGAGGATCAGCATGAACAGCGTGGCGCCCTGCCCCCGCGCCAGTTCGCGCAGGGAGTCGCTCAGCCCGCGCGGCATCTCGAAGGCCAGGGTGGCGCCGCGGTAGCTCTGCACCAGCGGGCGCGGCCGGTCGCCCGGCAGGGTCAGCAGCAGCGATTCGTCGCCCAGTTGCTCCTGCCAGTAGGCCAGTTGCCGCTCGCCCTCGCCGGCCGCCAGCCACAGGCGCTGCCAGCGGGCGATGTCGCTGTACTGGATCGGCAAGGTCTCCAGCTCGGCCTGGGTGCCGTTTACTTCGGCTTTGTATAACTCCGAGAAGTCATCGATCAGCACACCGATGGACCAGCCGTCGGCGATGATGTGATGCAGGTTCACCAGCAGCAGCGCTTCACCTGGCAGCCGCGCCAGGTGCAGGCGCAGCAGCGGGCCTTCGGCGAGATCGAAAGAGCGCTGGGCGCATTCGTTGAGCCATTGCCGCGCCTCGGCTTCGCTACCGAAATCCTTCGCCTCCAGATGCGCCGGCCCAGGCGGCAGGATGCACTGCATGACTTCGTCATCGGGCACCTGTAGGGCGCATAACGCGCCAGCGTTATCCGCCGTCGCATCCTGCCCAGGTTTCGGCGGATGACGCTGCGCGTCATTCGCCCTACCAGAGCGATCCTCTACGTTGCGGAAGACTGTGCGCAGGCTTTCATGGCGTGCGATCAGGGCGGTGAAGGCACGTTCCAGTGCACCCTCGTCCAGCGTGCCGCGCAGGCGCACGGCGGCCGGGATGTTGTAGGCGGCGCTGTGCGGCTCCATCTGCCAGAGGAACCACAGGCGCGCCTGGGCCGCCGACAGCGGCGCGTATTCGCGCCCCTCACGGAGAATCGGCAGGCGCGACAGGCTCACGCCTTTCTCGCGGAGCTGGCGCAGGAAGATGATCTGCTTGTCCTCGGACAGTGCGCCAAGGCGCTCCGCGACCTGCTTCAGCTGGGCGTCCATCGGGTGGTTCATTACAGGTTCTCCAGCTCGCCGAGCAGTTCATCCATCAGGTCCAGTTCCTCTTCCGCGCTGGCGGAGCTTGCCCGCTGGCTTTCGATCCAGGCGGCCAGTGATGAGAGGTTGCTCAGCTCGAACAGGCGGTGCAGCGGCAACTCCAGCCCCAGGCGCTGACGCAGGGTCAAGCCGACCTGGGTGAGCAGCAGCGAGTGGCCGCCCAGCTCGAAGAAGTCGTCGTGCAGGCCGACGCGATCCACCTGCAATACGTGCTGCCAGATACCGGCCAACTCCACTTCCAGGTCGCTGCGCGGTGCCACGTACTCACGCTGGCTATCGCCCAGTTGCGGGTCCGGCAGGGCCTTGCGGTCCAGCTTGCCGTTGGGCGACAGCGGCATGGCATCAAGGACGATGATCCGCGACGGCACCATGTAGTCCGGCAGCTCACTTTGCAGTGCCTGGCGCAGCGCCTCGGGCTCGGCGCTGGCGACCACGTAGGCCAGCAGTACGCCGTCCTTCGCCACCACCACGGCCTCGCTGACTTCCGGCTGCGCTTGCAGGCGCGCCTCGATCTCGCCCAGTTCGATGCGCAGGCCACGGATCTTCACCTGGTGATCGAGGCGGCCCAGGTACTCGATGGCGCCGTCCTCGCGCTGGCGAGCCAGGTCGCCGGTGCGATAGAGACGTTCAGCGCTGCCGAAGGGATCGGCGACGAAGCGCTCCGCGGTCAGGCCGGGACGCGCGTGGTAGCCGCGCGCCAGGCCGACGCCGCCGATGTACAGCTCGCCAGCCACACCTTGCGGCACCGGCTCCAGGCGCTCGTCCAGCAGCACCAGGCGCAGGTTGTCGATGGGCCGGCCGATGGGCACGACCTGCCGCGCACTGTCCTCGTCGCAGGTCCAGAAACTGACGTCGATCGCCGCCTCGGTGGGGCCGTAGAGGTTGTGCAGCTTCGCGCTGCTGCGCTGGCGGAACTGCTGTTGCAGCTCGTAGGGCAGCGCCTCGCCGGAGCACATCACCTGCAGCAGCGACGTGCAGCGCTCCAGTTCGCCGGAAGCGACAAAGGCCTGCAGCATCGACGGCACGAAGTGCAGCGTGGTGACCTGCCCCGCCTCGATCACCTGACGCAATGCCGCCGGGTCGCGGTGCGCACCGGGCGCGGCGACCACCAGGGCAGCGCCGGTCATGAGCGGCCAGAAGAACTCCCACACCGACACGTCGAAGCTGAACGGAGTCTTCTGCAGCACGCGGTCGGAGGCATCCAGCGCATAGGCCTTCTGCATCCAGTGCAGGCGGTTGACCAGCGCGCGGTGGCTGTTGCCGGCGCCCTTGGGCTTGCCCGTGGAGCCGGAGGTATAGATCAGGTACGCGAGGTTCTGCGGGCTTCCCTCGATGGCCGGGTTCTGCTCGGAAGCCGTGGCGATTTCGCTCCACTGGCTGTCCAGGCACAGCGTTTTCGCAGCCGTCTGCGGCAGGCGTTCCAACAGGTGTTGCTGGGTCAGCAGCAGATTGACGCCGCTGTCGCCCAGCATGTGTTGCAGGCGATCCTGCGGGTAGTCCGGGTCCATCGGCACATAGGCGCCGCCGGCCTTGACGATACCCAGCAGGGCCACCACCAGCTCCACCGAACGCTCGGCAGCCACACCGACCAGCACATCCGGGCCGACACCCTGGCCGCGCAGCCAGTGCGCGAGCTGGTTGGCGCGGGCGTTGAGCTGGGCGTAGCTCAGGCGCTGCTCGCCGAATTGCAGGGCCAGCGCGGCCGGGGTCGCCGCAACCTGGCGCTCGATCAGACTTTGCAGTTGTACGTCTGCCGGGAAAGCGGCATCGGTGTCGTTGAAGCGTTGTAGCAGTGCATGGCGCTCGTCACCGCCCAGTTGGCTGACGCGGCCCAGCGGACGCTCGGCGTCTTCCACCAGAGCCAGCAGCAAGCGCTCGAAGTGGCCACGCAGCTGTTCGATCTGGCTCGCGCTGAAGCGGTCGGCACGGTAGGTGTAGCGCACGTCCAACTGCTCGCCGGCACTGGCCACCAGCGCCAGGGCGTAGTTGGTGCCGTCCACGGGACGATGGCCGAGGATGCGCAGCTCATCGTTCGCGGACGACGACAGCGCCGCATCCATGGGGAAGTTCTCGAACACGATGAGGCTGTCGAACATCGCCTGGCCGCCACGGCCGGCCCAGCGCTGGATGTCGTACAGCGGCGTGTGCTCGAACTCGCGCACGTCGAGATTGAAGGCCTGCAGCTCACGCAGCCAGTCGCCAACGCGCTGGGCGTCGTCCGGGGTCTGCAGGATCGGCAGCGTGTTGATGAACAGGCCGAGGCTCTCCTCTGCCCCCGGCAGGGTCGCCGGGCGACCGGCAACGGTGGCGCCGAAGGTCACGCTGCGCTGGCCGCAGTAGCGTTGCAGCAGCAGCGCCCAGGCGCCCTGCACCAGGGTGTTGAGGGTGATGCGCTGGGCCTGAGCGAAGCGTTGCAGCGGCGCCGTGTCGAGACGGCTGTGCAACTCGCGCAACGGTTCCTCGCGGAAGCTCGCGCTGCAGGCGGTGGCCAGCAGGGTCGGCTCGTCGAAGCCTTTCAGGCGCTCGCGCCAGAAGGTTTCACCGACGGTGCCGTCCTGGGCACGCAGCCAGCCGATGTAGTCGCCGTACTGCGCGATGGGCGCCGGCAGCGTCTCACCACGGTAGAGAACGAGCACTTCGCCGATCAGCCGCGCGCTGCTCCAGCCATCCAGCAGCAGGTGGTGGCAGGTCCAGATCAGGTGGTAGCGGCGCTCATCGAGGCGCACCAGCGCCAGGCGTTGCAGCGGCGGCTGGGCCAGGTCGAAGCCGAGGTTGCGCTGGGCGTCGGCGACGCTTTCCAGCTGCTGCTCGCTCACCTGCTGGTCGCGCCAGTCGAAGGACTGCACCGGCAACTGCACCTCACGCAGGACGAATTGCAACGGCGCCGAATCCGCACTGGCGAGGAAGCCGGTGCGCAGGTTGGCGTGGCGGGCAATGACCGCATGCCAGGCGTCGAGGAAGCGGGCTTCATCGAGGCCGTCCAGATCGACGCGCAGTTGGTTGACGTAGAGCGACGAGCCCGGCACGTCGAGGGCATGGAACAGCATGCCCTGCTGCATCGGCGACAGCGGATAGAGGTCATCGACTCCAGCCGGCAACGGCAGCGCATCGAGCTGGGCCTGATCCAGATCGACCAGCGGCAGCTCAGCGGCCTCCAGCTTGCGCGGCGTCGCCAAGCAGTACGCCACCAGCGCCTGCAATTCGGCGCGCAGCAGCGCTTGCAGCTCATCGACGTCGGCAGCGTCGAACATCGCGCTGCTGTAGGTGACTTCCAGGCTCAGCTCACCGCCCAGCACACGGCCGGCGTAGACCAGCGCATTGCCCAGCGCGGCATTCAGCGGCTGGCTGCGGCCGACGCCTTCGAAGGCCGGCAGGAAGTCGGCGTCGGCAAAAGCCTGGTCGAGCTGGCCAAGGTAGTTGAAGGTCACCTGCGGCGCCGGCAGGTCACGCAGGCTGGCCGCGTGCTCGCTGAGGTAACGCAGTTGGCCGTAACCCATGCCGGAGCGCGGCAGGTTTCGCAGGTGTTCGCGGGTGGCGCGCAGGTCCGCGCCCGGCTCGCCGCCGGCTTGCAGACGCAGCGGATACAGCGCAGTGAACCAGCCCACGGAACGGCTCAGGTCCAGCGCCGCTTCGCCATCGAAGGCATCCCGGCCATGGCCTTCCATTTCCACCAGTGCGGAGGACTCGCCGGTCCAGGCGCACAGCGCTCGGGCCAGTGCGGTCAGCAGAAGGTCGTTGATCTGCACGCGCTGCGCTTTCAGCGCAGGGCCGAGCAGTTGGCGGGTGGTTTCAGCGTCGAGGCTGAAGCGCGCATTGGCGGCTTCTTTCCAGGTGGCCGGAGCGTCGCTGCGGGCACGGTTGAGCGACGGAGCACCGCGCAGTTCGCCTTGCCAGTAAGCCAGCTCCGCAGCGACTTCGGCGCTGTTGGCGGCTGCCTGCTGGCGGGCGCTCCACGCCTGGTAGCTGTCGCTGCGTGGCAGCGCGGCGGGCGTGCGGCCGGCGCGCAGCTCGCGGTAGGCGTATTGCAGGTCCTCCAGCAGGATGCGCCAGGACACGCCGTCCACCGCAAGGTGGTGGATGACCAGCAGCAGGCGTTCGCCGCCGCTTTCCAGCGTGACGTGCATGGCGCGCAGCAGCGGGCCGTTGGCGATATCCAGGCTGGCCTGGGCGTCGTCGCACAGGCGCTCCAGGGTGCGTGCGTCGGCGGCGCGGCGACGCCACAACAGGGTCATATCGAGCGGGCCTTGTTCGGCATAACGCTGGCGGCTGCCGTCGAAACGCAGGCGCAGCGCGTCATGCTGGCCGACCAGCCAGTGCAGCGCGCGGGCCAGGATATCGCTGTCCAACGCTTCGCGCGGTTGCAGCAGCAGTGCCTGGTTCCAGTGATGGCGCTGGGCGCTCGGCACGCGTTCGAAGAAACGCGCCTGCACCGGCGACAAGGCGACTTCGCCGCTGACGGCGGCCACCGGAGCCGGTGCCGCAGCGGCAGCCGGCGCGCGGCTTTCCAGCCATTGCGCGAGTTGGCGGACGCTCTGGCGCTCGAACAGCTGTTTCGGGCTGAGCTTGTAACCCAGCTTTCGAATGCGCGCGATGATCTGCAGGCTGAGGATGGAGTCGCCGCCCAGCTCGAAGAAGTTGTCTTCGGCGCCGACGCGCTCGACTTTCAGCACGGCCTGCCAGATATCGGCGATGCGCTGTTCCAGTTCGCTCAGCGGCGTGCTGTCCACTGCCTTGGCGACCGACTCGGCACGCGGCAGGGCCTTGCGATCCACCTTGCCGTTGGCGTTCAGCGGCAGGCGTTCCAGCAGGATCAGCTGGGCCGGCAGCAGGTATTCCGGGACTTCGGCGGCCAGGGCTTCGCGCAGCGCTTCCACGCTCTGCCCCTCGGCAACGGCCCAGGCGAGAAGCTTCATCGGACCGTCGCCTTCGCGCTCGGCCAGCGCCACGGCATCGCGCACACCCGGCAGGCGCTTCAGCGCCTGCGCCAGTTCGCCCGGTTCGACGCGGTAGCCGCGGATTTTCACCTGGTCGTCGACGCGGCCGAGGAACTCCACGTCGCCGCGACGGTTCAGGCGCACACGGTCGCCACTGCGGTACAGGCGCTCCCCCTCGATCTCTACGAAGCGTTCGGCCGTCATTTCCGGCTGGCCGAGGTAATCCAGCGCCAAGCCCGCGCCACCGATGTACAACTCGCCCGGCACGCCGGGCAGCAGATCGCGACCGTTCTCGTCGAGAACGCGGACGGCGGTATTGACCAGCGGCGTACCGATGGGCAGGCTGCCCGCCGGCAGGTCGTCCAGCAGCGACCACTCGTGGGTCAGCACGCCCACGGTGGATTCGCTGGGGCCGTAGTGGTTGACGATGCGCAGCTTGGGTGCAAGCTCGCGCAGCGGTTGCAGCATCGCGCGGTCGCAGGCTTCACCGCCCACCACCAGCAGGCGGCGCGACAGCACGGCGGCAGCATTCGGCGCCGCCGCCAGCAAACCGGCAAGATGGCTGGGGACGATCTTCAGCACGTCCACCTCCTGCATGAACGCGGCGAAGCGCTCGGCATCGGCCACAGCCTGGGCATCCGCCAAGTGCAGGCGACCACCGCCGCACAGCGCGCCGAACAGCGTGGTGTGGCCAAGGTCGGCGGCCACCGAGGAGACCATGGCCATGCCCAGACCGTGGGCGCGGCCCTGGTCCAGTTGCAGGCGTTCCAGCACGGCCTGCACGTAGTTGGCCAGCGCCCCGTGGCTGACGCGCACGCCCTTGGGCTGGCCGGTGGAGCCGGAGGTGAAGATGACGTAGGCGGCTTGCTGCGGGTCGATGTTCCGCGCGGGCGCGGCATCAATGCCCTGCTCTGGGCCACCGGCCGGGATCAGCATGGCGGCTTCGCCGAAGGTCTCCACCAGCACCGCATCGCTGACCAGCACGCGACCGATGGCGTTGTCCTTGAGCAGTTGGCGCAGGCGCTCGGCGGGCTGCGCCGGGTCCAGCGGTACATAGGTGGCACCGGCCTTAAGCACGCCCAGCAGCAGGAGAACCCACTGCGCGCTGCGCTCCTGGCAGATTGCGACGCACTCGCCCTGCTCCACGCCGCTGTCGATCAGCGTGTTGGCCAGGCGATTGCTGCGCGCATCCAGTTCGGCATAGCTGTAGTGCACACCCTCATCCTGCACCGCAATGGCATCCGGTTGCGCGGCGGCTTGCGCGGCGAACAGAGCGAGCACGTCCTGCTGCGGCCACTGGCGCGCCTCGCCACGACGACGTGAAGCGACCGGGCGCGGCAGCTCGCCGAGAGCACGCTGCGGTTCGGCGCACAGCTGGCGAAGCAGCGCCTCGAACTGGCCGGCGATAGCGGCGACGCTGTCCTCGTCGAACAGGTCGCGGGCATAAACGAAGCTGCCGCGCAGTTCATCGCCCGGCGCGCCGCTGGCGTCCAGTGCCTCGGCCATGTCCAGGGCGAGGTCGAAGCGCGCGCCGTACTGTTCCTCGCTGAACAGCTCCAGCTTCAGCGCGCCGGCATCGGGCAGGCGGCTGACGTCGAAGCCGAAGTTGAACTTCACCTGCACCAGCGGGTTGTAGGCCAGGCTGCGCTCGGGTTGCAGCGCTTCCACCAGTTGTTCGAACGGCAGGTCCTGATTGGCTTGTGCCCCCAGTGCCAGCGGCTTGAGACGAGCGAGCAGCGCAGCGAAGGATTCGTCGTCAGCCAGTGCGCACGGCATGACCTGGGTGTTGACGAAGAAGCCGATCAGGCCTTCGGTTTCCAGTTGCTGTCGGTTGGCGATGGGCACGGCCACGCGCAGGTCGCGCTGGCCGCTGTAGCGCTGCATCAGCACCGCGTAGGCGCCGAGCAGCAGCATG